>JAEYZK010000384.1 GCA_023428085.1 Pseudomonadota bacterium
GAGGAGCAGCGCCCGCGCGCCGCGCGCGAGGCCCGCCTCGGCGAGCAGCACGCGCGTCGCGAGCGCGTCGGTGTTGAACCCCTCCCAGCCCGCGTCGAGGCGCCGGAGCGTGTTGACGGCGCCGACCCGCGCCGCGACCGGGTCCACCGCGCGGCACAGCGGCAGCGCCGGCTGCTTGTGCGGCACGGTGACGTTGAGCCCCTGGAACCCGAGCGCGTGCGCGCCCCGGACGGCGACCTCGAGGCCGTCGGGCGCGACCGGCAGGGCCACGTAGGTCGCGTCGATCCCGAGCGCGGCGAACGCCGCCGCGTGCATCTGCGGCGAGCGGCTGTGCGTCACCGGGTGGCCGACGACGCCGTAGAGCGCGGTGCGCCCCGTGATGGCCGCGCGCGGCGTCATCGGGCGCCGCGCTCCGGGGCCTTCGCGGCCAGGCCGTCGAGGAGCTCGAAGAACGAGGGGAAGCTCGTCGCGACGCAGGCGACGTCGTCGAGCACGACCTCCTCCGCCGCGCCGGCGAAGAGCTGGGCCACCGCCATCGACATCGCGATCCGATGGTCGAGCCGCGTGCGGACGGTCACGCCCCGCAGCGGCGTCGGCCCGGTGATGGCGCAGCCGTCGTCGAAGAGCTCGATCTTCGCCCCGGCCGCCGCGAGCGTCTCGCCCATGGCCGCGAGGCGATCCGACTCCTTCACCCGGAGCTCCCGCGCGTCCTTGATCACCGTCCGCCCGCGCGCCTGGGTGGCGAGGACCATCAGGACGGGCAGCTCGTCGATGAGGCGCGGGATGAGCGGCCCGCCGATCTCGGTCGCGACGAGGTCGGCCGCCCGGACCGTCACCTCCGCGCGCGCCTCGCCGGCGACGACGCGCTCGTCGGCGACGGAGACCTGGGCGCCCATGTCGGCGAGCACGTCGAGGAGGCCGGTGCGGGTGGGGTTCACGCCGAGGTTGCGGACCGTGACGGAGGAGCCCGGGAGCCCCGCCGCGGCGCAGAGGAAGAACGCCGCCGAGGAGATGTCGCCGGGCACGTCCACGCGCGTGCCGCGCGGCCGCGACGGCGTCACCGTCACCGCGAGCCCCTCCACCCGGACCGGCACGCCCATGCCGAGGAGCATCCGCTCGGTGTGGTCGCGCGAGCGCTCCGGCTCGACGACGGTCGTCTCGCCCTCGGCGCGGAGCCCGGCGAGCAGGAGCGCCGACTTCACCTGCGCGCTCGCCACCTCCTGCACGAACCGCTGCCCGCGGAGCGGCCCGCCCCGGACGACGAGCGGCGGCAGCCGGTCGCCGTCGCGCGCCGTGAGGTTCGCGCCCATCCTCCGCAGGGGGTCGATCACCCGCCGCACCGGCCGCCGGCGCAGCGACGCGTCGCCGGTCAGGACGGCGAGCCCCGGCACGCCGGAGAGCACGCCGGCGAGGAGCCGCAGGCTCGTCCCGGAGTTCCCGCAGTCGATGACGTCGCCCGGCTCCCGGAGCGTCTCGGGCGGCGCGACCACGAGCTCCGCGCCCTCCTCCCGCACCGTCGCCCCGAGCGCCTCGACCGCGCGGCGCGTCGAGCGCACGTCCTCGGCCTCGAGGATCCCGGTCACGCGGGTCTCGCCCGCGGCGAGGGCGCCGAAGAGGAGGCTCCGGTGGGAGACGGACTTGTCCCCGGGGACGGTCACGGTCCCGCGGAGCGGGCCGGCGCGGCGGCAGGTGAGCGGGCCTTGGACGACGGTCAAAACAGCTCCTCCCTCGCCGCGCGCGCGGCCTCGAGCGCGCCGCGGGCCGCCTCGGGCGACTCGCGCACGGCGCCCAGGATCTTCTTGAGGTGGCGCTCCAGCCGCGTCGCGGCCCCGAGGAGGTGGCCGTTGCGCCGGGCCACCTCGCCCTGGATGTCGAACGGGAACTGCGCGAGCCGCGTCATGTCGCGCAGCCCGGGGCCGGCGAGGCTCATCGCGAGCGGCCCCGCCTCGCGGGAGGCGCTCGCGAGCGCGGCGGCGACGAGGTACGGCAGGTGCGAGACCATGGCCACCGCGGCGTCGTGCTCCGCGGCGGTGCAGCGCTGGACGCGCGCGCCCAGCGCGGCGTGGAGCGCGGCGACGCGCTCGGTCGGCCCGGGCGACCCGTCGGTGCAGACCGCCACCGTCCCGCCGATCCACTTGTCCGCGCTCGCGCCGTCGTACCCGCCGTGCCCGCCGAACATCGGGTGCGCGCCCACGAAGGCGACCCCGGGGCGGACGCGCGCGCCCGCGTGCGCGACGACGCTCTCCTTCGCGCCGCCCACGTCGGTGAGGATCGCCCCGTCCTTCATGGCCGCCGACACGGGCGCGAGCTGCGCCTCGATCGTCGCGACCGGGGTGCAGAGCACGACCAGGTCGCAGGCGAGGAGCGCGGGGCCGGGCGCCTCGTGCACCTCGTCGGCGACGCCGTCCGTGCGGGCGCGGGCGCGGACCTCCTCGCGCGGCTCGACCGCGACGATGCGGACGCCGGGCGCGGCGCGGCGGACGTTCCGCGCGAGCGAGGCGCCCATCAGGCCGAGGCCGACGACGCCGAGGGTCTGCGGGAGCGCGGGTGTGGCCGTCATGCGCGCCGCCCTCTCACGGCTTCCGGTGCAGATCGGGCCGCAACGCCTCCGCACCCCGCAGGTAGACGTGGTTCCGCGGGCCGTCCGAGTCCACGTGCAGCAGGACGCGGATGACCCGCGGCATGGAGCCCGGGACCGGGATCTCCTGCGAGCAGATCATCGGCACGTTCCCCCAGCCGCCCATGCGCGCGGCGCGGGCCGGGAAGTCCGCGTCGAGGTCGTGCGTGACGGTGAAGATGGCCCAGACGATGTCGGCGGGCTGGAGCTCGTTCCGCCCGCAGACCTCGTGGCACAGCTCGACGACGGCGTCCTCGATGGCCTCGACCGTGTTGGCGCTGACCTGGGTGGCCCCGCGGATGCCTCGCATGTGGACTGGTCACTTTAGGAGAGCGGGCCTGCCCTGTCCACGCCGGCCTGGCTACCCTGCCGGGATGTGGAGTGCGTCGCTCTTGAGCCTCCGCCCACCGCGTCGGGGCCTCGGGCGTCGGGCCTCGGGCCTCAGGCGCGCTGCTTCCCTGACGCCTGACGCCCGAGGCCTGATGCCCAGGCCTCGCTCACCGGTCCCCGATCGCGTCCGCGAGCCGCAGCACCCGCTCCGCCTCCGCGACGTGGAGCGCCTCGACGAGCCGGCCGTCCACCACCGCGACGCCGCGGCCGTTCGCCACTGCCTCGGCGTGCGCCGCCACGACCCGCCGCGCCGCCGCGAGCTCCTCCGCCGTCGGCGCGAAGATCCGGTTCGCGGGCTCGAGCTGGGACGGGTGGATGAGCGTCTTCCCGTCGAAGCCCAGCGCGCGCCCCTGGCGGCAGGCCGCCTCGAAGCCGGCGGCGTCCGCGAGGTCGAGCGAGACGCCGTCGAGGGCGGCGAGCCCGTTCGCGCGGGCGGCGAGGAGCAGGAGCGCGAGGCTCGTCACGACCTCGGCGCGCCCGGGCGAGTGGATCGCGCGCAGCTCCTTCACGAGGTCGGTCGTGCCGGCGACGAGGCACGCGAGCCGGGGCGTGGCCGCGGCGAGCTCGCGGGCGGCGAGCACGCCGCGCGGCGTCTCGATCATCACCCAGAGCGCGAGCGACTCCGGCGCGCCGGCGCGGGCGAGCGCCTCGGCGACGGCGCGGACGCCCTCCGGCGACTCGGCCTTCGGCAGGCAGACCGCGTCCGCCCCCGCGCGCGCCGCGGCCGCGAGGTCCGCCTCGTGCCACGGGGTCCCCGCGCCGTTGACGCGCAGGATCCGCTCCGCGCGCCAGCCGTCGGCCGCGAGCGCGGCGAGCGCCTGGGCGCGCGCCGCCTCCTTCGCCGCCGGCGCGACCGCGTCCTCGAGGTCCAGGATCACGGCGTCCGCCGGGAGCCCGCGCGCCTTCTCGAGCGCCCGCGCGTTGGCGGCGGGGACGTAGAGCGCGCTGCGGCGCGGCCGCTCGGCGTGCACGCCGCCTACCCCGGCGGCCAGGCCATCGCCCGGCCGCCCAGCACGTGGACGTGGATGTGGAAGACCGTCTGGCCCGCCCCGCGGTTCGTGTTCGCGACCGCGCGCCAGCCCTCGACGGCGATCCCGCGCTCCGCCGCGAGCTTCGCCGCGACGCGGAGGAGCTTGCCCGCGAGCGCGTCGTCGGCGGGGGAGAGGTCGTTCAGCGAGGCGATGTGCTTCTTCGGGATGACGAGCAGGTGCGTCGGCGCCTGCGGGTTGATGTCCTCGAAGGCGACGGTGTCGTCGTCCTGGTGGACGAGCCGGGCCGGGAGCTGGCCGGCGACGAGCTTGCAGAACAGGCAGTCGGACATGTTCACCTCCGGTGGAGCGGGTCAGAAGAGCTTGCGGGTGTCGAGGAGGATCGTCACGGGCCCGTCGTTCACGAGCTCGACGTCCATCTGCGCGCGGAAGACGCCGGTGCCGACCGGGAGGCCGCGGGCGCGCAGGGCCCCGCAGACGGCCTCGTAGAGCGCGTTCGCCTCCTCGGGCGGCGCCGCGTCGCTGAACCCGGGGCGGTTCCCCTTGCGCGCGTCGCCGAGGAGGGTGAACTGCGAGACGACGAGGACGCCCCCCCCGACCTCGGCGACGGCGAGGTTCATCTTGCCCTCCGCGTCCTCGAAGATGCGGAGCCCCGCGAGCTTGTCGGCCATGGCGCGTGCGTCGTCGGGTCCGTCGCCCTTCGCGACGCCGAGGAGGACGAGGAGGCCCCGGCCGATCGACCCGGTCACCTCGCCCTCCACGCGGACCTCCGCGCGAGACGCCCGCTGCACCACCGCCCTCATGGCGGTGGGATCGCACGCGGGGCGGCGCGGATCAACTCCAAGTTCCACCCGAGGGCCAGGCCCGCCCCGCACCCCCGGGACCGGGGGGTGGCGCGGTCGTCCGCGGTCCGGAGCGGCGAACGCTCCCCCGCAGGCCGTGCACCCCCGCGGGGGAAGACCCGCCACGAGGGCGTCGCCGATGACAGGGCCGCACGCCGGGCGGGTAGACTGGTACCGTCAGAATGGACCACCCCACCGGCCGCCGCCCGATCGTCGGTTTCCTGTTGAACTCGGTGTTCAACGGCTACGAGGCGATGGTCTGGAAGTACGTGATCCGGGCCGCGGCCGAGCTCGACGTGGACCTGCTGTGCTTCCTCGGCGGGGCGATCGGGGAGGAGTGGAGGCGACGGTCCACCTTCGATCGCTCCTCGCTCTTCTCCCTCGTCCGGCCGGAGAACGTGGACGCGGCGGTGATGCTGACGCCGTCGGTCAGCCACCTGTCCGGCCCGGCCGGCGCCGCGGCGCTGGTCCCGCGGCTCGCCCCCATCCCCGTGGTGAGCCTCTCCGAGCCGCTCGCGGGCGTGTCGAGCGTCTCGGCCGACGGCGCCGCGGGCATCGCCCTCGCGGTCGCGCACCTCGTCGCCCACCACGGCCGCCGCCGGATCGCCTTCGTCGGCGGCCCCGCGCACAGCCGCGAGGCGGCCCTGCGGTTCGAGGCGTACCGCGCGGCCCTGGGGCGCTACGGGCTGGCGCTCGACCCCGCGCTGCTCGTGGACGGCGACTGGTCGCCGGACTCCGGGACCGGCGCGATCCGGACGCTCGCGGAGCGCGGCGCGGCGTACGACGCGCTGCTCGCCTCCAACGACCTCATGGCGCTCTCGGCGCTGGACGAGCTGCGCCGCCGGGGCGTGGACGTCCCCGGCCAGGTCGCCGTCTGCGGGTTCGACGACGTCGCCGACGCCCCCAGCGCCGCCCCGCCGCTCACCACGGTGCGGCAGCCGTTCGCGGAGATGGTCCGGCTGGCGATGCGCCGGGCGCTGGCGCTGGCACGCGGGGAGGCGGTCGGGCCGGACGGCCTCGTGCCGACGGAGCTCGTCACGCGGCGGAGCTGCGGGTGTCCCGGCGCGATCCCGCGCACGGACACGGTGGTGCGGGATCCGGGCGCACCCGCTCCGGAGGGCCTGCGCCGGGAGCTCGAGGCCGCGTTCCCCGGGTTCGGCGCCAGCGCCGGCGTCCCCGGCTGGGCCGCCGAGCTCTCGGAGGCGCTCGCCACGGCGGAGCCGGCCCGCGCGCCGGCGCTGCTCCACGCGCTCGAGAGCCTCGTCACCCGGAGCGCGGAGGTGGACCCCGATCCGTCCGAGTGGTTCCGGGTCCTCGGCACGGCGATCGCGCTCGCCGCGGCGCGGGCGCCGGCGGAGGCGGAGCGGCTCGCCGCCCTGCGCGAGGCGGCGTACCCCGCGATCGCCTCGGCCTCGGCGGGGGCGCAGGTGCGAAGGCGGGGCCGGGCCGAGTACGAGACCCGCGTGCTGCACCGCCTCGTGCAGCCGTTCCCGTTCCCCGAGGACGCGTTCGTCCGCAACCTGATCCCGGCGCTCGAGGTGCTCGGCGTCCGGAGCTTCTTCCTCGCCCGCTACGTGGATCCGGCGCTGCGCGAGGCGGCGCTCGTCGTGCACCATGACCTCGACGGGGTCGCGGAGCTCGACGGCCGCGCCACGTTCGCGCCGCGCGAGCTCATCCCGGGCCGGTTCACGGGGGACCGCCGCCGCGCGCACGCCGTGCTGCCCATCGAGTCGCCGGATGGGCCGATCGGCTTCGCGGTGTGCGAGGTCGGGTCCATCAACGGCTACGGCTACGAGGTGCTGATGGACTACATCAGCACCGTGTTCAGCACGAGCCGCCTCGTGGCCAAGCTCCGCGAGCAGCAGCACCAGCTCGTGGACACGGCGCGCCAGGCCGGCATGGCCGAGTTCGCCGTCGGGACGCTCCACAACGTGGGCAACGTCCTCAACACCGTGAGCGTCTGCGCCGAGCAGATCGCCGGCGCCGCGGGCGCCGCCACGGTGGCGGGCCTGGGCCGCGCGCTCGCGCTCGTCCACTCCCACCGCGACGACCTGCCGGGGTTCTTCGCCCGGGATCCGCGCGCGCCGCTGCTGGCCGAGTACCTCGGCCGCGCCGGCGAGCAGCTCGCCCAGGAGCGGGCGGCGATGATGGGAGAGGCGCAGCTCCTGCTCGAGAAGGTGCAGCTCGCCCGCGACACGATCCGCGGACTCCACGACCTCGCGCGCGACGGGCACGGCCCGCTCCTGCCCGAACGCCTGGATCTGCGGGCGCTCGTCTCGGCGGCGGTGCACACGCAGGGCCCCTTGCTGGAGCGCCACGGCGTCGTGGTCGAGGAGGACGGCGCCGGCGAGGCGCAGGCGGTCGTCAGCGACCGCTCCAAGCTCCTCCACGTGCTCGTCAACCTCGTGAAGAACGCGGTGGAGGCGATGCGGGACGCCGCCGGAGGCCGGCGCGTGCTCCGCGTGGCGATCGAGCCGGTCGGCGCGGAGCGCGTCTGCATCCGGATCAACGACAGCGGCAAGGGGATCGACCCCAGGGACCTCGACAAGCTGTTCTCGTTCGGCTTCACGACCAAGCCCGATGGGCATGGCTTCGGGCTGCACACCTGCGCCGTGTACGCCAAGCAGCTCGGCGGGTCGATCAGCGCGAGCAGCCCCGGCCCCGACCGCGGCGCCACGTTCACCGTCGAGCTCCCGCGGGAGCCGGCGGCCGGGTCCCCGGGCCGGAGCTGACGCTCCCTGCGGCCGCGGCGCGCGGGGCTGAGAGACCCGGTCTCACCGAGAACGCCTGCCGACCGCGCGATCCGCGATCGGCGGGCTCCCCGTGTACGAACCCGCGCGTGCTGGCGCATAATCGACGCTCACTGCGCGCAGCGCGGGAGGAACCCGTGGGCCCATCGACCAACGGCGTGGACAGGAATGGTCTCCGCCCGATCCAGCAGCTCGGCGAGGAGCTCGGGCTCCGCCCCGGCGAGCTCGAGCCGTACGGCCGCTTCGCGGCGAAGATCGGCCGCGACGCGTGGGGCCGGCTCGCCGCCGCGCCGGAGGGCAAGCTCGTCCTCGTCACCGCGATCACGCCCACGCCTGCGGGCGAGGGGAAGACGACCACCGCCGTCGGCCTCGTGGACGGGCTCCGCCGGCTCGGCCGGCGCGCGGCGCTCACCCTGCGTCAACCGTCGCTGGGCCCCGTGTTCGGGATGAAGGGCGGCGGCGGGGGCGGCGGGCGCGCCCAGGTGGCGCCCAACGAGGTCCTGAACCTGCACCTCACCGGCGACCTCCACGCCGTCGCCGCCGCCCACAACCTCGGCGCGGCGATGCTGGACAACCACCTCGCGCGCGGCAACGCGCTGGGGATCGCCACGGAGACGATCCGCTGGCCCCGGACGCTGGACATGAACGACCGCGTGCTCCGACAGGTGCGGATCGGGCGCGGCGGGAAGGAGGACGGGCCGGAGCGGGACGGCGAGTTCATCATCACCGCCGCGTCCGAGGTGATGGCCGTCCTCGCCCTCTCCGCGGACCTCGCCGACCTGCGCGCGCGGCTCGCCCGGATCGTCGTCGCGCGCGGGCAGGGCGGCGCGCCGGTGACGCTCGGCGAGCTCAAGGCCGCCGGGGCGATGGCCGCGCTCCTCGTGGACGCCGTGAAGCCGAACCTGATGCAGACGCTGGAGGGCTCGCCGGTGTTCGTCCACGCCGGCCCGTTCGGCAACGTCGCCCACGGGAACAGCTCCATCCTCGCCGACCGGCTCGCGCTGCGCCTCGCGGACCTCGTCGTCACCGAGGCCGGCTTCGCCACCGACCTCGGCGGCGAGAAGTTCTTCGACATCAAGTGCCGCGTCGCCGGGCTCCGCCCCTCCGCCGCCGTGCTCGTCGCCACCGTGCGCGCGCTCCGCTGCCACGGCGGCGGCGACGCGAAGGCGACCGACGCCGAGGCCGTGCGCCGCGGCTGCGCCAACCTCGTCCGGCACCTCGGGATCCTCCGCACGTTCGGGGTGCCCGCGGTGGTCGCGCTCAACGCGTTCCCCACCGACACCGAGGCCGAGCGCGCCGCCGTCCGCGACGCCGCGGTCGCCGCCGGCGCGCGGGCGTTCGCCGTCTCGAGCCACTTCTCCGACGGCGGGGCCGGCGCGCTCGACCTCGCCCGCGCCGTCGCGGCCGCCGCCGCCGAGGGCGCGCCCGGCTTCGACTTCCTCTACCCCGACGACGCGCCCCTCCGCGAGAAGGTCGAGGCCATCGCCACCCGCGTCTACGGCGCCGCCGGCGTGGACTGGGCGCGCAGCGCCGCCGAGGACCTCGCCGAGCTCGAGCGGCTCGGCTTCGGGCGGCTGCCCGTGTGCATGGCGAAGACGCACCTCTCCATCTCGCACGACCCCGCGCTCGGCCCGAACCCCACCGGCTTCCGCCTCCCCGTCCGCGAGGTCCGCCTCGCCGCCGGCGCCGGGTTCGTGACCGTGCTCAACGGCGCGATCCGGCTCATGCCGGGGCTCCCGACGCGGCCGTCCGCGGAGGACATCGACGTGGACGGGGAGGGGAACATCGTCGGGTTGCGGTGAGGCCGGGGACAGCTCAGCACGAGCGGACTTTCACGGAGCGAGAGACTCCCCTCCCTACGGCGCGGTGATGGGCACGCCGTTCTGGTCGCACGAGTAGAACGCGCCGAACTTGCCGACCGGCGTGAGGCCGGCGCCGGCGACCTGGTCCGACCAGGCGCAGCTCGGCTTGCAGCAGTCCTGCATCGTGGTGGTGGTGTACCCGGTGACGAAGTCGCTCCCGGCGGACGCGGCGGTCCGCGCCGTCGGGTCGGCCTGGGGCAGCCCCTGCGGCGCGAGGCGGCAGCCGGTCACGCGCGTCAGCGCCGCCGGGCACTCGACCCGCTTCGCGCGGACGTGCCAGTTCTGGTGGTAGAACGAGCTCGGCGCGTTGGTCCGGATGCAGGAGGTCATCGTCGCGAACGCCACCGTCGGGGAGGCCGCGGCGGTGTTGCCGCACAGCTGCGAGATCCGATCCTGGCAGGCCGGGGAGGCGAGCGAGGTGGCCGAGACGGCGCTGTTCACCTTGCACTGATCCAGGTTGATGGCCTTGATGCCGCCGTTCGTCGGGTACTGGCTGGGGAAGGCGGTGTACATGAAGTGGCCGAAGTTGGTGGTCTGCGTCCCGGCGTACGTGCCGGGGATGCAGGCGTTGAAGGCCCCGAACCCGCCGCCGCCCATGTAGATGTCGAAGTTCTTCCCGCCGCCCGCGGCCGTGTTGAAGCTCTGGACGATCATCGGCTTCGGGATGGCCACCGGGTCCGACTGCGAGATCGCCGGCTCCCCCGACTCGAAGACCAGCTGGTAGCACTGGCAGCAGCTGCTCGTGCCGGTGTCGAGCCCGCCGATGTCGGCGTCGTGCCCCACGACGCCGTAGACGAAGGGCTCGGTGTCGCCCCAGTCGTCCCGCGCCGCCTGGACCATCTCGTCGCTGAAGGTCATGAAGCGCGGGCAGGCGAAGGTCATGGGGAGGTTGCCCTTCGCCGGATCCTCCGGCGGCGAGCAGGCGTTGGCCACGCGGCAGTGGCCGCCGCAGGTGGAGCTGGCGACGCCCTCCGTGCAGCCGGCGACCACGTACTGGCTGTAGCAGGCGTCGGGCGGGTCGAGGGCGTAGCTCCCGCCGCCGCTGGCCGGCGTGGCGACCCCGAGCGGCGCGCTGGCGGCGGAGGCGTTGCCCGCCGCGTCGCGGGCGCGGACCGTGAAGCTGTAGGAGGTGCTCGGCGAGAGGCCGATCGCGGTGAAGCTCGTGGTCGTCGGGGAGCCCGCGAGCGTGCTCCCGCTGTACACGTCGTACGCGACCACGCCCACGTCGTCGGTCGAGGCGTCCCAGGTGAGCGAGGCGGAGGTGGAGGTCACGCTCGCCGCCGTCAGCCCGGTGGGCGCGCTGGGAGGCGTGTCGTCCGGCGGCGAGGTCGTGACGGAGAGGACGGCGCTCGGGCTCGAGGCGTTCCCCCACGCATCCCGGGCGCGCACCGTGAAGCCGTAGGCGGTGCTCGGGGTGAGACCGGTCGCCTTGTAGGTGGTGGAGGTGGTGGTGCCGTCGAGCGCGGCGCCCTTGTAGACGTCGTAGCCGACCACGCCCGTGTCGTCGGTGGCGGCGGTCCAGGTCAGCGTCACCGAGACGCTGTTCGTGGACGCCGCCGTGAGGTGGGTCGGGGCGGTGGGCGGGGCGGTGTCCACCCCGGCCTCGATCCCCCAGACGAGCACACCGTCCTGGTACAGGGTGACGTGGTTCCAGTCGGCGGGCGCGAGCTTGGTGCCGTCGTAGGACCAGTCGTTGGTCTGGTCGAAGGCGCTGTAGTCGGTCTTCGCGAACCGGCTCTGGATGTCGGTGGTGCTGGCGCCCGCGGCGAGGCTCCCCGCGCCGCTGGTGAAGCCGAGCTCGAGGTAGTGGTTCGCGCCGGCGGTCGGGGCGGCCAGCCGGACGAACCTGGCGGTGACGTTGGCGCACCCGTTCGCCCAGTAGTCGCACGCGTAGGTCTGCCCCTGCGTCCCCTCCTCCGTGTACCAGTAACGGATGGTGAGGGTGCTGAGGGCCACCGGCGCGCTGCCGCCGTTCACGATCCGGATGAGCGGGGTGAGCTGGATGGGGCTCGGGGCGGCAGTCGACACGTGGTACTGCACCTTGAGCGCCGGGCTCGAGCTGCCGGACTGCGTCGCGGCGCTCACCTGGGCCGAGCTGGTCGAGCCGAAGGCGTCCACCGCCCGGACGACGAAGTGGTAGGTCGTGCCCGCGGCGAGCCCGGTGCTCACGCTCGAGGTCGTGGTCAGCCCGGCGGCCACCCGGTTGGCCGCCGAGGGCGTGAAGCCGCTCGTGGTGCTCCGGTACACCTCGTAGGTGACCGCGCAGCCGGCCGGCGGCGTCACCGCCGCCCACGTGACGTCGATCGCGCTCGAGGACGTGGCCGTCGCCGTGACGGTCGGGGCGGGCGGCGCCGCCGCGCAGGTGGGCGGCGTCCCTCCGGGCTCGGCGCCCCAGATCAGCGCTCCGTCCTGGTACAGGGTCACGCGGTCCCAGTCGGCCGGCGCCGTCTTCGTGGGATCGAAGGAGTAGTCGTTCGACTGGTCGAAGTTCGACCAGTCGCTCTTCGCCATGCGGCTCTGGATGTCGCCCGTGGACTGCCCGGCGGCGAGGCTGCCCGCGCTCGAGCTGAACCCGAGCTCGAGGTAGGTGTCCGCCATCGCCGTGGCGCTGGCCATCTTCACGACCTTGGCGGTGACGTTCGCGCACGCGCCCGCGATCGGTGCCCAGTCGCAGTAGTAGTGGGTGGTCTGCGCCCCGTCGGCCGTGAACCAGTACCGGACCGTGATGCTGCTCAGGGAGACCGCGCTCGGGCCGCCGTTCGCGACGGAGATCCAGGGCGCGATCGTATTGGTCGACGCCGAGGTCCCGCTGGTGCGGTACTGCACCCTGAGGCCGCTCGAGGAGGCGCCGGCGGAGGCGCCCCGGGCCGGTTGGGCCGAGCGCGACGCGTCGCACGCGAGCATCGCCAGGCAGGCAGAGAGAGCCAAGACGGTGTTCCTGCGCATGTGTGGTCCTCCGTGATCCGCCCCCGACCCTGGATGGCCGAACGAACCGACCCCACGTTGAAGACCGTCCTGGGACTTTTACGCGGAGCAAACTCCGACCGTACGAGGTTGTCCAGCCCGAAGTGCAGCCGGCCCCGTCGCTGCGCGCGCTTTCCGCACCGCGCATTTTCGGCGCATCGGGGGAGGTCGACGCGGGACCATCGACCGGCGGCGTGACGGCGGTCATTCATGACCGAAGATCCGCGTCCGCATCTGCACCCCACCCGCCACTCCGCACTCCGCACTCCGCACTCCGATCTCCGCACTCCGCAGCCGTCCGACCGCGCCACAGCCGCCGGAGCGCCGGAGCCCGGCCCCCGCGGAGCGGTACACCGCGGGCGCGCAGCCCAGCCAGAACGGCATCCGCGCGCGGAGAGGTCCATCCGCAGCGGGCGCGCCCCTGTCCGAAG
>JAEYZK010000446.1 GCA_023428085.1 Pseudomonadota bacterium
GATCGGGTGGTGGGATAGTTTCTGGCCGGCGCGCTCGCCGCACTCGGCCACCGGCTCACCGGATCTCGCGGCGGTGCAGACCGGACGGCGGCGGGCGGTGGATCACGACGCTACGCGGGAGCCGACATCCGGTGACCGAGTGCACAAGCACGAGTTCACGCGGTGAGGCAACGGCGAACGGCGGGTGCTCACTGCTGAGGCGGCTTTGGGGCGGCCTGCTCCTGCGTGGTAGACCACTGCGCATGTTCTTGAGAAACAAGGGACTCGACTCTCTCCGCGAGCAACTGCTCAGCGGATGCGGCGTTGGAGTAGTGTGCAGCGCGTGCCAGGTACAAGAACTTCTCGTGTTTTAGGGACTCGCAAGTAGAGCGGTATTGAATCCAGTTGGCATGAAACTGGTTGACCTGCTGAAGGCCCTCGAGAACAACGATAAGGGCTCCCAGCGAGCCGGCCAGCCACCTGGGAGTCTCGCCGAGTGACAGCAGTGGAATAAGTGCGGCTGCAACAATGATCGTGATGCGCAGCGACTTGAACCAGAACTGGTTGTGGCTGCTCTTGGAGTCGTACCACTTGATCTGGTCCTCGAGGCGGGAGAGCGTAACCTTCTCGTCACCGGGCATGGTGCCCTCACTGTCAAGGCTGGCGGTTCGCTGCTACGGCAGCGATGGCTCGGCTAATGCCGTCGTGGGTCCACGGAATGGGGGAGACGCCGATGCCCGCAAGTGCAGCGGGTAGACGCGCCGGCGCGTGCCCTGAGTAAACAGCTACGACGCCCTTACCGAGCCGAACGCTCTCGCGAATCTCCCAGTCAACCCACTTGCTGGCAGCAGTGTGGTCCGACACGAAGACGACCGTGACAGAGCACTGGTTAATCCTCTCTCGGATCCCGGCGCGAATGTACTCGGCGCGGTCGCTGTCGAAGGGTTCTTGCAGTGACCAGTCATTGAACTCAATGTCGGAATCCTCGTTGCGGGCTTGTCCGCGAAGCAGGTTTACCTGCTGGACGTCTTCGTAGGCGAAACTGATGAAGACGTTTCTCCTTTCTGGTGCCTCTCGCTCCGAGAGAGCCTGCCTCGCCTTCTCCTCAAGACTTCGAAGCTCACCTTCGGAGAAGGAGTACGCGCCTCCGCCGCCGCCCATTGGAGCCTCCTGTGAGTCAGGCCAAGCCGAATTCCGCGCAAGAGATGCACTTTCCGCAGGGCACCTTTCCGCCGCGGTGGCATGAGTAGGTGCCGGTGATGCGCTTCTGTGATGCCAATTCGATCACCGCTTGTTTGTTGAGCTGTGCCAGCGGTGCCTTTACGGCTATCGGGTATGACACTGCATCGCGCAGCAGGTGTTCCATCGACGAGAGAAAGGCAGATGTTTGGTCGGGAAACAGATGCCGTGCTTCGTCAAGCAACCCGATGCAGACGGCCTGTGCTCGCTTCTGACGAGCGTAGGCCGCCCCTGCCAGAAGGAATAGAGTGTTTCGCCCTGGGAGGAACGCATCCCGAACGACGTTCATCCTCGAGTCAGTGATGCCTGACTTGATTAGTGCTCCATACCCCGGTATGCGCAGTACGGCTGGGGCGGGCAGGCGGAGCTTCCGGAAGGTGGCCTTGCAGGCCGCCAACTCGCGGCGGGCGGCCAGCTGACCGTAGTCGATGAACAGGGGGAACTGCTTCAGGCCCTGCTCCTTTGTAAGTACCGCCATCAGTGTGGAGTCGAGCCCGCCAGAGACAAGCGTCACGAGCGCCATGAGTGTCTCCCCCTTGTCACCCGCATAACGATCCAAATCGCGGCGTCTAGGCGCGCGACACTCGTTCCCAGTGAGCAGGCATAACGGGCAAAACAGTCCTCGATGCGCTCGTACTCGGGAAGTCGAGACGGCATTTTCTGTCCGCTCACAAGACCGAGAACTTGCATGAAGCGGATGACGTGACCGTCAAGCACTGCGAGGTCTTCAGCGACTCCCGCCTTGCGCAAGAATAGGCTTGCCTGCTTGGGGCCCAGCCCGAGGCACTCGCGCGTAAGCCAACTGCGAGTCTCACGGGGATCGGCTGCTGCGCGAAGCCGAGCTCTAATGGAGACGGAACCACAAAGCAGGGAACGCAACCCGCCGGTTAGCCAGTGAGCCATTTGGCGCGGCCGGGGATGAGCAAGCGGCTGCTGCGCCAGAACCGAGCAGACGACGCGTTCCCCTCCTGCCAGGAAGTGTGCTGGGGAGGCGAAGAGGCCGGCAGTCTTCAGGCGCTCCACGGAGGCAACTGCCACGGGATGCCGAACACGGCTTGAGAGCACACAGCCAGTGAAGGCCTCGAGCAGTTCGGCATTACTTCGAGGCGCGCGAGGAGGTCGGAGCCTCGCGATCTCCTGGGCCACTGCTAGAGCGGCGTACTCAAGGGCGCGTGGCTCAGGCATGTGCAAGAAGCGCAGCCACTGTAGGGGAGTGAACTTCGATCATGCTCCTCAGGGTCCCCGACGCTCGCGCCGCTACCAGCTTGTGCTCCCAGGCTCTGTAGAACGCGAGGTTGTGCACAAGCGCCCGGGCGAGAGGCGAAACCCCTGACTCGGCCCATTCCGTCTGGCTACTGAAGAGAGGGTAGTGCGACAGATGATGAAGGAGACCGGTGCTGTGGTCCACCACCGTCTGGCACCATTCGAGCCCGTCGAAGCTGTCGGCGCCTGCGTACGCGTAGACGAGCATGGACGTGGGGTTGCCGGTGCCCAATAGGTGAAGGCGAATCGACTCGTTGGGACCTAGAGCATCGCGAATAGCTCGCACGGACTTGAAGCGCTGCACGAGGTCAACGCCGAGCTCCCTTTCGGGAACGGCGACGGCCGTCGCATGCAGCGAAGACGCGACGCTCGCGGCGATGGTGGGGAGGAGGTCGCCTGGTCCGTGAACGATGGGCACGATGGGTGTGGACGAGGCGCGGGAGTCGTTGGCCGCGTTCGATGTGGCCGCGAGTGCCGCAAGAGCGACGTCGGGCGGAACCGTCTGCTGATCGAACGAGAACGCCACATCTGACAAGGCGAGTTCCAGTACCTCATGAAACCGACGCTGGCTCCAGGTTGCGTCGCGGGTCCAGAACGCCTCGTAGTTCCCGCTGTCGAGGAGTAGCTGTGCGCCTGCCCCGCGACACTCGAACAGTGTTGCCACCAGCTCGGGTTGGTGGGCTGCGTTGGCCACGTCGTGTGCCGATACCAAGAACCGCGGGAACCGGGCTGCCTTCAGGAGCCGCGCCGAGTCCAGCGGAGTGATGCTGGTCTTCAGACTGGAGATGGAGGGAAAGAAGATCGGGTATGGCCCCCCGGCCGAGTCGAGGCGACCTGTGGCTGCGCTCGGATGCCCACTCACGCTCAGAGTCTGAGGTTCAGGCATGGCGAATTTCAAGTTTCTGGCCGGCGGCTCGCGCGCATCGCGAACCGATGCTACGCAGGTTGGTGACCTGACCCCCGAAGACTAGGCCACTCCGCCTGCAACCTCTACGGCTACGAAGCGGCGGAGTTGCCGTAACGGATACTGCAGGGGCCGCCCCGATTTCGGGGCGATTACCCCTGGAACACTGCCAGCCTTAGAGCAGCAGCGAGGTGCTGCCGAACTGCAGGCTCCGAGTACCGAAGGCTCGCAGGGGGCGAGCCTAAGGCGAGGTTCGCCGGGAACCGGAGTTTGTGAAAGAGGTCCGCCTGAAGCTCATCGACGACGCGAAGGAACGTATCAAGCTCCAACACGGCAGGCGTGACCGCCATGTCGCTCGCCGCCTCGAGGTCCTCTCCCGATGCCAGCGGAGGCGGAGTCGATGGCATCTGGAACTGCGTCAGGTCGGACGGGTCGAAGTTGAGGATGTACGGACGGTCCACTCCCTCAATCGAGAATCTGAGCGAGACCCCGTCAGTCATCCCGAGCAACTGCGAGAACGTATACGCGAACTGCACGAACAGCCCGATCTTCATGACGACCTGGGCGGCATCCAGAACGGGACGATCACCTGGCGTGTAGCTCATTTCCGAAAGGGACACCGATCCATCTTCATCAACGACCGTCAGGCAGTCCCGCTCGTCGTTGTCGCCGCCGACAACGATTCTCGTTTTTGCGACCGAGACGCCGTGGTACCGATTCGCGAGGGGGAACGAGCGCGCCTTCCCTTCACGACCTACGGAAGCACCCCAGAAGGCCTCCTCCAGCTTGCGAGTGCTGAACTTCTTTCCGGGCTTCGGGAACAGGCGTGCGGTCAGCTTCACAGCGTTCTTCGGCAGGGCTCTAGCTAGAACCGGAGCGGCGGCTCCTCTCGCTGCGACAAGCCGAGTTGCAGCGGTCGCTGGGTCGCACTGCACGTCGACGTGGCTCTTGTGAGCGACCAGCCGTGGAAGGAGTGTCGGCTCGCGAAGCGCGGGAACGACGAAGTCACGGCGGAGGATCTGAACTTCACGGTACGCCGCGAGGTTCAGTTCCCAGGGCACCCACAGAGACTTGTGGACCTCGGGAGTGACTACGAGGACGAAGTAGTCGCAGGCGTAGATTCCATCGGCGATGGCGCCGGGAATGCTGGCTCCACCATGAAGGTCGTAGGCGTCGAGCCACGCATGGTGACCAAGCGCCTCGAGTGCCGCTCGAAGCTGGTCGCAGAAGGGCTTGTGTGCCGATGCGTGGCTCAGGAAATACGCATTGCCCATAGCTCACCGCCGCTCGAGGAACCCGAGTCTACTCGGCCATCGCGCAGTCGAGACCAGGCCGACCTTCAAGCGTGCCGGATTTCCTGACGGATGACTCGTGAAACCTCTCCGGGTTGGAGTGCAAGGGCGTCTTCAACACCCAAGTCCTTGGAAACAGGACCTTGGTAGCAAGCTCTTGCTACCGATCTGCTACTCAAACGAAAAAGCCCCCGAGAACCGGGAGCTTAGGAGTGGAGGCGCCGGGAATCGAACCCGGGTCCGAAGAATCTCCAGCGAATGGTCCTACGCGCGTATCCCGGAGAAAGTACGTGAACGGCAACCTCCGGGCCTGCAACCGCTCACGTTCTCACCCTTTGATCTCGACCCGAGCGAGGCGGTTCGCTTCCTGCTCAGGTCCAGCCGGAGCTGACGTCCACACCCGGTACCCGGCGCTTCCGGGGGAACGCACGGCCTTTAGTTAGGCCGCGAGAGCCATGGGCTCGTTCGCGTTTCTGCTTGGTCCCGTTTTTACGTGGCCTCGTGACCAACCACGGCGCGCACCAGTCGCCTTCCATCCTCCGTCGAAGCCAGTTCGCCCCCATGACGAACCTGCACGACCCATGTAAGGCCGCGGCCGCGGACGTCAAGCGGCGATCGGCATCCTAGCACGGGGAGGGGCGGGGGAGCGGTGGCTCGGGGAGGGGGCGAGGTGGCTCGCCCTTCGACTCCGGGCCGCTTCGCGGCCCTACGCTTCAGGGCGAACGGGCGGAGTGAGCCCTCACCGGAGGAGCTCGTGACGCTCGAGCCACCCGGCGATCGCGCGCCCGATCTCCTCGGGGCGATCCTCCGGTGCGTGGTGCCCGGCGGCGCCGAGCTGGACGATCTCGAGCCCGGCGAAGGTCTCGCGCGCCCACGCCACGATCGCGGGGGCGCCGAGCACGCTCGGCGCGTCGAACGTGAGGAGGAGCTTCGGCGTCTCCGGCGACGCGGTCATCCAGGCGCCGTATCGGGTCACCACGGCGGCGACGTCGGCGGGCGCGCCGTCGATCGGGATCTCGCGCGGCCACTGGAGCACGGGCCGGCGGGATGCAGGAGTGGGGAACGGGGCGGCGTAGGCGGCCCGCTCCTCCGCGGAGAGGCCGCGCTTCACGCCGTTCTCGAGCGAGCGCGCGAGGAAGGCGTTCTCCTCGAGCACGATCCGCTCGCCGACCCCGGGCGTGCGCAGCGCGCGGAAGAGCTCGGCGCCCTGCGGAGGCCAGTCGCTCCACCGCATCGGGCGGAGGAACGTCTCGAAGACCACGACGCCGCGCACGCGGTCCGGGTGGCGCGCAGCCCAGTCGAGCGCGAGCGCGCCGCCCCAGTCGTAGCCGACGAGCACCACCTCGCGGAGGCCGAGCGCCTCGAACCATGCGTCGAGGTAGCGCGCGTGGTCGGCGAACCGGTACGCGAGGTCGGGCTTCCCGGAGCGGCCCATGCCGATGAGGTCGGGCGCGAGGCAACGCGCGTGCCCTGCGAGCTGCGGGAGCACCTCGCGCCAGACGTGCGACGAGGTCGGGTTCCCGTGCAGGAAGACCACGGCGGGGCCGCGGCCAA
Organism: Pseudomonadota bacterium; assembly: GCA_023428085.1. Taxonomy (GTDB): domain Bacteria; phylum Myxococcota; class Myxococcia; order Myxococcales; family Anaeromyxobacteraceae; genus Anaeromyxobacter. The sequence continues at coordinate 6,232 of JAEYZK010000446.1, forward strand.
GCTCGCGATGGCTCATGTGAGAGTCGAGGACGGGGACGTCGCGCATGGGGACCTCCTGGGGCGGGTGCGGTGTGGAGACGGCGGGGCCGGCGCAGGCGACGAGCGCGGCGACGGCGAACGCGGACGGGGAGCGTGGCGAGGACATGCGCTTTCCCATGCGCGCGCGACATGCTCAGCGGTAGTGAGGAGTCGTGAGCTGAAGCATCACTGCCATGAATCTCTCCGCCCTCGACCTGAACCTGCTGCTCGTGCTCGACACCGTCCTCGCCGAGCGCAGCGTGGTGCGCGCGGCGCGGCGGCTCCACCTCACGCCCTCCGCGGTGAGCAACGCGCTGGCGCGCCTGCGGGCGGCGCTCGGCGATCCGCTCCTCGTCCGACGCGGCCGCGGCGTGGTGCCGACGCCGCGCGCGGCGGAGCTCGGGCCGGGGCTGGCCCGCGCGCTGCGCGAGCTGGAGGCGGCCGTCCAGGGCGGCACCTTCGACCCGGCGACGTGCACGCGCACCTTCACGCTCGCCCTCGCCGACGCGGGCCAGCTCGTGCGCCTCCCGGCGATCGCGGCGCGGTTCTCCGCGGAGCTGCCGCGGGCGCACCTCCGGGCCGTCGGCATCGACGCGCTCGTCTCGCTCGGCGGGCTCGCGGGGACGGAGGTGGACGCTGTCATCGGCGTCGCCGAGGAGGGCGCGGGCATCCACGTCGAGCCGCTCTACGACGAGCGCGTGGTCCTCGTCTGCCGCGCGGGCCATCCGTCGGCGGGCGCGAGCGTCTCCGCGCGGGCGCTCGCGCGCTTGCGGCACGTCGCGGTCGAGATGGCGCCGGGGAAGGGGCTGCGCGACCAGGCGGGCCTGGCGTGGGCGCGCGCCGGCGTCGCGCGCGAGGTCACCGTCACGGTCCCCACGTTCACGGCCGCCATGGCGGTGGTGGCCGCCACGGACCTCGTCGCGACGGTGCCGCGCTCCGTGCTCGAGGCGCTCGGGCCGCACCTCGGGGCGCGGGCCGTGAAGGCGGCGCTCCCGCTCGAGGCGGTCACGATGAAGCTCTGCTGGCACGAGCGGACGCACGCCGACCCCGCGATGGCGGCGTTCCGGGGGGTGGTGCGAGGGGCGGTGACTCCGGGCGCGTAGGGCACGGCCCGGGAGCTCGCCCTTCGACTCCGGGGCCGCTGCGCGGCCCCTACGCTCAGGGCGAACGGAAGAGCGAGGAGGGGAAGCTCGACTCCGTCTACCCTGAGCCTGCCGAAGGGCTCAGGGCGAACGGGGAAGGAGCGAGGAGGGGAAGCTACGCCTGCGGCCCCGCCGCGATCCTCTCCTCGGTCGTCGTTCCCCCTGGCGCGGGCGTCGCGGCGTGCGGCGCCGCCTCGTCCGCCCCGGGCCGCGCGGCGACCCAGTCGCGGCGCGCGTGCGAGCGGGCGCGTGCGGCCTCGGCGCGGATCTCGGCGAGGCGGCGGTCGAGGCGCGGCAGCAGGTCCTCGGCGGTGTAGCGGACGAAGTGCTCGCCCACGATCGAGAACGTGACCGCGCGCGTGACGTACGCGGGCCCGCGCCGCAGGCCGATCCCGAGCAGCTTCCAGAACCAGCGGCGGCGGGTCCGTTCGCCGCGGAGGCCGATGCGCCAGATCGCGCGGAGCAGGATCTTGAGCGAGCCGCGCCGGAGCGGGCCGGAGCGCGTGGGCGTCATCTCGAGGGAGAGCTGGCACCGCTGGAAGAACGCGTCGGCGTCGAACAGCGCGGCCATGAGGTCGCGGTATCCGCGGACGAGGTCCTCCTCGGGCATCGTGGTCTCGAAGTTGGTCCGGTCGAACTGATCGCCGGTGGTGGACCGGCGCAGCCGGCCCTCGCGCTCGAGCCGGCGCCAGAGCTGCGTGCCGGGCAGGGCGGTGAGGACGCCGACCATGGCCCGCGGGATGGGCACCGACGAGACGAACGCGCGCTGCCGCTCGAGCGCGCCGGCGTCGTCCCCGTCGAAGCCGACGATGAAGCCGGCGAAGACCTCGAGGCCGGCGCGCGAGAGCGCCCGCACGGCCTCGGCGGGATCCATCCTGAGGTTCTGCTTCTTCTGCGTGGCCTTCAGCGTCTCCGGGTCGGGGGTCTCGAGGCCGACGAACACCGAGCTGAACCCCGCGTCCACCATCGACGCGACGAGCTTGTCGTCGCCGGCGAGGTCGAGGCTCGCCTCGGTGTAGAAGTCGAAGGGGTGGCCGTGCGCCCGCTGCCACGCGGCGATCTCGGGGAGGAGGCGGCCGGCGGCCTTCCGGTTCCCGATGAAGTTGTCGTCCACGATGAAGAGCGGGCCGCGGGCGCCCAGCCGCCGGAGCGCCTCCAGCTCGGCGAGCACCTGGGCGGGCGCCTTCACCCGCGGCACGCGCCCGAACATCTCGATGATGTCGCAGAACTCGCAGTTGAACGGGCAGCCGCGCGAGACCTGCACCGCGAGCGACGCGTACCGGTCGAGCCGGAGCAGGTCGAAGCGCGGCACCTTCGCGAGGGCGAGCGAGGGGCGGGCGTCGCCGGGGGGCGACAGCACGCGCTCGGTGGCGCGGCCGGGGTGCTCGAGCGCCTCGACGAGCCGGTCGAGCCGGCCCTCCGCCTCCCCCTGGAACAGGAAGTCGGCCTCGTCGAAGTCGCCGGGGCTCGTGGTCGGGGCGGGTCCGCCGGCGACGGTGGGCTTGCCGAGCGCGCGCGCCCTCCGGATCGTCTCGCGCATCGTCTCCGCCTGCACGAGCATGCCGGAGACGAGGACGGCGTCCGCCCAGCGGAGCGCCTCGTCGGGGAGCGGGCCGAGGTGGAGGTCGTGGATCCTGAGGTCCCAGGCCTCGGGCAGGTGGGCCGCGAGGGTGGCGAGCCCGAGGGGCGGGTGCGGAGCGTCCTTGTCCACGAACTCCAGGGCGTGACGGTACCCCCAGTACGTCGGCGCCGAGGAGCCCTGCACGAGTAGCGCGCGCATGGACCAAGCTGAATCCCGGCGTGTCACCGGGACGTCATGGCGCCGCCGCCCGCTCGGGGGGGCGGACACGACGCTTGCTCCCCGTACGGAGCGCAAAACTCCGCTTCAGGGGAGACGGCTTCGATGGCGCGTCGCGGCGACCTCCCCCGGCGAGCTCCGTCAGCGGGCGGTGAACGCGCGGGCCGCCTCCCGGGCGCGCGCTCGCGCGCGCGGGAGGGAGGCGGCCACCTCGGGCGAGAGGGATTCACGATACGAGAAGTCGGCCCCGGCGATCGTGACGAGCGCCGCGGGCGGCGCGCGCCCGTGGAGCGCCTGCGCGAGGCCGAGGAGCTCCGCGGGCAGGAGCGCGTGGAGCAGGGCGGCGCGGGCGCCGCGCGCGGCGACGGGGCCGGTCCGGATCTCCCCCGGCGGTCCCTCGGCCGCGGCGTCGAGGAAGAGCACGCCGTCCGCGGCCGCGACCTCCTCCGCGTGCTCGGGCAGGAGCTCCAGGGTCTCGACGACCTCGAGCCCGGGAACGAGCGCCGGGAGGCCTGCGGCGATCGCGCGCCCGGCGCCGTCGTCGCCGCGGAGCGGGTTGCCGAGGGCGAAGGCCACGATCCGCATCGCGGCTCACCCCCCGGCAGGCTCGGGCGGCGCGGACCCCGTGCCGAACGGCCCCAGCAGCGCGACCGCGGTGAGGAACCCGGACTTGGGCAGCACCACCGAGACCTTCCAGAGGTTGCCCTTGCCGTAGTCGCCGAAGCTGCCGAACCAGTGGAACTCGGTGCCGTACCACTGCTCGCTCTGCCCGCCGAGCGGGATCCCGAGGGCGCCGGCCCCGCGCTCCACGAGCTGGCAGGACTGGACGAGGTGATCGACCGCGGCCTGCCGGTACCACGGGTCGCCGGTCCACTCCGACAGGTCCGCGAGCGCCGGCGCGGCGACCGTCTCCCAGTTCTGCACGTGCCGGTTCCGCGCCGACGCGGGCGCGGTGCCCCACGTCGAGACGCCCTGCTCCCGGCAGATCGTGCCGGGCGGCATGACGACGTCGTAGGTGTAGCGCCAGGCCAGGAGGTGATCGGCGCACAGGACCGCGGCCTCGAGCCAGCGCGGCGTCGCCGTGAGCCGGTGGAGCTCGGCATAGGCGTTGAGGAGGAGGTAGGGGTCCTCCATGTTGGGCACGCGGTGCGCGTCGTACGGGCCGCCGAAGAACCGCTCCGCGCGGACGTGGTGCTCGAGGTAGTGCGCGGCCGCGCGCTCCGCGGCGGCGCGCCAGCGATCGGCGCGCGCGGCGTCGCCCTCCTCGCGCGCGAGCCCGGCGCCGAGCGAGAG
>JAEYZK010000039.1 GCA_023428085.1 Pseudomonadota bacterium
GCCCGCGCCCGCGGCCCGCGTCACCGTCCCGCGCCCGCCCCGCGGCGAGGCGGGCCCGGCGCCGACGCCGACGCCCGCGCCCGGCGGCTTCAGCACCGAGTCGCAGATCCTTCGCCGGTTCCTGCGCGAGGACGGCGAGCAGCCGATGGGGCACGAGACCCTCCTCTTCCGCCGCGCCTTCGAGCGCGTGAAGAAGCGCTCCTCGCGCCCGTACCAGATCCTCGCCGCCGTCGTGCTCGTCGCCCTCGTCGTCGCGGGCGGCGTGATCGTCCACCAGCAGCGGAAGCTCCGGACCCTCCGCGACACCGCCGAGCGGCTCTTCTACGCGACGCGCGCCGTCGAGGTGGAGATCTCGCAGCTCGAGGAGGTCGTGCTGGCGCAGGCCGACCGGAAGCTGCTCGGGAACCTCCTCGCCCGCAAGGCGAGGTTCTCGAAGATGGAGGCCGAGTACGACTCCTTCGTGGAGGAGCTGGGGATCTACGCGAAGCTCCCCGAGGACGAGCGGCTCATCCTCCGGACCGCCCGCGCCTTCGGCGAGTGCGAGGTGAACGTCCCGCCGGAGTTCGTGGCGGAGGTGAAGAGCTACGTCCAGAAGTGGAAGGCCTCGAACCGCCTCGCGAACGGGCTCCGGCGGTCGGCGGAGCGCGGCTACGGCCCGGTGATCCAGCGGGTGCTGTACGAGACGGGCCTCCCGCGGCAGCTCGTGTACCTGCCGCTCGTCGAGAGCAACTACGACGAGCGGGCGGTCGGGCCCAGCACGCGGTACGGCTACGCCAAGGGCATGTGGCAGTTCATCGCCTCCACCGGCGACCACTTCGGCCTCAAGATCGGCCCGCTCCACGACCAGCCGGTCTACGACCCCAGGGACGAGCGGTTCGAGTGGCAGAAGGCCACCACCTCGGCGGCGCGCTACATCAAGATGCTCTCGTCGCACGAGACCATGGCCTCGAGCATGCTCGTCATGGCTTGCTACAACTGGGGCGAGGGGAACGTCCGCGCCCTCGTGAACAAGCTCCCGCCGACGCCGCAGGAGCGGAACTTCTGGCGCCTCCTGCGCGACAGGAAGGTGCCGCGGGAGACGTACGACTACGTCCTCTCGATCTTCTCCGCCGCGGTGATCTGCGAGAACCCGAAGCTCTTCGGGTTCGACTTCACCTGCCCGGCGATGCCGGAGCCGAAGGACGACGTGGTGCCCGCGGGCGCGGGGGGCTAGGCGGCGCCGAGCTCCGCGTCCCGCCCCCACCGCGGCTGCGATACCGGCGGATTCCGGTCGTCCGGGCCCGCGGCCGCCCCCCGCCCCCCCCGGAGTTCCCCCTCGCCCGGTTTCGGGCGATACTCTCCGGGCTTCCGGCAGCCGCCAGGGTCCGCACGCCCACCCATCCGCCGGGCACCGCCGAGGGGGAACACCGATGCGCGTCGAAGCCAAGTCGCTCGTTCGCAAGCTCACGCCCACCGCCACGCGGCACCTCGAGGCCGCCGTGGGGCGCGCCGCGCAGGGCGGCTACTACGAGCTCACGGTCGAGCACCTCCTCGCGTCGATGCTCGAGCCCGACGAGGGCGACGTGGCGCTCCTGCTCCAGCAGCACGGCGCGGATCGCGTGCGCCTCGCCGGCACGATCGAGCGGACGCTCTCGGGCATGAAGTCGGGCAACCCCGGCCGCCCGGTCATCTCGGAGAGCGTCTTCCAGTGGCTCGAGGACGCCTGGCTCATGGCCTCGGTCGAGCTCGGGGCGCAGAAGCTCCGGAGCGGCCACCTCCTCCTCCAGCTCGCCGCCCGGCCCGACCGCTACACCGGCGACTCCTACGCGGAGATCGACAACCTCGACGCCGACGTCATGAAGCGCGACCTCGCCGACGTCCTGGCGAAGAGCCACGAGCACGCCGAGTCGTGGGTCGAGGGCGCGCCCGGCGCGCCTGGCGCACCCGGCGGGCCGGCGGGCTCTGGCGCGGTGGGCGGCGAGGCGCTGGCGCGCTTCGCGACCAACTTCACGCAGCGCGCGCGCGAGGGGAAGATCGACCCGATCTTCGGCCGCCACCGCGAGATCCGGCAGATGGTGGACATCCTCGCCCGCCGCCGGAAGAACAACCCCATCGTCGTGGGCGAGCCGGGCGTGGGGAAGACCGCGCTCGTCGAGGGGCTCGCCATCGCCATCGCCGCCGGCGAGGTGCCGGACTCCCTGCGCGAGGTGGAGCTGCTCGGCCTCGACCTCGGCTCGCTCCAGGCGGGCGCGAGCGTCCGGGGCGAGTTCGAGAACCGGCTGAAGGCGGTCATCTCCGAGGTGAAGGCGTCGCCGAAGCCGATCGTCCTCTTCATCGACGAGGCGCACACGCTCATCGGCGCGGGCGGGAACGCCGGCGGCAGCGACGCCGCGAACCTGCTCAAGCCCGCGCTCGCGCGCGGCGAGCTCCGGACGATCGCCGCCACCACCTGGAGCGAGTACAAGAAGTACTTCGAGAAGGACGCCGCCCTCGAGCGCCGCTTCCAGCCGGTGAAGGTGGACGAGCCGTCGGACGAGGACGCGGTGGTGATGCTGCGCGGCCTGCGCGCGGCGTACGAGACGGCGCACGGCGTCGCCATCCGCGACGAGGCGGTCACGGCCGCGGTCCGGCTCTCCCGCCGCTACCTCTCCGGCCGGCAGCTCCCGGACAAGGCGGTGGACCTCCTCGACACCGCCGCCGCGCGGGTGAAGATCGCCCTCGCCGCGCGGCCGGAGCCGCTCGTCGCGGCCGTGGAGGAGATCGCGAGCCTGGAGCGCGAGCGCGCCGCGGTGGCCCGCGACCTCGCCGACGGGCAGCGCAAGGAGGACGGGGCGCTCGCCGAGATCGACGGGCGGCTCGCGGCGGCCCGCGACCGCGTCGCGGCCCTCGAGACC
>JAEYZK010000224.1 GCA_023428085.1 Pseudomonadota bacterium
GTCCTGCAGGGCGCGGGCGCACCCCGCGCACGCCCGCGCGTGAGCGTCGGCCGCGGCGCGCTCGGCGTGCCCGGCCGGCAGCGCAGCGAGGCCGGGGGCGCCGGCGCGGATCCGTTCACAGTCCGTCATGCGGGCTCCTCCGCCACGAGGTCGGCGAGCTGGGCGCGGAGGGCGGCGTACGCGCGGAAGGCCCGGACCTTGGCCGCGGCCTCGGTGATCCCGAGCGCGCGGCCGATCTCGGCGAACCCGAGCCCCTCGAACCGGTGCAGGTGGACCACGACGCGCTGGGGCTCGGGCAGCCGATCGAGCGCCGCGCGCACCCGCTCGGCGCGCTCCCGCTCCAGCGCCACGCCGTCCGGGGCCCTGGCGACCTCGGGATCGGGCAGCGCGTCCCCGTCGAGCTCCTCCTCGTCGCCCCGGCGCCCCTGGCGCCGCAGCCAGTCCACGCGGACCCGCGCGGCGATGGTGAAGGCCCAGGGCCGCAGCTTCTCGCCCGTGCGCCAGGACGCCCGCGCGGCGTGGAGCTTGAGGAAGGTCGTCTGCAACAGGTCCTCCGCGGCGGGCCCGGCGCCGACCGAGCGCGAGAAGAAGGCCAGCATCGAGGGGGCGAGGAGGCCGAACAGCCGCCGGAAGGCGGTGGGGTCGCCGGCGACATAGGCCTCCATCAGGGCCTCCTCGTTCGCGTCGTCTCGCATACGCAGCGGGCGCGCCCGCGGTTACGGCCGGCGCAGTAACCATCCTCCTCGCTCCGCCGTATCCGGATCGTGAGGTTCCGTGGTCGGGGAGCCTCCGGGGAGCTAGGAGATGGTACGCGTGAACGGCGGTCGGGCGATGCTCGGGTTCGTGGTCGCAGCCCTCCTGGGCAGCGCGGGCGCTGCCGGGTGCCGGACGCGCGCCGACGCGGCGGCCCAGGCGGCCGCCCCGCAGGCGCAGGAGGATCGAGCGATGTCCGGGTTCCAGAAGCCGTCCGACGACGAGCTCCAGAAGAGGCTCACCCCGCTGCAGTACGAGGTCACGCAGGACGAGGGGACGGAGCCTCCGTTCCGCAACGAGTACTGGGACGAGCACCGGGACGGGATCTACGTGGACGTCGTGTCCGGCGAGCCGCTCTTCAGCTCGCGCGACAAGTTCGATTCGGGCACGGGCTGGCCGAGCTTCACGCGGCCGCTCGAGGCGGGCAACGTCACGACGCACACCGACCACAAGCTCTTCGTGCCGCGCACGGAGGTCCGGTCGAAGCACGCCGACTCGCACCTCGGCCACGTCTTCCACGACGGCCCGGAGCCGACGGGGCTCCGCTACTGCATGAACTCGGCCGCGCTGCGGTTCGTGCCGATGGAGCGGCTCGAGGCGGAGGGGTACGGGAGGTACCTGCCCCTGTTCCAGGCGAAGCAGGCGGAGGCGCCCGCGCGGACGGGCGGGTCGAGGCCATGAAGCCGGGCGTGCTCGCGGGGGCGTTCCTGACGGTGGCGGTCCTGGGCGGCCTGGCGGTGAACGCAGCGCGCGCGACGGGCGCGAAGGGAGGCACGATGCAGATCGGGAACCCGAGCGTCGGGAAGCGGCCGGGCAACGTGGGCCAGGGCACGCCGCTCACGCCGAAGGCCGGGAACGAGCTCGCGGTGTTCGCCCAGGGCTGCTTCTGGGGCGTCGAGGAGCGGCTCCGGAAGGTGCCGGGCGTCGTCGCGACGGCGGTCGGGTACACCGGCGGTCACACGGAGAACCCGACGTACGAGGAGGTCTGCGACCACGGCACGGGCCACGCGGAGGCGGTGCTCGTGGAGTTCGACCCGAAGAAGGTGAGCTACGACCAGCTCCTCCAGTTCTTCTGGACCACGCACGACCCGACGAGCGGCGATCGCCAGGGCCCCGACGTCGGCGACCAGTACCGCTCTGCGATCTTCACCTTCGGGGCGGAGCAGCAGCAGCGGGCGATCGCCGCGCGCGACGCGTACCAGCAGCAGCTCCAGGACCGGATCACGACGCAGATCGCCCCGGCCGGGAGGTTCTGGATCGCCGAGGACTACCACCAGCAGTGGGACGAGAAGCACGGGGCGCTCTCGTGCCCGATGCCGCACCGGCCACGGATGAAGGGCGCAGCGGCCGCGGCGGCCCATTGAGCGGGGCTGGTCGCTCACACCCCGGGCTGCGAGGGCGCGGACTCCGCGTGCTGCTGCTGGCCCTGGGACGACGACGCCCACCTCCGCGCGAACTCCTCGCCGGCGCGCCGGACCTCGTCCTCCGTCATGTCCCGGACGTGCGTCGCGAACGACCAGACGTAGCCGAACGGATCGGCGACGCCCGCGCACCGATCGCCCCAGAACATGTCCTCCGGCGGGAACGTCGGCTTCGCCCCCGCGTCCACGGCGCGCCGGAACGCGGCGTCGCAGTCCTCGACGTAGAGCCACATCGTCGTCGGCGCGGGCGACTCCGCCGTGGGGGCGGCCCGGGTCATCCCCGGCATCTCGTCGTTCACGAAGACCGTCGAGCTCCCGATGCGGAGCTGCGCGTGCCACACGCTCCTGCCGTCGGGCGACATCATCCGTGAGTCCTCGCGGGCGCCCAGCGCGCGCACGTAGAACTCGATCGCCCGCGCCGCGTCGCGCACGACGAGGTTGGGCGTCAGCGTCGGCATGTCCTTCGGGACGCGTTCCACTCCGGCCATGGCTTCCTCCTCTCGTGAGGGCAGTGCCCTACACGGCGGCGCGCCGCGAGGGCGAGCCCACGATGGGGAAGGTGCCACCCCGGGGGGCCTGGCGAGCGGCGAGGCGCGCTCCTCGCCCTCCGGAGCGGGCCGGGCCGGCGCCCGTTCCGCTGCATCAACGCCGCTCGGCGGTGCGGGGGGTCGAGCATGCGGCCATGTCGATGACCAAGTCGCTGACCGGCCTTCTCGCCCAGATCATGGTGGTGGAAGGCACGCTCGACGAAGCGGCGCTCGTCTCCGAGATCATCCCGGAGCTGGGCGCGAGCGCGTTCGCCTCCGCCACGGTCCGACAGGTGATGGATATGACCACGGGCGTGCGCTACTCCGAGGACTACTCCGACCCAGAAGCGGACATCTGGATCTACTCGGCCGCAGCGAACCCACTCCCGAAACCGAAGGGCTATCGGGGCCCCAACGGATACTGGGAGTACCTCGAGCAGGTGCAGCCCGAGGGCAAGCACGGCGAGGCCTTCCACTACAAGACGATCAACTCGGACATGCTGGGCTGGATCATCTCGCGCGTCTCGGGCAAGTCGGTCACCGAGCTGGCATCCGAACGACTGTGGCGGCGGATGGGGGCCGAACAGGACGCCTACATGACCGTCGACGCCAAGGGCGTGCCGTTCGCGGGCGGCGGGCTCAGCGCTGGACTCCGCGATCTCGGCCGCCTGGGCCTCCTGATGCTCAACGAAGGCGTCATCAACGGCCAGCGGCTCTTCCCCGCTGAAGCCGTGCGGCGGATCCGCAGCGGCGGAGATCCAGCGAAGTTCGGCACGGCTTATCCGGCGTTGGTGGGCGGCAGCTACAGGAGCATGTGGTGGATCTACCCGGGCAATCGGGGCGTCATCGCCGCCCGCGGGGTGCACGGGCAGACGATCTACGTGGACCCGAGCGCCCGGATGGTGCTGGTACGCTTCGCGTCCTTTCCCAAGGCACAGAATCCGCTCATCGATCCCACCTCCTTGCCGGCGTTCCAGGCGTTGGCGGACTACTTGCGCTCGAAGTAGTCAGCTGAGAGAGCGTGAAGGAATCGGCCCTCGAGGCCCGAGAGGCGAGGTCGAGCGCATTGTTGGCCGAGAGGCCGAGCTGCGGGAGGTCGGTCACCGATCGCAGGGCGAGCTCGCCGCTCCCCCTGCGCCACGAAGCCCCCGGTCAGCGGGCGGAGAAGCGGGACCACCCCTCGCGGTCCAGGCGGGCGGTGCGCCGGGCGTTCGCGCGCTGCTGCGCGCGAACGCACACGACGAGGACGGGAGTCGAGAGGACGGAGACGAGGGCCCAGACGGCCAGGGCGGAGGCGACGAACGTCATGCCCGCACCCGGAGCAAGAACCGATCCGCCGCACGCGCCTCCCCGCAAAAAGGGCGATGCCCCCGGAAAAACCCGAGGGCATCGCCCGGAGGACCCCGTCTGGAGGCCGCAAGAGGCGCGCGGGACTTCCGGCGGTGCGCACGTCCTGCGGCCGGGAGGGCGGCCGTGCCCGGCGCGGAGGCCGAGCGCGAACCGCGAAAGCTCAGGCGGCGCGCCCGGCGTCCCGCGCGCGGGCACGCGCGGCGGCGCCGCTCGCGCGCAGCGCGTGGAGGACGCCGTCCGGCGTCCGGAACGTGAAGCCGACCACCTTGTCGCCCTCGACCGCGCCCATGGCGCGGAACGTGGCCTCGAGCTCGGCCGCGTACGGCCGCGGGATGCCGAGCTCCTCGAGCGTCCGGGTGGACTGCGTGCTGTTCGCGGCCGCCGCGGCGGCCGCCTCGCGCTTCGGGAAGACGAAGCGCCGGAACTCGGGCTCCGGCACCCGCGGGAGCTCCTGGCCGCGCGCGACCTGCGCGACCGCCCGGAGCCCCAGGGCCAGCGTGAACGTGTCGAACATGTGAAGCACCTGCCTTTCTCGGGTGCGCGAGATCCCGCACCCGACGTGAAGGAAGATGCAGCAGGCGACGGCGCGCGTCCAATCGAAGCCGCGCGGCCATTCGATAACTGGAGGTTATCTTTGCATCTTCCACCGTCCACGCGGGGCGTTTTTGCCCCGAGTGGAACGCGTCCGTCCCCCGGGGCGCGACCCCGCCGCGCAGCGCGCGACCTCATGCCGCGCGGCGCGGAGGGCCGCGCCCGCGTCGTCGCGCGCCCACACCTGCGTCGAGGTGGCACGCGCGGCGACCGTCACCCTGCGTGTAGGCCAGGCGCGCGCGCGGCGCGGCAGCTTCGCGGGTCCCTCCCGACGGGCCCGCCCGTCCGCCGGCTGCGACGCCCGGGCCGGGGGCTCCACGCACGTCCGCTTGACAGGATGGACGTCCGCTGGCTAGGATATCCGTTATGTTGGATACACTTCCAGAGCGCCCCGGCGCGCGCGGCGCCGGCGCCTCCGCCCGCGTCGCGCGCCCCCCCCTCGATCACCTCGACTGGCTGGAGGCGGAGGGCATCCACGTGCTCCGCGAGGTCGCGGGCCAGTGCGCCAACCCGGTGCTCCTCTTCTCCGGCGGGAAGGACTCGATCGTCCTGCTGCGCCTGGCCGAGAAGGCGTTCCGCCCCGCGCGGTTCCCCTTCCCCCTCCTGCACATCGACACGGGCCACAACTACCCCGAGGTGATCGCCTTCCGCGACCGGCGCGCCGCGGAGCTCGGGGAGCGGCTGCTGGTGCGATCGGTGGAGGACTCGATCCGGCAGGGCACGGTCGTGCTCGCGTCCCCGAGCGAGTCCCGGAACCGGCACCAGTCGGTCACGCTCCTCGAGGCCATCGCCGAGCACGCGTTCGACGCCTGCATCGGCGGGGCCCGGCGCGACGAGGAGAAGGCGCGCGCGAAGGAGCGGATCTTCTCGTTCCGCGACGCGTTCGGCCAGTGGGATCCCAAGAACCAGCGGCCGGAGCTCTGGAACCTCTACAACGCGCGGATCCACAAGGGCGAGAACATCCGCGCCTTCCCGCTCTCCAACTGGACCGAGCTCGACGTGTGGCAGTACATCGCCCGCGAGAGGCTGGAGCTCCCCTCCATCTACTTCGCCCACCGCCGCCCCGTCGTCCGCCGCGGCGGCGCGCTCGTGCCCGTGACGCCGGTCACCCCGGCGCGGCCCGGCGAGCGGATCGAGGAGCTCTCGGTCCGGTTCCGCACCGTCGGCGACATCACCTGCACGGCGCCGGTCGAGTCCACCGCCGACACCCTGGAGGCGATCGTCGCCGAGACCGCGACGACGACCATCACCGAGCGCGGGGCGACCCGGCTCGACGATCAGACCTCGGACGCCTCGATGGAGCAGCGCAAGAAGGAGGGGTACTTCTGATGTCCGCCGCCGAGCTGCTGGCCGCTCCCCCCGACCGCGGCCTCCTCCGCTTCATCACCTGCGGCTCCGTGGACGACGGGAAGAGCACGCTCATCGGGCGGCTGCTCGTGGACACGCGGTCCGTGCTCGCCGACGCGCTCTCCGCCATCGAGCGGACGTCGAAGCGCCGCGGCCTCGAGACGGTGGACCTGTCGCTCCTCACCGACGGCCTCCAGGCCGAGCGGGAGCAGGGGATCACCATCGACGTCGCGCACCGCTACTTCTCGACCGGCACCCGCAAGTACATCATCGCCGACGCGCCCGGGCACGAGCAGTACACGCGCAACATGGTGACGGCGGGCTCCACGGCCCACCTCGCGATCATCCTGGTGGACGCGCGCAAGGGCGTGCTCACGCAGACGCGGCGCCACTCGTACATCGCCCACCAGCTCGGCATCCCGCACCTCGTCATCGCCGTGAACAAGATGGACCTCGTCGGCTGGTCCGAGGAGGTGTTCCGCGGGATCGAGCGCGACTACCGCGACTTCGCGCGGAAGCTCGGCATCCCCGACGTCCGGTTCCTCCCGATGTCGGCGCTCGCCGGCGACATGGTGGTCGAGCGCGGGCAGCGGCTCGGCTGGTACGCCGGCCCGACCCTGCTCGAGCTGCTCGAGAGCGCGCCGGCCGCGCACACCGAGGGGCCGGAGCGGTTCCGCTTCCCCGTCCAGTGGGTCTGCCGCCCCCACACGGACGCGCACCACGACTTCCGCGGCCTCGCCGGCCGGGTCGAGTCGGGGGAGATCGCGGTCGGCGACGAGGTCGAGGTCCTCCCCTCCGGGCGCCGGAGCCGGGTGCGCTCGATCCGGCTCGGCGACGTGGCCCTGCAGCGCGCGCGCAGCGAGCAGTCCGTCACGATCGAGCTCGAGGACGCGGTGGACGTCTCGCGGGGCGACCTCCTCGTGCACGCCGGCGCCGGTCCCGAGCCGGCGCGGGCGCTCGACGCGATCCTCTGCTGGCTCTCCGAGCGGCCCCTCTCGCGCGCGCGCCGCTACGTCGTGCGCCACACGACGCGCGAGACCCTGGCCCAGATCTCCGAGATCGCCTGGCGCGTGGACCTCACCGCCCTCGGGCACGTGCCCGCCGACACGCTCCAGATGAACGACATCGGGCGGGTGCGCGTGAAGCTCGCCTCCCCGATCGCCGCCGACCGCTACGCGGACAACCGCGACACCGGCGCGTTCATCGTCGTGGACGAGGCCACCAACGACACCGTCGCCGCGGGGATGATCCAGTGAGCGCGAATCCGTACGAGGAGCTGAAGCAGCTCGCCGCCGCCCTCGAGGGCAAGCCGCCGGCCGAGATCCTGGCCGCCGCCGCCGCCCGTCACCCCGGCCGCGTCGCCCTCGCCTGCTCCTTCGGCGCCGAGGACTGCCTGCTCGTCGACGCGGTCGCGCGCGCCGGCCTGCCGATCGAGGTGTTCACGCTCGACACGGGCTACCTGTTCCCCGAGACGTACGCGCTCTGGAAGGAGCTCGAGGCGCGCTACGGGATCGCCATCCGGGCCGAGCGGACAACGCTCCCGCCGGTGGATCCTGCCGCCACCCCGCCGTGGGAGGCGGACCCCGACGCCTGCTGCGAGGCGCGCAAGGTCGTGCCGCTGCGGACCGCGCTGGCGCGGTACGGCGCGTGGGTGACGGGCATCCGCCGCGACCAGACCGCGGACCGCGCGAACGCGCGCGTCCTCGAGTGGGACGGCCGCTTCGGCCTCGAGAAGGTGAACCCGCTCGCGGCGTGGACCTGGGACCAGGTCTGGGCGGAGCTCCGTCGCCTCGAGATCCCGGTCAATCCGCTCCACGCCCGCGGCTACTCCAGCATCGGCTGCGCGCCCTGCACGACGGCGGTGAAGCCGGGCGAGGACCCGCGCGCCGGCCGCTGGCGCGGGCGCCAGAAGACGGAGTGCGGGCTGCACCTGCGGCCCGTGGCGCCGAAGAGCTGACCCGGAACAAAAAAAGAGGGAGCGGCGACCCCCGTGTTGGCCGCCACTCCCTCAGGAGCCGCGACCCCCGTGTTGGTCGCCACTCCCCTGCCCCCCAGAGAACTCTCGCTGCGTGGAGACGCTAGGCCGCGCGCGCGCCCGTGTCCGGCGTCGCGGGGTCGTTCGCCGGCGCGAGCGCCACCGCGCGGACGGCAGCCCTCCGCTCGGGGAACTTGAACCGCGCGAACTCCGGCTCCGGCACCACGGCGGTGGGCTTCCGGGTCATCTCGGTCATCGCAACGAACAGTCCGAACGTCGCCATCGTGTCGGTCGTCATCGGTCTCCCTTTCCTTTCCAGGTCCCCTTGGGCTTCCGGGTTCCTTTCGAGGGTGAGAATGCCCGTTCGGCCGCCCGGGATCCAATCGATTGATCGTCGATGTTCGATAACTTCCAGTTATTTCACGCCCGCAACTGGGCCTCCGCGCCGCACGCGCTGCGGAGGGCTGCCGCAGGGATCCCACCCGGAGCGGGGGTTCCGACCCGGTCGAGCACCGCCCCTTCCGGACGAGTCGCAGCCTCGAAGCCGGGCTAGAGCGCGTCCATGACGCTCCGGATGGCCGCGCTCACCCTCGCGGCGCTCGCGTGCTTCGCGGCCAACTCGCTGCTCGCCCGGCGCGCCCTCGGAGCAGACCTCGCCGATCCGGCGACGTACACCGCCGTGCGCCTCGCCGCGGGGGCGCTGACGCTCCGCGGGCTCACCTTCGCGACGAGGCGCGGCCGGCCCGCGGGCGGCAGCTGGGGTTCGGCGCTCGCGCTGTTCGCCTACGCGGCGGCCTTCTCCCTCGCCTACCTGCGCATCGCGGCGGGCCCGGGAGCGCTCCTGCTCTTCGCGGCGGTCCAGGTGACGATGCTGGGGTGGAGCGTCGTGCGCGGGCAGCGGCCGGCGGCGGTCCAGTGGTTCGGCGCCGTCGTCGCGCTCGGCGGGCTCGCGTACCTGACGCTCCCGGGCGCCCGCGGCGGGGTCGACGCGCTCGGCGCCGCGCTGATGGTCGCCGCGGGCGGGGCCTGGGGAGCCTACTCGCTGCGCGGTCGCACGTCCCGCGACCCGCTCCAGACGACGGCCGCGAACTTCGCTCGCGCCGCGGTCCTCGCGCTCCCGCTGCTCGTCGCGTTCGGCCCCACGCTCGCCGCGCGCCCATCCGGCGTCCTCCTCGCGGCCCTCTCCGGCGCGGTGGCGTCGGGCGTCGGGTACTCGTTCTGGTACGCGGCCGTCCCGGGGCTCGGCGCCACGCGCGCCGCGACCGTCCAGCTCGCGGTGCCGGTGCTCACGGCGCTCGGGGCGGCAGCCCTCCTGGGGGAACCGGTGACGCTCCGCTTCGTCGTCTCCGCGCTCGCGATCCTCGGCGGGATCTCGCTCTCGATCTTCCCCGGCATCGCCAGCGCGAAGGCCGCGGCGGCGGCGCGGTTCTCCAAGCCTCCGTCGCGCAGCACGACGTAAACGGCAGTTCGCGATTCGCGATCACCTGACGGTGCCGCGAATCGCGACAGCCGTTTCGGAGGATCGCACGGGGCGTGCCGCCCCGCCCCGCCGGCGGAGCCCGCAGCTCGATCGACGCCCCACCCC
>JAEYZK010000236.1 GCA_023428085.1 Pseudomonadota bacterium
GCGCCTGGGGCGCGGGCGGACGCGCGTCGAGCCGGGCCGCGAGCACGAGCGCGCCGGCGTGGAGCGCGAGCGAGGCCACGGCCGCTGCCCCGACGGCGCCGCGCCAGGACCGCGTCTCCGTCGTCACCGCTCCGCCTCCGAGGGATCGCGGGCGATCTGGATCGCGAACTTCACCAGCCCTTCCTGCTTCACGAGGTCGATGAGCGAGACCACCTCGCCGTGGGCCACGGCGCGGTCGGCGCCGATGAGCGCCCGGGCGTCCGGGCTCCGCGCGAGCGCCGCGCGCACCGCGCCCCGGGCGGCGTCGCGGGTGACGCGCTGGCCGTCGAGGTAGACGACGCCCGCGGCGTCGATGGCGAAGGAGAGGGTGGGCCCCGTCGTCTCGCCCCCCGCCGCGGCGCGGGGGAGATCGACCTCGATCGACTCCTTCACGATGAACGAGGCCGTGACCATGAAGATGATCAGCAGGACGAGCACGATGTCCACGAGCGGGGTCACGTTGATCCCGGTGATCGCGTCGTCGTCGCCGCTCGAGTACGAGGCCATGGTCCGCTCCTCAGGGCGCGTCCACGGACCGGGCCGCCTGCGGGACCGCGCCGCCGCCGCGCGCCGGGGCCGCCGCGCGGACGCGGTCGTGCTCGAGGTGGGACGCCAGGGCGTGCGCGACGGCCTCCCCGCGCACCGTCAGCGTCTTGAGCCGCCGCATGTACGCGTTGAACCCGACCACCGCGGGGATGGCGACGAAGATGCCGACGGCGGTCGCCACCAGCGCCTCGGAGATGCCGGCCATGACGACGCTCACGTCGGCGCGCCGGGTCCCGACGGAGAGATCGGAGAAGGCGCGGATGATGCCGATGACCGTCCCGAACAGCCCGAGGAACGGGGCGTTGTTCCCGAGCGTCCCCAGGAACGAGAGGCCGCGCTCGTAGGCGGGCCGCGCCTCGGCGATGGCGCAGGCGACCGCCTCCTGCACCGCCGCCGGTCCGCCGTCCGCCGCCGCGAGCGCGGCGCGGGCCACGTCCGCCTCCAGGCCGCGGCGCCCGGAGACGAGCGCGCGGGCCTCGTCGAGCCGGCCGTCCTTGAGCAGCGGGAGGAGGTGCGGGACCGGCGCACCCCGCCGCAGGAAGAACGCGCCCCGCTCCAGGATCACCGCGACCGAGGCGATGGAGAGCCCCACGAGCAGGTACATCACCCACTCCGCCCCCGACCTCGTGAAGAGCTGGAAGATCGTCTCGGTCATCTGTCTCCTCCCCACGCCAACGCTCCGGGCTGCCGTATGCGCGCGTATGCACGAACGGCACCGGCCCCCGGCGGAGGCGGGGAGGATACGTCACGGCTGGAATCACTGCGACGTCGCGATGTTGGGAGATCGCCGCCCTGCGTCAACGGACCGCGGCGCCCGGCGGGCGCCCGGCGGGCGTCGCCGCGGCGGCTCAGTGTGTGCGCGCGGCGTCGATGGCCGCGAGCCGCTCGACCAGCGCGGGGTGGCTGTAGTGCCAGGCGCTGTACCAGGGGTGCGGGTGCAGGTTGCCGAGGTTCTCGCCGTTGAGCCGCACGAGCGCGGTCTTGAGGGCCTCGGGCGCGCGGGCGATCCGGACCGCGTACCGGTCGGCCGCGTACTCGTGCCGGCGCGAGAAGAACGCGGCGATGGGCGTCAGCCAGAAGACGAACGCGCCCCCGCCGAGGACGAGCAACGCCAGCGCCCCGTGGAGCGGCGTGCCCGCGAACCCGAACGCCTCGAAGAGCGGCGGCCAGGCGACGAGCCTCGAGAGCGCGAAGAGCACGGCCAGCATCCCGGCGAGCGAGACCGCGAGCATGCGGTGCACGTGGTGCTCGCGGAAGTGGCCGATCTCGTGCGCCAGCACGCTCGCCGCCTCGTCCGCCGTCATCCGCTCGACCAGCGTGTCGAAGAGGACGATGCGCGGGCGGACGAGCCCGGCGAAGTAGGCGTTCGAGTGGCCCGAGCGGCGCGACGCGTCCATCACGAACAGCCCCCGGTTCCGGAAGCCGGCCTCGCGCGCCATGGTCTCGAGCCGCTCGCGGAGCGGGCCCGCGGCGAGGGGGACGAACTTGTTGAACAGCGGCGCGATCAGCGCCGGGTAGGCCCAGTCGAGCACGACCTGGAACACGACCAGGAACGCGAACAGCCAGACCCACCAGAGGTCGCCCGTGAACCGCATGAAGCCGTAGACCGCGTAGAGGAGCGGGACGCCGAGGGCGAGCTGGAGGGCGAGCCCCTTCAGGCGGTCGGTCAGCCAGAGCCGCGGCGTCGTCCGGTTGAACCCGAACCGCTGCTCGAGCACGAACGTCGCGTAGAGCGAGAACGGGGCGGAGATCACCGCGCCGGCGGCGGCGAGCGCCGCGAGGAACGCCACGAACCGGTGCGCGCCGTCGAGGCCCACCGCGGCGAGCGTCCGGTCGAGCCAGGGGAGGAGGCCGGAGAAGAGCGCGACGAGCGTCACGGCCGCCGACGCCCCGAGCGAGACGACGGCGAACCGCCCGCGCGCGAGGGTGTAGGCGCGGCTCTGCTCGGCGACGGCGGCGTCGATCCGGTCGCCGAGCGCGGGCGGCACCCCGCGGCCGCGGGCGGCCGCCCGGAGCTGGAGCCCGAGCAGGACGGCCTCGACCGCGAGCTGGAGCCCGAAGAACGCGAGGAAGACGACCGTGACCAGGGCGGCGGGGGACATGGGGCAGGTTGTAGCGCGACGGGCCCCCGCGTTCTCCCCCGGGGTTGCCCCCGCGGGCCGATTCTTTTAGGTTCCGCCGCGTGTCCGGCCCCGAGCTCGTCACCCTGGCCCGCCGCGACGGCGGCTCCGCCCCCGCGGCGTCGCCCGGCGCGAAGGTCTTCGTCCACACCTTCGGCTGCCAGATGAACGAGGCCGACTCGGCCCGCATGGTCGAGCTCCTCGGCAAGCACGCGTTCTCCGCGGCCGGCTCGCCCGACGAGGCGGACCTCATCCTCGTGAACACCTGCGCCATCCGGGAGAAGGCCGAGCAGAAGCTGCTCTCGGCGCTCGGCCGGTACCGCGAGGTGAAGGCCCGCCGGGGCGCGCTGCTCGCGGTGGCGGGGTGCGTGGCGCAGCAGGAGAAGGAGAAGCTGCTCGCCCGCGTCCCCTACGTGGACTTCGTGTTCGGGCCGGACAACCTGGGCCGGCTGCCGGAGCTGGTGGCGCGCGCGCGGGCGAAGGAGCGGTTCGCCGAGACCGGCTGGATGAGCTCCGAGGAGTACGTCTTCCCCGCGGCCGAGCCCGAGGCGGCGCGCGGGCGGGTGACGGCCTTCGTCACCGCGATGAAGGGGTGCGACAACGTCTGCGCGTTCTGCGTCGTCCCGCACACCCGCGGGCGCGAGGTCTCGCGGCCGTGGCCCGAGGTCGTCGCCGAGTGCGCGCGGCTCGCCGAGGTCGGCGTGCGCGAGGTGACGCTCATCGGCCAGAACGTGAACTCCTACCGGGGCGGCTGCACGTTCGCCGAGCTCCTGCGGCGGGTCGCGGCCCTCCCGGACGTCCTGCGGGTCCGGTTCACCACCAGTCACCCGCACGATCTCTCGGACGCGCTCATCGAGGTGTTCCGCGACGAGCCGAAGGTGATGCCGCACTTCCACCTGCCGGTGCAGTCCGGCTCCGATCCGGTGCTCGCCCGCATGCGGCGCGACTACACCGTGGCCGCGTACCTCGACCGGTTCGACCGGCTCCGGGCGGCGCGGCCCGGGGTGGCCATCACGACCGACTTCATCGTCGGCTTCCCGGGCGAGAGCGACGCCGACTTCGAGGCGTCGCTGCGCCTGCTCGAGCACGCGCGCTTCGAGCAGAGCTTCAGCTTCGTCTTCAGCCCGCGGCCGCACACGATCGCGAACCTCCGGCTCGGCTCGGCGCCGGAGTGGCAGGAGATCCCGCGCGAGGTGGCGGTGGCGCGGCTCGAGCGGCTCCTCGCCGTCCAGCGCCGGATCGCCGCGGAGCACCTCGCGGCCGAGCGCGGCAAGGTGGTCGAGGTGCTGGTCGAGGGCCCGTCGGAGGACGGCGAACGGGTGGGGCGGACGCCGGAGAATCGCGTCGTGCACGTGGCCGCGTCCGAGGCCGACGCGCCCGCAGGCGCGGTGGTGCCCGTGCGCGTGCTGCGCGCGGGCGTCAGCTCGCTGTCGGGCGTGCCGGTGTGAGGCGGTGACGGCCGGAGCCCTCCGGTTCGTGGCGGAGCGCCGGGGAGGCGTGGCGTGAGTCCGGCGGACCGCCGGCCGGTGACCGCGGCCGTGATCGGCGGCGGCATGATCGGCGAGAAGCACGTCGAGGCGCTCCACGCGGGCGGCCGCGCCCGCGTGAAGTGGGTGTGCAACCGCTCGGAGGAGCGGCTGCGGCGGTGGGCGGCGGATCCGCGCGTCGAGCGGGCCACCCCCGACGCCGGCGAGATCCTGGGCGATCCCGAGGTGGACGCGGTCGTCGTCGCGACGCCGCCCGCGACGCACGCGGAGCTCGGGCTCGCGGTCCTGCGCGCGGGCAAGCACCTCCTCCTCGAGAAGCCCATGGCGGTCGCGCCGGAGGAGGCGGCGGCGCTCGTCGCGGAGGCGGCGCGGCGCCCGGGGCAGGTCGCGCTGGACGCGTCGTGCCGGCACGCGCGGCTGCAGCCGAAGTTCGAGCGCGTGAAGGCGATCGTCGCCTCGGGGCGGCTCGGGGAGATCTACCACCTGCACCACGTGATGCTCTCCCCGGACACCTTCCTCGACTGGAACCCGCGGGCCCGCTGGGCGATGGAGCAGCGGCTCGCGGGCGGCGGCCCGGTGGTGGACTGGGGCGTGTACGACTTCTCGTTCCTCCTCGGCGTGCTCGGCGACGGGCCCGCGCTCCAGGAGGTGCGCTCGTTCCGGCGCGGCGGGCTCCGGACGCGGTCCGGCGACGTCGAGCAGCACGCCGCCGCGTTCCTCACCTTCGACGGCGGCCTCACCGTCGCCTACGAGCGCGGCGCCGGGGTCCACGGAGACGCGCGGAGCGAGACGCGGATCCACGGCACGCGCGGCGGGCTCCGGCTGGGCTACCCGACCTGGGAGCCGCCCGCGGTGGAGCTCTTCGAGGAGGGGCCCGACGGCAGGCCCCGCCGCGAGGTGCTCCCGGTGGACCTCGGCGGCCACGGCGGCGACGACGCCGCGCTCGTCGCCCACTTCCTCGACTGCGTGGAGGGGAGGGCGACGCCGGCGATGCCGTTCGCCCGCGCCGCGAAGCACCTCGACATCGTCCTCCGGATCCTCTCCCCCCCGTGAACGAGCCCGAGCCCGAGCCCGAGCCCGACCCCGACCCTCAAGGTCCCGAACCCACTCCCTCCGCCCCTCCGCCGTCCGGCCCCCCCACCCGCACGAGCACGTACCCGCCGTCACGGAACAGCACCTCCCGCGGGCCGTCGAGCGAGGCCAGCCCGCGCTCCGTCGTGATCGCGAGCTGCCCGGGCGAGGGGTGCGCCCGGGGCGTCGGCGCCCCGCGGTAGACGCTGAAGCTCGGGATCCGGACGCGGTACTGGACCACCGGCTCCTGCTGCGCCCGCGCCACGAGGGCCGCCGCCCGCACCGGTCCCTGGAGCGCGCCCGCCAGCCACGGGACCCCGAGCGCCACGACCACGACCGCCAGCGCCGCCGCGCCGCCCGCGAGCGCGCCCGGGGAAGCCCGGAAGCGCGCGAGCGCCGCGAGCCAGCCGACGAGGGTGAGCGCCGCCCCGAGCTGCACCGCCGCCGCCCCCCGACCTGCCCCGCCGAGCAGGGCGACGTAGAGCGGGTCGCCCGCGAGCGGCGCGAGGCGCGGGACCAGCCCCGGCCCGATGGTGAGCACCCCGAGCACGGCGGCGATGGTCGCCGCGGTCGCCCTGCGCGACGTCGCGCTCGCCCACCCCTGCGCCGCGCGGGCGAGGAGCAGGAACGCGGGGGTCGCGCCATAGAGCGCGTAGTGCGGGAGCTTGGTCCCGCTGAGCGAGAAGAAGGCCAGTACGAACCCCGACCAGAGGAGGAGGAAGCGATCGAGCCGATCGCCGCGCCAGAGCCGCGGGACGGCGCGGACGACGGAGGGGAGGAGCGCCGCCCAGGGCAGGAGGAGGACCGGCAGCAGCAGCGCGTAGTAGAAGAGGCTCCCGCCGTGGTCCTCGAGCGTGGTCGTGAAGCGGGCCACGTTGTGGCGCAGGAGGAAGCCCTCGACGAACGCCATCCCGTGGCGGTCGAGCGCGTACGCGTACCAGGGGCCGGCGACGATCAGGAGGATGGCCCAGCCCGGCGCGTCGAACGCGAGCCGGAGCCACCGGCGCGCGTCGCCGGCGATCCAGAGGTGGAGCAGGGTGACCGCGGCGGGGATCAGGATCGCGACCGGCCCCTTCGCGAGGACCCCGAGGGCGATCCAGAGGTAGGCGCGCCGGAGAGGGGCCGGGCGCGGGCGCTCGATCCACCGCCACGCGTCGAGGAGCGTGAGCGCGAGGAGGACGTTGAGGAGCGCGTCGGCGGTGGCCGCGCGCCCGACGACGAGCGGGCCGCCGCTGGTGACGAGCACGGTCCCCGCCAGCAGCGCGGTCCGCCGGCCCCAGCGGCGGGCGGCGAAGGCGACGACCGCGAGCGCCCAGCCGAACGTGCAGAGCGCCGAGGGGAGCCGGAGCGCGCCCTCCGAGAGGCCGAGGAGCCCGACGCTGGCGGCCTGGAGCCAGGAGACGAGGATGGGCTTGTCGAAGCGCGGCGCGCCGTCGAGCGTGGTGGAGCCCCAGTCTCCGCTCGCGAGCAGCTCCCGCGTCGCCTCGGCGAACGCGCCCTCGTCCACGTCGAAGAGCGGCGCGGCCCCCAGCCGGAGGAGCAGGAGGGCGAGCGCCGCCGCGGCCCAGAGCGCCTCCGCGCGGTACGCGCGCAGCGGGGCGCGCGCGAGGAGCCCGCGGACGTCCGCCGGTCCGCTCCGGGGCGGGACGAGCGTGAACGCGTCGCGGCGGAGGTGTCGCACGCAGCGGGGCTTGTACTGCGGGTGGAAGCGGCGCGCGCGCCGCATGTGGGGTGAGGAGGCGGGCGCGGCTCGCGCGGGCTCCGGGATCCCTTGTGCCCCGCGCGGCCGCGTGCAACCCTCGGCGGGACGCGATCCCGCCGCATGAACGCCCCATCGCCCCGCCAGATCCGCTCCCGCCCGCCGCTCGTCACCGTCGATCGCATCGCCGTGCGCGAGGGCGATCGCGAGCTGTTCGCGGACACCTCCTGGACGCTCCGCCAGGGCGAGCACTGGGCGCTCCTGGGGCCCAGCGGCGCCGGGAAGTCGGTGCTCGCCGCGGCGCTCTGCGGGCAGGTCCCGCTCGCGCGGGGCACCATCCGCTACCACTTCCTCGACGGCGCGGAGGCGCGCGACGCGCGCTGGGGCTGGTTCGCGCGGGGCAGCGTGGTCCGGGTGGCGGGGGAGGACCGGCGGCGGCTCGCGGACCGCCACAGCCCGTACCAGCAGGCGCGCTGGAACGCGAGCGAGGCCGGGACGGGCGACACCGTCGGGGCGCTCCTCTCGCGCCTGTCGGTCGAGGCGCTCAACCCGTACGAGGTCCTCCCGCCCGCGCGCGACGAGGGCGCCTACGAGGTGCGGCGGGCGCGCACCGTCGCGCTCTTCGGCCTCGCGCCGCTCCTCGAGCGGCGCGTGCTCCAGCTCTCGAACGGGGAGACGCAGAAGCTCCTCCTCGCGCGCGCGGTGCTGCGCGCGCCGCGGCTGCTCGTGCTCGACGATCCCCTCGCCGGCCTCGACGCGCAGGCCCGCGGGCAGGTGCGCGCGGCCCTCGACGAGCTCGCGGGGGGCGGGATGCACCTCGTCGTCGTGACGCCGCGGCCCGAGGACCTCCCCGCGTGCGTCGATCGCGTGCTCCTCGTGCGCGACCACCGGGTGGCGGCCGCGGGCAGCCGTCGCGCCCTCGTGCGGGCGCGCC
>JAEYZK010000371.1 GCA_023428085.1 Pseudomonadota bacterium
GCCCTTGCCTGCCGCGCGGGCGAGATTTATGGAAACGCTCAGTCGCCCATAACAACGCCCGCGGCCGCGGCACGAATCGCGGCTGCTTCCCCCTCTCACGTCCCAGTCGATGGCCAAACGTACCACCAACGTCGTTCCGCTCGCGGCCGTGAAGCCGGTGCAATTCGGACAGGCACTGCAGGAGCGCTACCTGTCCTATGCGCTGTCCACCATCATGGCGCGCTCGCTGCCGGACGTGCGCGACGGCCTGAAGCCGGTCCATCGCCGGATCCTGTACGCGATGAACCAGGAGGGCCTGCTCTACAACCGCAAGCACTCCAAGTGCGCGGGCGTCGTCGGCGAGGTGCTGAAGAAGTACCACCCGCACGGCGACGGCGCGGTCTACGACGCGCTCGTCCGCCTCGCGCAGGACTGGAACCTGCGGTACCCGCTCATCGACGGCCAGGGCAACTACGGCTCGATGGACGGCGATCCGCCCGCCGCCTACCGGTACACCGAGGCCCGCCTCGCCCGCCTCGCCGACTTCCTCCTCGCCGACATCGACAAGGAGACGGTGGACTGGGGCCCGAACTTCGACGACTCCATCCAGGAGCCGAAGGTCCTCCCCACCCGCTTCCCGAACCTGCTCGTGAACGGCTCGGCGGGCATCGCCGTCGGCATGGCGACGAACATCCCGCCCCACAACATGGGCGAGGTGATCGACGCCGCGGTGGCGCTCATCGCGAACCCGAAGATCACCATCCCCGAGCTCATGCAGCACGTCCACGGGCCGGACTTCCCCACCGCGGGCATCATCCTCGGCCGCGACGGCATCAAGGCCGCGTACGAGACCGGGCGCGGGACGATCCAGGTCCGCGCGCGGGCGAGCATCGAGCTCCACCCGCGGACGGAGCGCGAGACGATCGTCGTCGATCAGGTCCCGTACCAGGTGAACAAGGCGAAGCTCGTCGAGCACATCGCCGAGCTCGTGCGGGACAAGCGGCTCGAGGGGATCAGCGACCTGCGCGACGAGTCCTCGCGGGAGGGCGTGCGCGTCGTCATCGAGCTGAAGCGCGACGCCGTCGCCCAGGTGGTGCTCAACAACCTCTACGCGCACACCCAGCTCCAGACGAGCTTCGGCATCATCATGCTCGCCATCGACGGCGGGCAGCCGCGCATCCTCACGCTCAAGGAGATGCTCGAGCGGTTCGTCGCCCACCGGCGCGACGTCGTCACCCGCCGGACGCGGTACGAGCTGCGCAAGGCGCGCGAGCGCGAGCACATCCTGCTCGGCCTCCAGATCGCGCTCGACCACCTCGACGAGATCATCGACCTCATCCGGAAGGCGCCCGACCGCGAGACCGCCCACGGGGAGCTGGTCGAGCGGTTCGCCCTCTCCGACCTGCAGGCGAAGGCGATCCTCGACATGCGGCTCGCCCAGCTCACCGGGCTCGAGCGCGACAAGATCCTGAAGGAGCTGGCCGAGGTCCAGGCGGAGATCGCCCGGCTGAAGGAGATCCTCGCCTCGGAGAAGGTCCTGCTCGACGTGGTGGTCAAGGAGCTCCAGGAGGTGCGGCAGCTGTTCGCCGACGAGCGGCGGACGGAGATCCAGGGCAAGGTGGACGACCTCTCCACCGAGGACCTCATCGCCGACGAGGAGATGGTCGTCACCGTCTCGCACGCCGGGTACGTGAAGCGGAACCCGGTCGCGCAGTACCGGGCGCAGAAGCGCGGCGGGCGGGGGAAGACGGGCGCGGCCACGCGCGACGAGGACTTCCTCGAGTCGCTCTTCGTCGCCTCGACCCACAGCTACCTGCTCGTCTTCTCGAACCGCGGGAAGGTGTACTGGCTCAAGGTCCACGAGATCCCGCCGGCCGGCCGCGCCGCGCGCGGGAAGCCGATCGTGAACCTCCTGGCGCTGGCGCAGGGCGAGAAGATCGCCGCCATCCTGCCCGTGCGGCGGCTCCCCGAGCCGCCGGGCGGCGCCGAGGAGGGGCCGGAGGCCGAGACGAACGCCCTTGGGCAGGCTCCGGGTGAGCGGGACGGAGCACCGCCGCAGCTCGAGGCGGATCCGTACGTCTTCATGGCCACGCGGAACGGGCTCATCAAGAAGACGCGGCTCGACCAGTACGCGCGCCCGCGCCCGACGGGCATCATCGCCGTCGGCATCGAGGAAGGCGACGAGCTCATCTCCGCGCGGCTCACCGACGGGAAGAGCCACCTCCTCCTCTCGACCGCGCAGGGCATGGCCATCCGCTTCGCCGAGTCCGACGTCCGGGCGATGGGCCGGAGCGCCTACGGCGTGAAGGGCATCAGCCTCGAGGAGGGGGACGCGGTCGTGTCCGCCGAGGCCATCCCGGCGGCGCCGACGGACGGCGCCCCCGCGCCGGCGATCCTCACCGTCACCGCGAACGGCTACGGCAAGCGGACGGAGCTCGCCGAGTACCGGGTGCAGACCCGGGGCGGGAAGGGGCTCATCACCATCAAGACCACCGAGCGGAACGGGCCGGTGGTCGCCGCGACGCCGGTCTCCGACGCCGAGGAGGTGATGCTCATCACCAACAAGGGCA
Organism: Pseudomonadota bacterium; assembly: GCA_023428085.1. Lineage (GTDB taxonomy): Bacteria > Myxococcota > Myxococcia > Myxococcales > Anaeromyxobacteraceae > Anaeromyxobacter. The sequence continues at coordinate 2,550 of JAEYZK010000371.1, forward strand.
TGCTCATCCGGATGCCGGCGAAGGGGATCAGCGTCATCGGGCGGAACACCCAGGGCGTCCGGCTCATCACGGTCGAGTCGAAGGACGAGCAGGTCGTCGCGCTGGCGCGCGTCGCCGAGACCACGCCCGAGGCGGAGGCGGCGGGCGTGCGCGAGGCTCCCGAGGGCGCGACGCCGGTCGAGTCCGAGCCCGAGGAGGACGTCGACTCCGAGGGCGAGGCGGGCGGCGGCGCGAACGGCGGGGAGGGCCCGGGGGAGCCCGCGTGACGCGCCGGACGCGCCCGCGCGTCGCCGCGCTCGTCGCCCTGACGCTCCTCGCGGCGGGGGCCGGCTGCCGGGCCCAGGCGCGCAAGCTCGAGGAGGCGCACACGCTCCGCCACGGCGGCGACGCGAAGGGCGCGCTCGCGCAGTACAAGTCGATCCTGGCGGACCTCGGGGACGGCCCGCTCGCGGGCGAGCGCGCCGCCATCCGCTGGAAGGCGCTCAAGGGCGCGGGCGACGTCTCGTACCTCGAGCTCGGCGACTACATGGGCGCCATCTCGTACTACCGGCGGATCATCTCGCTCTACCCCGGCACGGCCGAGGCGCGGGGCGCCCGGATCGCGATCGGCGACATCTATCGCGAGCGGTTCAAGGACCACCTCGCCGCGATCGCCCAGTACGCCGACGTCGCGTCGTCCGAGGCCCCGGAGGCGCCGCAGTACCAGCTCGAGGTCTGCAAGGCGTACTTCGAGCTCAAGAACTACCGGCAGGCCCGGACCGAGGCGCGCATCCTGCTCGACCGCTGGCCGACGCACGCGCTCGCCGAGGAGGCCCAGCTGCTCACCGCGCAGGCGTGGGTCCTCGAGAAGCGCCCGGAGGAGGCGCTCTCGGCGTTCCAGGCGCTCATCGACCGCGGGCCACGCGAGGGGCTCCTCGCGCGCGCGCTCGAGGGCCAGGCGCACATCCACGCGCAGGCGAACCGCTTCGACCGCGCGATCGAGCTCTACGAGCGCGCCCTCCCGATCCACCCGAACCCGGACGCGATCCGGACGAACCTCGCGGCCGTCCGCGGCCGCAAGGCGAAGGCGATGCCGGACGTGCCCGGCGACCGCGCCTCCGCCTTCGACGCCGGCAAGGCGCGCCCGGCCGCCAGCGAGGCGCCATGAAGACGGACCTCTCCGAGAAGCTGTTCGCCCGCGCGAAGGAGCTCTTCCCCGGGGGCGTGAACAGCCCCGTGCGCGCGTTCCGCGGCGTGGGCGGGACCCCCCGCTTCTTCTCGCGCGGCCGCGGCAGCTCGCTCTTCGACGTGGACGGCAACGAGTACGTGGACCACGTGCTCTCCTGGGGGCCGCTCATCCTGGGCCACTGCCACCCGGAGGTGATGCGGGCGGTCCAGGACGCCATGAAGGACGGCGCCTCGTTCGGCGCGCCCTCGCCGCGCGAGCTCGCCCTGGCGGAGCGGGTGCAGGAGCGGATGCCGTGGGTCGAGCGGATGCGGTTCTGCTCGTCCGGCACGGAGGCGACGACGGCCGCGATCCGCGTCGCGCGCGGGTTCACCGGGCGCGACGACCTCGTGAAGTTCGACGGCTGTTACCACGGCGCGGGCGACTCGCTCCTCGTGAAGGCCGGCTCCGGGGTGGAGACGCTCGGCCTCCCCGACTCGCCCGGCGTGCCCGCGGACCTCGCGCGGCACACGCTCACGCTGCCGTTCAACGATCTCGCCGCGGCGGAGCGGCTCTTCGAGGCGCGCGGCCAGGAGCTCGCCGCCCTCATCGTCGAGCCCGTGGTCGGGAACATGGGCGTGCTGGTGCCGCGCGAAGGCTACCTCGCAGGCCTGCTCGCGCTCTGCCGTGCGAACGGCGCGCTGCTCATCGTGGACGAGGTGATGACCGGGTTCCGGCTCGCGCCGGGCGGCGCCTGCGGGCTCTACGGGCTCCGGCCGGATCTCGTCACCTTCGGCAAGGTGATCGGGGGGGGCCTCCCCGTCGGCGCGTTCGGCGGCCGGGCGGACGTGATGGAGAAGGTCGCGCCGGCGGGGCCGGTCTACCAGGCGGGCACGCTCTCGGGGAACCCGATGGCGATGGCCGCCGGCCGGGCGACGCTCGAGCTCCTCACCCCTGCCGCGTACGGGAAGCTGGAGGCGACGTCGGCGCGCCTCGCCGACGGGCTCGCGCGCGCGGCCGCGGCGGCCGGGGTCCCCGTGCAGGTGAACCGGGTGGGCTCGATGCTCACGGTGTTCTTCACGCTCGGTCCGGTGTACGACGCCTCCACCGCTCGCGCCGCCTCGACGGCGCGGTTCGCCGCCTTCTTCCACGCGCTCCTCGAGCGGGGGGTCTACTTCCCGCCGTCGCAGTTCGAGGCCGCGTTCCTCTCCACTGCGCACGGCGACGCGGAGGTCGATCGGACCCTGGCCGCCGCCGCGGAGGCGTTCGAGGCCGCCGCGCGCGTCGCGGCGTGACCCTCCGGGGTCGGCGTCGGGCCCGCTGGATGCGCCCGTGTCCCGGGCGTCGGGGACCGATCCCCGGCACCAACCTGGGAACCGCGAACGCCCATTGACGGGCAGGGGTCCGGCTGCTATCTGCTGCGGGCCTCCTTGCCGTGCAAGTAGGCATGGCCCGGGCGGTTTTCACGAGCGCACCCCGGGCCGAAAGGACCCGGTGGTCCAGCCCGGCGACGAGAAGGGCGGCAAACAGAGCGGCGCCGCCAACCTTGGAGAGGCGTACCGCAAGGCGGCCCCTTACATGGGGGCAGCGTCGAGTCTCGTGGGCGCGGTCGCGGGCTGCACGCTGCTCGGGTACTTCATCGACCAGAAGGTCGGGACGAAGACGCCGTGGTTCACCCTCGGCGGAGCGCTGTTCGGCATGGTGGGTGGTTTCGTGAGCTTCTTTCGCCAGGTCCTGGGGCAGGGGACGCGCCGGTGAGCTTCCCGGCCGCGAGGGCTCCCGCCGTGGGAGAGGACGTGATGCGCGGTGCGGGGAGCCACAAGGCGTGGGCCGTGGCGGTGGTCGTCACCGCGCTGCTCGGCGCGCTCGCGTCGGGCGCGCACCGGACCGGCGCGCTCGCCGGCGTGGCGCTCGGGGGCGTGCCTGGGCTCCTCTCGATCGCGGCGATGGGCCGGTGGGCGGGCGCGAGCGGGAAGGTGCAAGGTGCGCTCGCGGTCCTCGTGCTCGGGTTCCTGGCGCGGCTCCTGCTCGTCGCGGTGGGGACCATCGCCGTCGTGAAGACGGGGGCGAGCGTCCCGGGGTTCGTGCTCGGCTTCTTCGTGGTCTTCTTCGCCCTCGCCGCGATCGAGGGCGCGTACGTGCAGCGCCTGGGGCGGCGCACGGGGTCCTCCGCATGAAGACGGTCTGGACGTTGTCGGTGGTGGCGGCGCTCGCGCTGGCGGGCGTGGCGCGCGCGGAGAGCGCGCCGGCCGAGGGCGCGGCGCACGCGTCCGGCGGACACGGGGGCGAGGAGGACCTGGGTGCGGTGATGCTCCACCACGTCGCCGACGGCTCCGTGATGGAGCTCCCCGGGTACTGCGGCGGCTGGTCGTGGGCGTGCGAGATCGATCTCCGGGAGGTGTTCGGCTCGACGCTCCGGTTCGGCGGCACGCCGGAGCACCCCGCGCTCGACCTCACGCCGACCCGCCACGTCGTCATGATGTGGATCTCGGCGCTCGTGCTCGCGCTCGTCGTGATCCTCGCCACCCGCAAGCGGAGCCTCGTGCCGCGCGGCCTCTACAACTTCGTCGAGACGCTCGTCGCCTTCGTCCGGAACGAGATCGCGATCCCGAACGTGGGGAAGGCGCACGCGGACCGGTACGTGCCGTACCTCGTCACCGCGTTCTTCTTCATCCTGTTCATGAACCTCATGGGCCTCGTGCCCTGGTCGGCCACCGCCACCGCCAACCTCTCGGTGACGGTGATGATGGCCCTCTTCACCTTCGTCATCACGCAGATCGCGGCGATCCGCTCGATGGGGCTCGGCGGCTTCCTCGGGCACCTCACCGGCGGCGTCCCCAAGTCGCTCTGGCCGCTCTGGTTCATCATGGTGCCCGTCGAGCTGCTGGGGCTCTTCACGAAGCCCTTCGCCCTCACCGTCCGTCTCTTCGCCAACATGGTGGCCGGGCACTTCGTCATCCTGGCGCTCCTCGGGCTCATCTTCGCCATCTCCCCCGTCGCGGCGATCGGCGCCGTCCCGATGGCGATCGGCATCTTCCTGCTCGAGATCTTCGTGGCGTTCGTGCAGGCGTACATCTTCACCATGCTGTCGGCGCTCTTCATCGGCGCCGGGGTCGAGTCGCACGGCCACGGGCCGGGCGAGGAGGCCCACGCGCACGCGGGCCCGGGAATGGGCGCGGCGCACGGACACGAGTCGCACACCCACGGTTCACACGTGCCCGGGGGAGCCCCCGGGCATGGGTAGGCAGAGCGCAGCACGCGCCCCGGGATCCGCGGCCCGGCACCCCCGCGTCACATCGTAGACGAGGAGAATCCGAGATGAACGCAGTCGCCCTGGCCTTCCTCTCCGCCGGCTTCGGAGCCGGCCTCGCCGTCCTCGGCGCCGGTCTCGGCATCGGCCGCCTGGCCGCCGCCGCCATGGAGGGCACCGCCCGCCAGCCCGCCGCCGCGAACGACCTCAAGACCGGCATGATCATCGCCGCCGCGCTCATCGAGGGCGCGACGCTCTTCGCCATCGTGGTCTGCCTGCTGCTCGCCCTGAAGACGGGCGCCTAGGAGGACACGGATGTCCGCCGCCGCCGCCCTCCCGACGGTCCTGGCCGCGGGAGGGCTCACCACAATCAATCCCGGCCTGACGCTCTGGACCGGGATCACCTTCCTGCTGCTGCTCCTCGTCCTGCGGCGGTTCGCCTGGGGGCCGATCGTCGGCATGCTCAACGAGCGCGAGCGGACCATCCGCGAGGCGCTCGAGCAGGCCAAGCACGAGCGCGCCCAGGCCGAGAAGCTGCTCGCCGAGCAGAAGGAGGCCCTGGCGCACGCGCAGCGCGCGGCGGCGGAGCTCGCCCGCCGGAACCAGCAGGAGGTCGAGGTGCTCCGGCAGGACCTCACCGCCCGCGCGCAGAAGGAGGCGGACGCGATGCTCGCGGACGCCCGCAAGCAGGTCGCCGAGGAGCTCGCGCGCGCCCGCGCCGAGCTCAAGGCGGAGGTCGTGGACCTCGCCATCGACGCGGCCGCGCAGCTCATCAAGGCGAACCTCGACGCGAAGGCGCAGCGGACGCTCGTCGAGGAGTACATCTCCCAGCTCCCCCGGGAGAAGGTGAGCTAAAAGGGACGACGTCGGCGTTCACCCCGTGAACGAGCCCGAGCCCGAGCCCGCCCCCGCGCGGCCGGGCTCGGAGCCTTTTCGGTGTCGGAGTCTCGGATCGGCCGCGCGCCCGCGCGGCGGGAAGGGCAGCAAGCGATGGGTCTCTCGGTCGGCATCGTCGGTCTCCCCAACGTGGGGAAGTCCACCCTCTTCAACGCGCTCCTCGGGACGGCCCAGGCCGCCGCGGCGAACTACCCGTTCTGCACCATCGAGCCGAACGTGGGCGTCGTGCCGGTCCCGGACCCGCGCCTCGAGGCGCTCGCGGCGGTCGTGAAGCCGAAGCGCGTCGTGCCGACGACGCTCCAGTTCGTGGACATCGCCGGCCTCGTGGCCGGCGCGTCCCGCGGCGAGGGGCTCGGCAACCAGTTCCTCGCGAACATCCGCGAGGTGGACGCGATCGCCCACGTGCTCCGCTGCTTCGAGGACCCGGACGTCGTGCACGTGGGCGGCGCGGTGGACCCGCGCGGCGACCGCGACGTGGTCGAGACGGAGCTCATGCTGAAGGACCTCGACTCGGTCGAGAAGCGGCGCGAGCGGACGCAGAAGAACACCAAGGCGCCGGGCAAGCCGGGCGAGCTCGCCAAGGCGGAGCTCGCGGCCCTCGACAAGGTGAAGGCAGGGCTCGAGGCCGGCACGCCGGTCCGGCGCCAGGCGCTCACCGACGACGACCGGGCCGCGATCGCGGACCTGTTCCTGCTCACGCAGAAGCCGGTGCTCTACATCGCCAACGTGCACGAGGGGCAGCTCGGCAAGGAGGCGACGGACCCGCGCCTCCAGGCGGTGCAGGCGATGGCGGCGGAGGAGGGGGCGCAGTGGGTGGAGATCTCGGGCAAGGTCGAGGCCGAGCTCGTCGCCCTCGCGCCGGCGGAGCGCGACGAGTATCTGCACGCGGTCGGCCTCGCCGAGCCCGGCCTCGATCGCCTCGTCCACGCGGCCTACCGGCTGCTCGACCTCGCGACCTACTTCACGGCGGGGGAGCAGGAGTGCCGCGCCTGGACGATCCACCGCGGCTGGCGCGCGCCGCAGGCGGCGGGGGTCATCCACACGGACTTCGAGAAGGGGTTCATCAAGGCCGAGGTGATCCGGATCGAGGACTGGCTCGAGCTCAAGAGCGAGGCCGCCTGCCGCGAGAAGGGCAAGCTCCGGATCGAGGGCAAGGAGTACGTCGTGCAGGACGGGGACTGCATGCACTTCCGGTTCAACGTCTAGCGCCGCGGCTCGGCTCCTGCGCGTGCAATAGCGCCCTCGCCCCAGCGGACGGGCGGGCGCGCCACGGCGCCGACGGTCAGCGCAGGCGCACCCCATACGCAGAGGCCACGCGCGCGGCGTGGGCCGATCGGCCGCCCCTCGGGGCGACCGCTCATCACCCCCCGAGGCGTACGGCCAACGAACGGCACCCGAGGGTCACCCGCCGCGGCGGCGGCGCGGCGCGGCACGGCCGGCCCGCGCCTGCGCCATCCGCACGGCGAGCCGGAGGGCCGCGATCATCGAGGCGGGGTTGGCGCGGCGCTTCCCGGCGATGTCGTAGGCGACGCCGTGGTCGGGGCTCGTCCGGACGATCGGCAGGCCGAGGGTGACGTTGACCGCGGGGTCGTGGTTCACGGCGTCGAGCAGCTTCACCGGGATGAGCCCCTGGTCGTGGTAGAGCGCGACCACCGCGTCGAACTCGCCCAGCGCGGCGCGGAAGAAGACGGAGTCGGCGGGGAAGGGGCCGGCCGCAGGGGCGCCGCGGGCGCGCGCGCGGGCGAGGGCGGGCGCGAGGAGCGTCTCCTCCTCGTCGCCGAACGCGCCCTGCTCGCCCGCGTGCGGGTTGAGCGCCGCGAGCGCGAGGCGGGGGCGCGGGATGCCGAGGTCCTCGCGGAGCGCGCGGTGCGTGATCGTCAGCGTCTCGACGATCTGGTCGCGCGTGAGGACCCGCCGGAGCTTGCCGAACGCGACGTGGTTCGTGACGAGCGCGATCCGGAGCGCGTTCCCCGCGAGCATCATCACGGAGCGGCGCACGCGGCACCGGGCCTCGAGCCACTCCGTGTGGCCGACGAAGCCGGGCAGCGCGCGGGCGACCTGCGCCTTCGACACCGGCGCGGTGCAGAGCGCGGCGGCGGCGCCGGCGCGGACCGCCTCGAACGCGCCCTCGAGGGCGGCGAGCTGGGCCGCGCCGCCCGCGGGCGTGGGC
>JAEYZK010000057.1 GCA_023428085.1 Pseudomonadota bacterium
AAGGACGTCTCCTTCCCACTCGGCACCTACCTCATGCGCGTGCGGTTCGGCGTCTCCTGCGCGAGCAGCTAGGCCACGCCCACTCCCAGCCCCGCGTCCCCGTCCGCGAGCGACTCGCTCGAAGGGACACGCTCGCTTCAGCAGCAGAACGATCGACCCATTCCGAGCCGTGCCCCGCCCGAACCGGCCATCGCGCCCATCAGTTCTGCTGCTTCGGTGCGCTTCCCCGAGGGTCGTGTCCGCTGGTTCCGTCCGACAACGGCATGTTGCCGGCCGACCTCTGGGTTCGGTACCCCTCCTCGAGGAGCTCCTCGAGCTCGCCGGCCACGCCGGGGAGGAGCTGGTGCAGGAGCACGTCGCGCTCGCGGCGCCACGTCTCGAGGTCGATCACGGGATCCTCTTCCACGATCGGCTCGATGAGACGGGCCCACGCGGTCGCCTTGCGCTGGAGCACCGTCGCCCGGAGCGGGCCCGCCGCGAGCCCGCGCCCGAGCGCCTCGAAGCGCTCCCACTCCGTCGCCGCGAGGAGGCCGAGGAACGGATCGCAGCCCGACGGCACCACCCAGGCGTTGCCCCAGACCGCGACCGGCGCACACCCTGCCGGCTTCACGTTCCAGTTCGGGAGCGGGGTCTCCGCGCCGTAGCCGCACCGCTCGACGTACGGGTCGCACCACGGGAACGTGTTGTCCATGTCCCACGGGACGAGGTGGAAGCGGCCGTCCGTCGCGGTGTCGCGGTACCAGTAGTAGTTGTGCGGCAGCATCGACCAGCAGCCCGGTTCACCGCACGTGTAGAGGGCCGTCACCCCGTCCCAGTTCTCGATGGCGCGATCGACGGCCATGTACCGGAGCAGCTCGTCGACGTCGACGTGCGCGGAGAGCGGCGCGGTCGAGCCCTCCTCGATCGCGCTGGCCACCGCGGCGGTGAGGGCGAGGAAGTCGGCAGGATCGTCGCCCTCCTCCTGCCCCGAGGTCACGTAGGCCGTGAACGCCTCGTCGCCCAGGATCCGGTGCGCCTCGGGGTTGGGCCAGACCTCCTTGTAGAGGTTCCCGCCGGCCGCCTCCGGGTAGTGGTTCCGCGCGTACCGATCGTCCACGTCCTCGACCGCGATGAAGAGCCCCATGAACGCGCCGTTGATGAGGAGACGGGCGGGCGCGGTCCGCGGCGCATCGACGCCGGCGTCGAAGTAGGCGCCGTAGGCGAGCATCTCGCGCAGCATCGACGGGTCGCGCGAACCCGCGTGCAGGTTGAGCTTCTTGAGGCCGCGCAGCCGCGTCTCGTTGAACTTGAACTTGTACGAGATCTTCCGGCAGTGCGGCTCGTCCAGCCGCGGGCGCGAGCGCATCTCGTCGAGCGTGTCCACGCCCGGATCGCCGTCCTCGTCCAACGTCGGCGGTCCCCAGCACGTCCCCAGCGTCCCGTACGATCCCTTGTGGCGGAAGCCGACCTGGCCGAGGTCGAGCGGCCCGCCGGGGAGCCCCTTCACCACGAGCGACGCCGGCTTCCACTCCTCGCCGATGCCGTGGGCCTCCAGGTAGTCCCAGTCCTCCTGCACCATCGTGACGTCGTAGGTGAGCACCTGGCCCGGCGCGAAGACCGCCTCGTCCTCGGAGCCGTCCACCACGCCCACCGGCGGGTACCAGGGCGGCGCTGGCTCGGAGTCGGAGCAGGCCGCGAGCGCGGCGACTCCGAGGAGCGCGGCCAGGAAGCAGGACGGGGTGAAGGTGCGGACGGCGCGCATGTTCGCCTCCAGACCGCCGGCAGCCGCCGAACGGCCTCACCGGGCGAGTCGCGGGTGCTTGGTTGCGCCGGATGTTTGCATCGCGCGGCGGATTGCGCAACGGCCTCCCGCCGCGGCTCCGTTCGCGGCCCTCGCGTGCCCCGGGTCCGTCGAACTCCGACGCGGGCTCGAACGACGGGCGCCAGGCGAGCCGGGTGCCCGCGCCCTCGGGCGTGAGGGTCACGGCTCGGCCGCTCCCAGGGCATCGTGGAGAAGAAAGGCACGATGCCGATCCTCAGCCACCAGCGTGAACCGCGGACCGGAGACGTGTCGGACACCACCCGCTCCCGACGGACGGCCGCGCCGCCGCAGACTCATCGGCGCCCGGAAGGGGCGCGCCGCCGCCGCTGCGGCTCGAGGATCGCGAGCGCCTCGTCGCGGCTCGCGACGGCGTGGACCCGGCTCCGGGCGGCCACGTATTTCCAGGCGAGCTGGGGCGCCCGGGAGATCTCGTCGGGCGTCGTGGAGAGCAGCGTCGAGACGCCCGGCTCGGCGAGCAGGTCGTCCACCCGGACGCGTCCCTCGCGCACCTCCCCGGTGAGCCGCGGGTTGAACAGGCCGTGGAGCACGTCCGCCGGGGGGACGGCGGGGCGCCGCTCCCCCGGACGCCCCCGGGCCAGATCGCGGAACGTGCGCAGGAACCCGTACTGCACGGGCCGCTGCAGATGAAGCTCGCCGGCGCGAACCGCCTGCGGGCGTGGGCCCGCCGGAGCGCGCCCGCGAAGGCGTCCGCCACGTCGTCCGGACCGCCGAGGAGGCGCCGCCGCAGGACGGCCAGGGCGATGGAGGCGATCGTCCGGTACGAGTACCCCGCCTCGATGAAGTCGAGCATGCGGCCGCGGACCGTGGACTGGACCTCCTCGTCGAACCAGGGCGCCTCGAACCGCAGGAAGGCGACCGCCGTCCCGCGCCGACGGGCGTCGTGGGCGAGCAGGTCCGAGAGGCGCCTCAGATCCACGCCGCGCGGCGCCGCCTCGATGAGGAAGGCGTGCTCGAACCCCTGGTCCGTCCTCGGCACGAGGAAGACGAGCGCGGCGTGGCTGAACGGGCTCCGGGTCGCCCACCGGATCAGCCGGCTCGCGAGCGCCTTCCCGGAGACGAGCACGACGTCGGAGCGCCGCAGGAGCCCGCTCCCGAGGAACTCCTCGAGCGACATCGGGAACGCGCCCGGGGTCGCGGGCGCCAGGGCCTTCACTGCCGGAGCACGGTGCACGGCGCCACCTCCGTCAGGTTCCGGGGGGGGAGCATGCCAGTCGCGTTCCACGCCAGCAAGCGCGCCGGGCGCGCCGCGGACGTCAGCCCTCGTCTTCCTCCACCGGCGGTGGCCCGAACCAGCTCCGCGCCTCCTGGTCCACGCAGTTGGCGTTGAGCCAGAGCGTCTTCCCGTCCGGCGCGCTCCTGCCATCGACGTCGATCACCCGCACGACCCGGGCCATCCCCGCGTCGTCGGGGGAGATCTCGCCCAGGAGGTTGGGCGCGGCCCGCAGGCGCGCCTCGTCCAGCGCGTAGCCGGCCGTGCCTGGGAAGATGGCGAAGTAGAGGATGTTCTCCTCGACGAGGTCGTTGAAGAAGTGCGAGCCGAGCGAGACGTCGGGGATGGTGTTGCCGAGGCGCATGACCTCGCACACGGCGGAGACGCGCTGGATCTCCGGGAACGAGACCGGCACCCCCAGCGACGGCGTGGTGGTCCCCCACCGCCCGGGGCCGAGCAGCAGGACCCGCGCCTGGCCCAGCTTGCGGTTCGCGCGGCCCACCACGCGGGCTACCTCGTACCGGTCCTGGAGCCCGAGGCCGGCGTAGGCGTCGGGATCGACGTAGACGACGCGATCGATCGGCGTGTTCGTGCTCTGGCCCACCAGCGGCCCGCGGCTCTCGAGGAGGACCGACCCGGGCGGCAGGTCCTCGGGCACCGGCACGGCCACCCCGCCCTCGCGGATCTGCAGCGGCCGGCACTGGACCACGTTGAGCCGGAGCTCCCCGTCGCGGCCGACGTTGCCGGTGAACTCGACGTCCACCGGCGTCCGGTACGCCGCCCGGAGCTCGCCCAGGATCGACCGGATCTGCTCGACGAAGGGCGTGCCCCAGAGCAGCTCCTCGAACGTGAGCACCCAGCCGCCGCCCTGGCGCTGCGTCGCGAAGAGCCGGATCGGCAGCTCCGGGCTCCGGCGGATGACCTCGTCCACGCGCACGGGGCGGAGCTCGCGGCTCTCGAGGTCGATCACGTCCACGCGCTGCTGCGCGTACTCGGTGACCTCGTCGAGGCTCGTCTCCGGCCGGAGCGACGGCGCGTTGAGGGCGACGACGCGGGTGTAGTCGTCGTCGGAGCGCTCCACCGCCCGCGTGCCGAGGCCGAACACGAGCCGCACGACGCCGGCCTGCGGGTCGATCTGGTGGTTCCAGACGTACGGGTTGTACGAGAGGGCCACGCCCGCCACCTGCGGGAAGAACAGCGTACCGCGCACGGCGCCCGAGACCCGCTGGATGAGGACCGCCATCTGCTCGTCGCGGCCGAGCAGCCCGCGCCGCTCGCGGTACCGGAGCGCCTCCTCGCTCATGGTGCTCGCGTAGACGGTGCGGATCGCGGAGAGGAGCGCGTCGAGCCGCTCCTCCGGCGGGCCGTTGTTGGGGAGGAAGACGCTGTCGTACTTGCCGGTGAAGGCGTTGCCGAAGCCGTCCTCGAGGAGGCTCGACGAGCGGACGATGATCGGCGACTGCCCGTAGTGCTCGAGCACCTGGAGGAGCTGCTCCACGATGAAGCTCGGGAACGTCCCGGCGAGCACCCGCTCCCGCGCCTCGGCGGCGACGTCCGCGAGCGAGGGGCCGCTGTGGATCGTCCGGCGGACCTGCCAGATGCCGTTCCGGACGAGGTACGTGTAGAAGACGTCGGAGCCCACGAACCACGAGTCGTGCGGCTCGAGGAGCCGCGTCCAGCGCGGATGGGCGCGGGCGAGGATGGCGCGGGAGACGAGCATGCCCGCGGCCTTCCCGCCCACGAGCCCGGTGCCGATCATCCTCCGGCGGATGGCGAACAGATCGTCGAGCTCGAGGTACCGCTCCGCCAGCTCGGTGAACCGCTCGTCGCGCGTGAGGAGGCCGCGGAGGAGATCCTGGAACGCCTCGTGCTCGTCGCGCCAGGGGCGGGCGCCGGCCCGGCAGGCCTCGCGGATCTCCCGCGCCTCGACGAACCGGCGCTCCCACGCGTCCATCTGGCCGAGGCCCGCGGGCGGCCGCTCGGCCACGTCGGCCAGCTCGGCGCTCTCGGTGAGGGCCCGGAAGTCCTCGTCCTCCCACGCGTGCGGCAGGTACATGGTCGGCGACCGCCGCCCGTCCACCTTGAGCGGCTGGACGTAGCGGACGCGCTGCCGGCGGAAGACGTCCACGAGGAGCTGGGTCGTGCTCCGCACCGCCTGGATCGCCTGCGCCGAGTGCGGCTGCCGGAGCAGGGCGAAGTACGCGATCGTCCGCAGCCGGTACAGGTGCGGGCAGGTCAGCATGAAGAAGTTGCCCAGCATGAGGTCGCTGTACCAATCGGCGACCAGGTCGGAGAGGCAGTCGAAGACGTGGCAGGCGCCCGGGCCGGCCGCGTCGGCGGTCCGCTGGATGGCGGCCGTGAAGCTCTCGAACCCGACCGACGGCGAGAGCCGCTCCACCTGCACGCCGGGCCCCTCCGGCACGAGCGGGGGGTGGCGCGCGAAGCGGAAGTAGACGACGGGCCGCCCCTGCGCGAGCGCCCGCGAGACGTAGGGCTTCACGAGCGGCGCGTAGTCCTCGATCGCCTCCATCTGCCAGACGACGTTGTCGCCGGAGCGCAGGCCGCCGAGCACCGCGTCGAGCGCGGGGAAGCCCGTGGAGACGTCGATCGGCTGCCCGGGCTCGGGGGCGGACCATCGCTGGGTGCCCTGGTCGATCATCGGTGCGTTCTCCTCTCCGCGCGGCCGGGGGCGGCCTTCCCGGCGCGGGCGGGGCGCGGTCCCCGGCCGCCGGGCACGTCGACTACTGCGAGAACCCTTCGATGAGGTACTGCACCTCGATCCGCTTCAGCGCGACCACCTTGGCCGCGGTCCGGACGTCGATCGGCTTCCCCACGCAGTACGGCCGCGAGTCGTAGAGCGGCGTGCGGCGGGCCCGGTTCCTGGCCACGTCGCGGATGAGGGCGTAGTTCTTCTTGATCGCCTGCTCCAGCCGGGCGTTCACCTCGGCCTCGGTCCACCGCTCGAGCCGCTGGTTCTGGAGCCACTCGTAGTACGAGACGGTCACCGCGCCGGCGTTGCAGATGACGTCGGGGATGAGATCGATGCCGCGCGCCTGGAGGACCCGGTCGCCGTCGGGCTTCGTCGGGCTGTTCGCCGCCTCGGCGACGAGCTTCACCCGGAGGCGCTCCGCGACCTTCGCGTCGATCACCTCGCCCAGCGCGGCCGGGATGCAGACGTCGGCCTCGAGCGACCAGAAGTCGTCGCGCGGGAGGGCGGTGGCCCCCGGGAACCCCGCCACCGTCCGGCGCAGGTTCGCGGGGTCGTCGTGCGCGTGCGCGAGGAGCGCCGGGACGTCGAGGCCGCCCTCGCGGTGGATCGTCCCGTGCGCGTCCTGCACCGCGACGATCTTCGCGCCCAGGGCGTCGAGGATGTCGGCGGCGGCGGAGCCCACGCTCCCGAACCCCTGGAGGATGACGCGGGCGCCGCGCAGGTCGAAGCCCCGCTCGCGCGCCCACTCCTCCAGGCAGTAGACGACCCCCTGGCCGGCCGCCTTGGTCCGCCCCTCCGAGCCGCCGATCCGCACGTCCTTGCCGGTGACGACGCCCCGCAGCGCGTGGTGATCTCGCTCACCGTCCGTGTACTGCCGCATCATGTACGCCATCACGGCGGCGTTCGTCCCCACGTCCGGCGCGGGGATGTCCACGAACGGCCCCATCATCTGCTTCAGCTTGTAGACGTACCGGAGCGAGATGCGCTCGATCTCCTCCCGCGAGTAGGCGAACGGGTCGAGCCGGACCGCGCCCTGCGCGCCGCCGAAGGGCACCTCGACGATGGCGGTCTTCCAGGTCATCTCCGCCGCCAGCGACTTGCAGAGGTCGAGCGTCGCGTCGGGGTGGTAGCGGATGCCGCCCTTGTACGGCCCGCGCGCCTCGCTGTGCTGGACCCGGTACGCCTTGAGCTGGCGCGGACCGCCCGGCTCGACCCGGTAGAGGCCCTTGCCCGCGAGGTGGATGACGCCCTGGCGCACGGTGAGGTCGGCCGAGAGCAGCGCGCCGTGGTGCAGCACGTAGGCGCCGGTGGCGAGGGGCTCGAGCGCCCGGCCGGCCTCGATCGTCGACGGGGGGAGGTCGGCGAAGCGCGGGCGCTCCTCCTCGGGGAGCGGCACGAGCCGGTCGGCGGTCTCGATGGTGACGTGGAAGATGTGCTCGAAGTCGGGCTCCTCGAGCTCCATGCGCACGCGCGGGTCCATGCGGATGAGGTCCGCCGCGCGGTGAAAGGAGTCCATCGACTCCTGGTAGAAGCTCGGCTCTCCGTTCCTGCCCACCATCGTGCCTCCTCCCCGTGAACGAGCCCGCCCCCGCGCCCCGCCCGCCTGCCGCGCGGCGCGATGATCTCCGACCTTCCCTCGCAGGTGAAGAGGCCGCCGCAGCCGTCGCCACGCGCGTGTGGGGACATCATCTCGTAATCCGGGTCCCGCGTGTGGACCGCTTTCGTGACGCGGAGGGTGGCAGCCGAGGAGGCGTGCCGTGCGGTGATGCCGATCCGCCACGCCTCACCGCGGCGCAGGCACCCGGTCCATCGACGCGTCCTGCCAGCGGCCGAACACCGGCAGCACGATCAGCGAAGCGATCAAGGCGAGCAGCATGTCCCACTGCGCGTCCCACACGTCGCCCTGCGTACCCAGGAACGCCTGGCCGACGTCCGGCGCCGCCGCGAGCACGGTCCACCACTCGGCGATCTCCCAGAACGCGGCCACCGCGAGCACGACGCAGACGGTGAGGAAGGAGAGCCACCCGCCGCGCCGGAGCGGCGTCTTGCGGAGCAGCACCTCGCGCGTGAGGAACGCCGGGAAGACCCCCACCGCGAGGTGGCCGACGCGATCGTAGTGGTTGCGCGCGAGCCCGAACGCCTCCTTCGCCCAGTTGCCGAGCGGCGTCTCCGCGTACGTGTAGAACCCGCCGTAGTCGAGGACGAGGACGTGCAGGAACACGCCCGCGTAGACGAAGTGCGAGAGCGGCAGCCGCGGGTACAGCGCCGCGAGCACCGCGACCATCGCGAGCCCCGGCGCGACCTCGAGGATCCAGCTCACGGGCCCCGCGCGCGCGGTGACGCCGCTGACGGCGAGGACGACGAGCAGGAGCCCGAGCAGCGTGAGGGGGAAGCGGGCGTGCTCGCGGAGCGTGCGGGCCGGCGCGGAGGCGGTCTCGGGGGCGAGCGAGCTCACCCCTGCATGGTACCGGGCCGAAGGCGCGGGGACAAAGGTCTCGGCGCCGGCGTCGCGGCCCAGCGTGGATGCCGCGCCGGCCGAGGCCTGCCCGCGTCCTGGGACGAGGGGGCGGCGGAGCCGCTGCGGACACGCGGGGGGCAGTCCGGGTGCTGCTGTACTCGACCCACCTCCACACGCGGACGCCGCCGCGGCCTCGATGGTGTCGAGGGCGCTGGGTTCGACCTGCTGCCTGTTCCCGCCACCCCGACGGGATCGACCTCGCGATCCTCCGCCGTTGAACCGCGCAATTTCACTTGGGGTCGGAATCGTCCCGTTGACCTCCGCCGCCCGGATCCGCAGGATTGGCGGCCGACACCGCTACCAACCGAGCGTGGAAGATGCGCGCGCCGCAGCAATGGGGCGCAGGCCCTGAGCGCCTGCCGATCGGCCCGATCGGCTCCCGTGACCAAGAAGGACTCGACGATGACGCCCCAGCCGCTCCATTCCAGCCGTCTCCTCCACCGCCTCCTCCTGGCGACGTGCCTCCTCGCCGCCGGAGCAGCCCAGGCCGCCCCCTACCACGGTGAGCGCGTGACGGTGCGTCAGCCCGACGGCACCCCGGTCGAGGTGGTCCTCTGGGGCGACGAGCTCTTCGCGCGCGCCGAGACGACCGACGGCTACGCCCTCGTGATCGAGCCGGGCACCAACCGGATCTGCTACGCCAAGGCCGGCCAGGACGGTGCGCTCGTCTCCACGGGCATCGCCTACACCGGCGATGAGGACGCCGTCGTGGACGGCCAGCGCAGGCAGCGCACCCGCCCGAGCGTCGACGCCGAGCTCCGGCGTCGGGGCGTGGCCCGCGGGCTCGAGCACGCCCGCCCTCACGTCGAGCGGCTGCGGGAGACCGCGCGCGGGCACCTGTGGGGCGGCGGACGCGCCCCCTGGAACGCCCCTGCGTCCGGCTCCACGGCCGCGCAGGTGACGGCGCAGAGCGCGGCCCTGCTCGCCGCCGCGCCCACGGGGAGCGCGACGGGCCTCCTCGTGCTGGTGGACTTCCCGAACCGGACCGCCACGATCCCCCAGGCCGAGCTCGAGACCGCGTTCAACGGCGCCTCGTACGGCGACCCGCGCGGCTCGATCCGCACGTGGACCGAGGCGATCTCCTACGGCGCCGTGAGCGTGAACCACCGCGTCACCGCGTATTACCGGGCCCGCAACCCGACCACGTACTACCTGCGCGGCGGGCAGGGCGACTACACCGGGGCGACCGAGCTGATGCGCGAGGTGTACGCGTACATCGACGCCAACATCGATCTGCGGACGCTGACCGTCGTGAACGG
Organism: Pseudomonadota bacterium; assembly: GCA_023428085.1. GTDB lineage: Bacteria > Myxococcota > Myxococcia > Myxococcales > Anaeromyxobacteraceae > Anaeromyxobacter. The sequence continues at coordinate 9,520 of JAEYZK010000057.1, forward strand.
CGCGCTCAGCTCGCTCGCCGTCGTCTACGCCGGGGACGTGATCGCCAACGGCTGGGCGAACTCCCTCTGGCCGCACGCGGCCGGCGCGCGCTACACGACCTCCGAGGGCGTCCGGATCACGCACTACTACATGAGCAACCTCGGCAGCCGGGTGCCGATCTCGCTCAAGACGCACCGCCACGAGCTCGGCCACTCCTTCTTCTCCTGGCCGGACACCTACGACTACGACAGCGACTCGAGGAGCGCGGGCGGCTTCGCCATGGAGACCGACATCCCGTGCGCCCCCTTCCGCATGTGGGCCGGCTGGATCAACGTCGTCGACGTCAACGGCGTGAACCAGACCTTCACGCTCCCCGCCAACGGGGACACCGCCCTCCGCTACCGGAACCCGGGCAACACGCGCGAGTACTTCATCGTCGAGAACCTGCTCAAGACCGGCTGGAACTCGGCCGCGCCCGACCAGGGCCTCCTCGTGTGGCACGTGGACGAGGCCGGGGACAACAGCTGGCAGGACATGACGCCGACCCGCCACTACGAGCTCTCCGTCGAGCAGGCCGACGGGCTCTTCGAGCTCGAGCGGAACGTCCGCAACGGCGCCGACGGCGACCTCTTCCACGCCGGGTACAAGACCCTCTTCGACGCGACCACCACGCCCAACAGCAACTGGTGGAGCGGCGCCCAGTCCGGGCTCCGCCTCTCCAACATCGGCGCGATCGGCGGCACCATGAGCGTGACCGTCGGGACCGGGACGGTCACGACCTACGCGCTCACCGTCGCGAAGGCGGGCACGGGGGCGGGCACCGTCACGTCCTCGACCGGCGGGATCAACTGCGGCACGGCCTGCGCGGCCAGCTTCACGAGCGGCACGACCGTCACCCTGACCGCGACCGCGGCCTCGGGCTCGACCTTCGCCGGCTGGAGCGGCGCGTGCGTCGGCACCGGCGCCTGCGTCGTGTCCATGACCACGGCCCGCGCGGTCACCGCCACCTTCGACACCTCCGGCGGCACGAGCTACGCGCTCACCGTGACCCGGACCGGCACCGGCAGCGGGACGGTGACCTCGAGCACCGGCGGGATCGACTGCGGCACCACCTGCGCGGCCAGCCTCGCGAGCGGCACGACCGTCACCCTGACCGCGACCGCGGCCTCGGGCTCGACCTTCGCCGGCTGGAGCGGCGCCTGCACCAGCACGACCGGGACCTGCGCGGTCACCATGACCGCGGCCCGCGCCGTCACCGCCACCTTCAGCACCTCGGGCGGCACGACCCCGTGCGCCAACCCGTCGACCTTCACGAACCAGTCCGGGAACTTCAACACGGCCGGCGCGGTCTGCCTGCGGACCAGCGCCACCGTGAACGGCTGGGGCTGCTCGAACTTCGAGGGCCGCACCGTCCGCGTGAACGACGGCGCCGCGACCGCCGCTTGCGGCGCGGGGCCGTTCCCGCTCGCGAAGTGGTCGGACGGCTACACCTACTTCTCGGTGTCCGCCGGCACGTTCCCGTGGGCGAGCCTCTACGCCTGGTAGCCCGCGGCGCGCGAGAGGTCCCGGCGGCCTCGGTCCTCCCGGGCCGAGGCCGCCGCAGCTTCGTCACTCCGCGAGCGCGGGCTCCGCCGGCAGGATGAGCCGGAACCGGGCGCCGCGTCCGGGGCCGTCGCTCTCGGCCACGATCCTCCCGCCCATCCGCTTCACGTCGTTGGCGCAGGAGTGCAGCCCGAAGCCGTGCCCCGCGGGCTTGGTCGTGAAGCCGTACGAGAAGAGCCGCTCCGCCGCGTGCCGGGGGATGCCCTCCCCGGCGTCGCCGATCTCGATCACGGTCGCCCCGTCGGGCGCCGCCGAGAGCTCGACGCTCAGCACCCGCGCGTCCTCCGGGGTCCGCTCCATGGCCTCGACGCCGTTCTTGATGAGGTTGACGAGCGCGTGGATGATCTTGAAGCGCTGGACGGGCACCGGCGGGACCCGCGCGAGCTTGCGCCGGACCTGCACGTGGTGGCGCGTGAGGTTCGCGGCCTGGAGCTTCAGGGAGGCCTCGATGAGGATCGCCGGATCGAGGCGCTCGGTCAGCAGGTGATCCCGCCCGTCGCGCGCGTAGTCCTGGAGCGTCGCCACCGTGTCCCGCACCAGCGCCACGTTGGCGACGAGCTCCGCGGCCTCGGCGTGGATCCGGTTCCGCTCGAGCTCGAGCGACCGCGCCAGCTCGCGGCAGTAGTCCGGGATGAGGGAGCCCCGGGGATCGGAGGCGAAGAAGCCCGCCAGGTCCTTCCGCTGCGCCTCGAGGAGCTCGGCGAGGCGGACGAGCCTGCCCACCGCGGTGTCTCCCGCGGACGCCGCGACCGCCTCCGCGGAGACGCTGACGCTCGTGAGCAGGTTGCCGACGTTGTGGAGCGCCCCGACCGCGATCTCGGCCATCCCGGCCTCGTGGGCGATCTCCACGAGCTGCTGCTGCGCCTCCTTCAGCTGCCGGGCGCGCTCCTCCACCCGCGCCTCGAGCTCCTCCGCGTACCTGCGGACCTCCTTCATGAGCGCGCTCGCCTGGAACGCGCGGCCCAGCTGGTTCGCGAGGGACTCGTAGCCCCCGCCGCTCATCGCGCCGATCTCGCAGACGCCGAACCCGGTCACCTCGGCGCCGAAGTGCAGCGGCATGACCTGGTAGGCGTACCGGTGCGCGTCCGTGAACCGCCCGGGCACGAGGCGGCGCGCCGCGAACGGGCCGGGCACGGGATCGAGGGCCACGCTGTCGCTGAGCGCGTAGTGGTACTCCAGCACCGCGGTCCGGGCCTCGGGATCCGTCACCCGCGCCAGGTAGAAGCTCTCCACGCCGAGCTTCGGGAGCTGCGCCTCGAGCGCGTCGGTGAACTCGTCCTCCTCCACGCCCGTGATCCGGAACACGTGCTGCAGCACGAGCGCCTCGTTCTCGAGCTCGTACGATCGCGCCGCCTGCACGTGCTCCGCCCGCTGGCCGAGGAGCGCGACGGCGCGCGAGAGGAGCGCGAGCAGCGGTTCGCCGCCGCGCGCGGGGAGCGTCCGCGCCACCGCCAGGAACGCGTCCTGCACCGCCCCGTGCCAGCGCAGCGGGACGATGCCGGCGCCGACCCCCGCGGACACGGCGGCGTCGAGGACCGTCAGGAACCGGGCGGGGCCGCCCCGGAGCTCGGCGCGCAGCGCCTCGACCAGCGCCGCCGCGGGGCGCCCGGGCAGCTCGGTCATCCAGGCGTACGCCGCCTCGAGGGCGGCGGCGATCCCGTGGTCCCCTGCACCGCGCGGCGACCCGGGCTCCTCGCGCTCCGGCCCCGCCCGATCGCGGGCGGGCTCGGCATGGGCGCAGCCGCAGGAGCGGCGGTAGACCGGGCGGGTCCGGAAGATCGTCGTCTCCGGGACGGCGCGGCCGCGGACGAGCGCGAGCACCTGCTGGACCGCCGCGACGCCGATCTCCCGGAGCGGCTGGCACACCGTGCTGAGCGGCGGGAGCACCGAGGCGGCGTCGCGCTGGTCGTCGAAGCCGGCGACCGCCACGTCGTCGGGGACGCGCACGCCCCGCCGCTGCAGCTCGCGCATGGCCTGGATCGCCATGAGATCGTTCGCGCCCACCAGCGCGTCGAAGGAGACGCGCCGTTCGTCCAGGAGCGCCCGCACCGCCTGCGGCCCCGCGTGGGACGTGAAGTCCCCGGGGCAGACGAGCGCGGCGTCGAACGGGAGGCCGTGGCGCGCCAGCGCCGCGCGGTACCCCTGGAGGCGCGCCTCGGCCTCCTCGTTGAGGTCGGGACCGCGGACGAAGGCGATCCGCCTGCGCCCGTGGACCGCGACGAGGTGATCGACGATGGACTCCACGCCGCTGTCGTTGTTCACCAGCAGCGAGGGCACGCCGGGGATCAGCTTGCCGACGCTCACCACCGGGAGTCCGGAGTAGCGGCGCAGGAACGCGTGCACCTCGCCCTCGGCGAAGCAGCCGGCGCCGTTCGCCTCCCGCCCCATCTGCTCGATGGCCGGCGGCTGGTAGCCGTCCCTGCCCATGTTGAGCGTGCCGAACAGGCCGATGATCCCGTCCACCGTCTCCGGGCCGGGGAGGTCGAAGATCAGCCGCTCCAGCCGCTGGCCCCGGGCCGGCCCGGCGAGGAAGCAGAGCAGGTTCACGTCCTCGGCCGCGGTGGCCCGGACGACCGTCCGCCACAGCTGCTCCTCGTACCCCTCGAACAGATTGTCGAGGAGCAGCGCGAGCGTGGGGCGTTCCCGGGTCGCCGAAGCCACGGGACCGACACACTGCAGCCTCCACGCCAGCCCTCGCCCCGGAGCGTGCGGCCCCTGGCAGGCGGGTCTGCGCGGCCACTGTGTCACGGGAACCCAGGGCGAGGACCCAGCATCGCTGCCCGCCGCGAGGTGCGGGCGCGGCGGCGGGCCTTCGTCCGCGCCCCTGACGAAACGGTTGAAGTGCCGGCCCGGCTTCCTCTAGCGTGTCGCATGCTCCGCATCGACCCAGCCCGCCCCGCCCGCGCGACCGCCACGACCCTGGCCCTCTCGCTCTCCCTCGCCGCCTGCGCGCCGACCGCACGCGTCGCCCCACCGGCCGCGGCGCCGGAGCCTGCAGCGGCGGCGCCTGCCGCCCCCGCGGCAGGGGAGAGCGCGCGCGGCGCGTACTTCACGGGCGCGTACCCGAACCTCTTCGTCGAGCTGCTCGGGAAGAAGCCGGCCGAGGTGCAGGCCCGCGTCCGGGCGGCGTACGAGCGGCTGTTCGAGGGCGACGAGGACGAGCGGGTCTACTACCCCGTCGGCGGCGACATGGCCTACATCCTCGACGTCGGGAGCGGCGACATCCGCAGCGAGGGGATGTCGTACGGGATGATGATCGCGGTCCAGCTCGATCGGCGCGAGGTGTTCGACCGGCTCTGGCGCTTCACGACGAAGTACATGCGCCACGAGCGTGGACCGTTCAAGGGGTACTTCGCGTGGCACGTCCGCCGCGAGAAGGACCCGAAGGGCCCGCTCGGCGAGAAGATCTCCGACAACCCGGCCTCCGACGGCGAGGCCTGGTTCGCCACCGCGCTCTTCTTCGCCGCGCACCGCTGGGGGACGGACGGCGGCATCGACTACCGCGCGGAGGCGCAGGCCATCCTCGACGTCATGCTGCACAAGCACGCGCAGCAGGACCGCGGCGACGTCACCGACATGTTCGACCGCGAGACGAAGCTCATCGTGTTCGTGCCGCAAGGTCCCCACGCGCGGCACACCGACCCTTCGTACCAGGTCCCCCACTACCTCGAGCTCTGGGCGCGGTGGGGGAAGCGCGACCGCGCGTTCTGGTGCGCCGCCGCGGCGGCGAGCCGGGCCCATCTCCGCGCGGCGGCGCACCCGAAGACCGGCCTCTCCCCGGACTACTCGACCTTCGACGGGAGGCCGTACGACGCCGGCCCGGGGAACCCCGGTCACGCCGACTTCCGCTACGACGCCTTCCGCGTGGCGTCCAACGTCGCGGTCGATCACCTCTGGTTCCGCAAGGACCCGTGGCAGGTCGCGCAGAGCGATCGGCTGCTCGCGTTCTTCGACGCGCAGGGGCCGAACTACAGCGCGCTCTACCAGGTCGACGGGAAGCCGATCGCGAGCCACCCGCGCGGCGTCGGCCTGGCGGCGATGAACGCGGCCGCCGCCCTGGCCGCCCGGGATCCCGAGCTGCGTGAGCAGTTCGTGGAGGAGCTCTGGAGGATGTCGGCGCCGATGGGCAAGTGGCGCTACTACGACGGCATGCTCTACCTGCTCGGCATGCTCCAGGTGAGCGGGAACTTCCGCGTGTACCACCCGGCGGCCGGCCCCGTCGCGGCGTGCGACTGACCGGCCCGCGAGGTCGTTCGTCGGTCGCTCGCCCGGACCGCGCGGCGTGTGTGCGGTGGTGAACGCCGCCACGGCAAGGGCCCCGGACATCGTGGAGGAAGCCCTGGAGATGAGGGCGGGACCTCCACCTCCGCGTCCCGGTCCGCCGGCCTGCTGCCTCGGGGTGTAGAATCCGATCCGGTCGATGGACCACCAACCGGACGGACACCGATGCGTGTCGCTCTCCTCACCCCGCTCAGCCGCCAGGTAGACAACTTCTACAGGCTCTTCGCCGACATCACGGGCGTCGCAGCAGAGCAGCTCGACATCGAGCTGCAGGTCGTGGAGGGTACGGGCGACCCCAAGGTGATGGTGCAGCGGGGGCTGGAGCTCGCCGCCGCGGCGGTCCGACCCGACTACGTCCTGCTGTCGAACCACATGGGCGTCGGGGCGGAGCTCCTGCCCGCCTTCGCGGAGGCAGGGCTGAGCGTCCTGTGCGTCATCGAGGGGTTCGGCGTCGGGGATCGCGTGGCGATCGGGCCGGCGGGATGCGCGACCTACCTGGGCGAGATCGTCCCGGACGACGTGGAGGCCGGTCGACTGCTGGCGAAGGTCCTGGTGGCCGAGGGCCGCCGCCGGGGGATGGCGGGGACGGACGGCACGCTCCGCATGGGCATCCTGTGCGGGATGCAGACGCAGGTGAACAGCCAGCGCTTCCGGGGCTGGAAGGCCTTCAAGGATGGCGATCCGGCGGTCATCCAGTCCGCGTTCCGCTACGCCGGCCGCGACGAGGGCGGCGAGGCCGCGGGGGCGCTGCTCCTGCGGACCGCCCCCGAGACCCAGCTCCTGTGGTGCTTCAACGACGCGATCGCCCTCGGCGCCATGAGCGGCGCCGTCGCCGCGGGCCGCAACCCGGGGGTGGACCTGATCGTCGGGGGCTTCGACCTGCTCGAGCGCGCGCTCGAGGCGATCACCGGGGGCGCGATGCATGCCTCGATCGGCGGCCACATCATCGATGGCGCCCGCGCCCTGCTCCTCCTGGACGACCACCACGCGACGCGCGCGCTCCCGGCCGTCCCCTGGACGTCCCTGCTCGAGGCGGTGAGGGCCCCCGAGGCGGAGGCCTATCGCCGGTTCATGAGGGACCGGTCCTGGTGCACCGCCGACTTCACGCGGTTCTCGGCCCGCCGCGCGCGGAGACCGCCCGAGAAGCTCTCGTTGCGCACCCTCATCACCGGATGAGCGCCGGCGCCGACGGCCTTCGGGAGGTCCCTCCCTACAGCAGCCTCCCCGCCAGCATCGCCGACGCGACGCTGAAGTAGATCACCACCCCGCTCACGTCCACGAGCGTCGCCACGAACGGCGCCGACGCGCTCGCCGGATCGAGGCCCACGCGGCGGAGCAGGAGCGGCAGCATCGCCCCGGCCATGCACCCCCAGAGCACCACGCCCACCAGGCTCACCCCCACGGTCACGCCCAGCGCGAGCGCGTGCGGCCCGTACGCGCCGAACGCCCACTCCCAGCCCACGATGCGCGCCACGCCCAGGAGCCCGAGGAGCACGCCGAGCCCGAGCCCCGAGGCGAGCTCCCGCCGCGCCACCCGCCACCAGTCCCGGAGCCGCACCTCGCCGAGCGCCATCGCGCGGATGACGAGCGTCGTGGCCTGCGAGCCGGAGTTGCCGCCGCTCGAGATGATGAGCGGGACGAAGAGCGCGAGGATGACGGCCTGGGCGATCTCCTCCTCGTACCGCGCCATCGCCGTGGCGGTGAGGAGCTCCCCGACGAACAGCACCGCCAGCCAGACGCCGCGCTTGCGCAGCACGGTCGGGAGCGGCGTCGTCAGGTACGGGGCGCCGAGGGCCTCGGTGCCGCCCATCCGCTGGATGTCCTCGGTCGCCTCCTCCTGCACGACGTCCACGATGTCGTCCACCGTGACGAGGCCCTGCATCCGCCCCTGCGCGTCCACGACGGGCACCGCGAGGAGGTCGTGCTGGGCGAACACCCGGCTCACCGCCTCCTGGTCCATGTCGTCCCGCACCGCGACCACGTCGCGGATCATCACGTCCTGGACCTGCTGCTCCGGCCGCGCGGCGAAGAGATCGCGGAACGACACGACGCCGAGGAGCCGCTGGTCCATGTCCAGCACGTACGTGTAGTAGATGGTCTCCACGCGATCGCGCGCCTGCCGGCGGAGGTAGGCGATCGCCTCGTCCACGCTCATGTCGGGCCGGACGCGGGCGAAGCGGGGGTTCATGAGGCCGCCGGCGTCGTCCTCGGCGTAGGCGAGCAGCGCGGACACCTCGCGCCGGCCGACGTCGTCGAGGAGGGCGAGCAGCGCCTCGCGCCCCTCGGGCGGCTGGAGCTGGACGAGGTCGGCCGCGTCGTCGGGCGGCAGCAGGCGGAGCCACGCCCGGCGCTCGCCCGCCGGGACGCTGGCGAGGAGGCTCGCCTGGTCGCGCGAGGTGCACTCCAGGAAGAAGTCCTCCTGGTCGGGGCGCCGGAGCGCGTGGAAGCCCTCGACGCGCTCCTCGTCCGAGAGGACCTCCCACGCCTCGCGCAGCTCGTCCGGCGTGAGGGCGTCGAGGTGCTGTTCGGTGCTGGCGTTCACGTGCGTCCTCCGGCCGACAGTCTACCCCAGGGCGCGGCGCGCTCCGCCCGGACGGGGCCGCGCCGAGGGCCCGACTCGCCCTCGACGCCGGGTGCTCCCCCGAGCAGATCTGCCGGGCGCGCGCCGCGCCGGGGACGAGGGCATGGAGCTCACCGCTGCACGGATCCTGCGGACGTACGTCACCCTCACGCTCCTCTCCACGTTCGCGTCGTCGCTGATCTGGGGCATCAACACCCTGTTCCTGCTCGACGCCGGGCTCTCGGTCGCCGGCGCGTTCGCCGCGAACGCGTTCTTCACGGTCGGTCAGGTGCTCTTCGAGGTCCCCACGGGTGTCGTGGCGGACACGATGGGGCGGCGCGCGTCGTACCTGCTCGGGTCCGCCACGCTGTTCGCCGCGACCTTGCTCTACCTGTGGATGTGGGGCGTCGAGGGGCCGTTCTGGGGCTGGGCGCTCTCGTCGATCCTCCTCGGCCTCGGGTTCACGTTCTTCTCCGGGGCGACCCAGGCCTGGCTGGTGGACGGCCTCGCGGCGACCGGCTACCGCGGCCCGCTCGAGGCGGCGTTCGCGAAGGGCCAGCGCGCGGAGGGCGCCGGGATGCTCACCGGCACGATCGCCGGCGGCGTCATCGCCCAGCTCACCACCCTCGGCGTCCCGTACGCCGTGCGCGCCGGCGCGCTCCTCGTCACGTTCGTCGTGGCCTTCGTCTCCATGCGCGAGGTGGGCTTCCAGCCGCGGCGGGGGGCGTCCGTCGTCGTCGAGGTGCGCGAGGTGCTGCGCGCGTCGATGACGCACGGGTTCGGCAATCCACCCGTGCGCTGGCTGATGCTGGCGGGCTTCCTGAACGGCGGCGTCCCCATCTTCGCGTTCTACGCCCTGCAGCCGTACCTGCTCGCGCTGAGCGGCCGGCAGGGCTCGTACGCCATCGCCGGCCTCGCGGCCGCGCTGTTCGCCGGCGCCCAGATCGCCGGCGCGTCCCTCGTGCCGCTCGTCGCGCGGCGGTTCGCCCGGCGGACCTCGGCGCTCGTCTTCGCCTCGGCCCTCACCGCCGCGTGCCTGGCGGCGATCGGCGCGTTCCGCAGCTTCTGGGTGTCCGTGGCGACGCTGGCGGTGTGGGCCCTCGCGTGGGCCGCGATCCAGCCGGTGCGGCAGGCGTTCCTGAACGGCTGCGTCCCGTCCGCCCAGCGCGCCACGGTGCTGTCCTTCGACAACCTCTTCGCCTCGGCGGGCGGCGCCGTCGCCCAGCCGGGGCTGGGGAGGATCGCCGACGTGTGGGGCTACCCGGCGTCCTACGTGGTGAGCGCCGGCGTGGAGCTCCTGTCCGTCCCGCTCCTGCTCCTCGCCCGCCGTGCGCGGGCCCCGGCGGACGCGGCGGGGAGCGACCCCGCCGGCGAGGTGCAGGCGCAGTGAGCCCCTCGGCGCCGGCGCGCGCTACCGCGTCTCCCGCGCCAGCCACGCGAGGTACGGCCCGCTCCCGAGCTCGACGGGGAGCGCGATCACCTCCGGGACCTCGTACGGATGGAGGGCGATCGTGCGGTCCCGGAGCGCCTCGAACCGGTCGCGCGTGGTCTTGAGCACGAGCAGCGCCTCGCCCGCGTCCTGGACCTTCCCCTCCCACCGGTAGATCGACCGCACCGCGGGCACGAGGGTGGCGCAGGCGGCGAGCCGCTCGTCCACGAGGGCGCGGCCCAGCTCGGCCGCCTCCTCGGCGGACGGGGCGGTGACGAGGACGACCAGCGCGCGTTCGTCGGAGCTCATGGCGATCCCGATCCTACTCCTCCGCCGGCAGCACCGGCACCTTCGCCGCCGCCGACGCCCGCGCGCCGGGGCGGTGGCCGAGGAGGCTGCCGTACACGACCCCGGTGATCCCCAGCAGGACGCCCAGGGCGGTCGCGCCCCCGAGCGGCTCGCCCAGGAGGAGCGCCCAGACGTACGCCGAGATCGGCGTGAGCTGCTGCCACACGGCCGCCTCGGGGACGGAGAGGCCGCCGTACGCCTCGGTCATCGCGAGCTGCGCGAGCGCCGCGGCGAGCCCGGTCGCGAGCGCCGCCGCCCAGGCCCACGCATCCGCGGTCCACGCGGTCCCGGCCACGGGCGCGGCGACGAGGACGCCGCCGAGCGAGAACGCGAAGAAGATCGTCGGCGCGTTGACGGCCGCGGCCGAGGACCGGAGCGCGCGGATGGAGGTCACCGCCACGCCGCCCGCCAGCCCCGAGAGGATCCCGAGGACCTCGCCCCACCCGAGCGTGAGCCGGAGCCCGCCCCCGCCCAGCACGAGGACCACGCCCGCGCTCGCGAGCAGGAGCGCGAGGCCGAGGTGGAGCGTGGGCCGTTCACCGAGCGTCACGAGCGAGATGCCCACCGCGAAGATGGGGTACAGGTTGTTGAGCAGCGTCGCCTCGCCCGCGGAGATCCGCGCGAGCGCGAGGAAGTAGAGCAGCGCGGCGAGGCCCCCCACGAGCCCGCGGACGGCGAGCAGCCCGTACCGCGCAGGGCGGAAGGTGCCCGACCGGAACGCGAAGAGCGCCACCACGGCCGCCAGCCCCACGGCGAACCGGACCGTCGCCACCTGGCCGCCGCTCATCCCCCGCGCGGTCGCCACCCGGACGAGCAGGGCGGCGAGGCCGAACGAGACGGCCGACACGAGCATCAGCGCGCGATGTCGGAGCGCGGCCGGAGGAGCGGGCGACCGGAGCACGGCCCTCATCTACCACGCCGGGCGCGCGGCCCCCGCGATCGCTGCGCGAGCGGTTGACTCTCCGTTCCGCTAGACGTATGTTCAGCGCGCTGTCGGACCCGCCCCCTCCTCGCCCGAGGGGGAGACCGCCCGGTGGCGTTCCACCGCAGACGCGCGACCCGCGCGTGTGTACCTCATGGCCAACGTCGGCCCCCTCCGTTAAGTAGGGCACCTCATGAGCGAGCCCGAGTTCATCACCGTCAAGGGGGCCCGCGAGCACAACCTCAAGTCGGTCACCCTCCAGATCCCGAAGAAGAAGCTGGTGGTCTTCACGGGGGTGTCGGGCTCCGGCAAGTCCTCGCTCGCGTTCGACACGCTCTACGCCGAGGGCCAGCGGCGGTACGTGGAGTCGCTCTCCAGCTACGCCCGCCAGTTCCTCGGGCAGATGGAGAAGCCACACTACGACACCATCCGCGGGCTCTCGCCGACGATCTCCATCGAGCAGAAGGCCGCGTCCAACAACCCGCGCTCGACCGTGGGCACGATCACCGAGGTCCATGACTACCTGCGCGTGCTCTACGCCTCGATCGGCGTGCAGCACTGCCCGAGCTGCGGCCGGTCGGTGGGGAAGCAGACGGCCCAGCAGATCGTGGACTCCATCCTCGACCTGCCGGAGAACGCGCGGTTCCTGGTGCTCGCGCCGCTCGTCCAGAACCGGAAGGGCGAGTACAAGGACCTCCTCGCCGACGTGCAGAAGCGCGGCTTCTCGCGCGTGCGCGTGGACGGGATGATCCACGCCCTCACCGACCGGCTGGCGCTCGACAAGAAGCTGAAGCACGACATCGAGCTCGTGGTCGATCGCCTGGTGGTGAAGGAGGGCATCCGGTCCCGCCTCACCGACTCGGTCGAGACCGCGCTCCGCGAGGGCAAGGGCACGCTCATCGTCGCCGACGCCGACAAGGAGCAGAAGGTCGGCCCGGGCATCGATCCGGAGGAGTACAAGCGCCACGACCGCTTCTACTCCGAGCAGAACGCCTGCCACGCCTGCGGCCTCTCCTTCGGCGAGCTCGCGCCGCAGAACTTCTCGTTCAACTCGCCGCTCGGCTCCTGCCCCGATTGCCAGGGGCTCGGCACGCGGCTGGAGATGGACCCGGACCTCATCGTCCCCGATCCCTCGCTCACCATCCGCGAGGGCGCGGTCGAGCCGTGGGCGAGCAGCATGGAGCGCGGCGAGGGCTGGACCTTCGAGTTCGTCGAGCACCTCTCCCGCGCGCTGAAGCTCGACCTCGACACGCCCTGGTCCAAGCTCTCGAAGAAGGATCGCGACCTCGTGATGCTCGGCAGCGAGGCCGTGTCCAACGGCAACCGCCCGCGGATCGAGTGGGAGGGCGTGGTCAACCAGCTCCTCCGCCGGTTCAAGCAGACCACCTCCGAGGGCATGCGGCGCTGGTACATGCGCTACTTCTCGGACAAGCCCTGCCCGACCTGCGGCGGCGAACGGCTCAAGCCGGAGAGCCGGGCGGTGCGGATCCGCGGGAAGGGGATCGTCGAGCTCTCCCGGATGACCATCGTCGAGGCGCACGGCTGGCTCGGCGCGATCGGCCTCCAGGGCAACGACGCGCGGATCGCCGACGAGCTCCTCAAGGAGATCCGGAACCGGCTCAAGTTCCTCCTCGACGTCGGCCTCGGCTACCTCACCCTCGACCGCCCCGGGCCCTCGCTCTCCGGCGGCGAGAGCCAGCGCATCCGGCTCGCCTCGCAGATGGGCTCCGAGCTCACCGGCGTCATCTACATCCTGGACGAGCCGTCGATCGGCCTGCACCAGCGGGACAACGGGAAGCTCCTCGCCACCCTGAAGCGGCTGCGCGACGTCGGCAACTCGGTCATCGTCGTCGAGCACGACGAGGAGACCATGGAGGAGGCCGACTGGCTCGTGGACTTCGGGCCGGGCGCGGGCGCGCACGGCGGCGAGGTGGTCGCCGAGGGCACGCCGGCGGAGGTGAAGAAGCACCCCTCCTCGCTCACGGGCGCGTACCTCTCCGGGCGCGCGGAGATCTCCGTCCCGGAGCGGCGGCGGAGCAAGGACCACGGCGCGATCACGATCACCGGCGCGAAGGCGAACAACCTGAAGGACGTGACGGCCTCGTTCCCGCTCGGGCGGCTCGTGGCCGTGACCGGCGTCTCGGGCGCGGGCAAGTCCACGCTCGTGAACGCGATCCTCCGGCCCGCGCTCATGCGCCACCACTACGGCACACGCGAGGTGCCCGGGAAGCACGACCGGCTCACCGGCGCCGAGCTCGTGGACAAGGTCATCGACATCAACCAGCAGCCCATCGGCCGGACCCCGCGCTCGAACCCGGCGACCTACACCAAGCTGTTCGACGCCGTCCGCGAGGTGTTCGCGCAGACGCCGGAGGCGCGGGCCTTCGGGTACCAGCCCGGGCGGTTCAGCTTCAACGTGAAGGGCGGCCGGTGCGAGGCCTGCCAGGGCGACGGCATGAAGCTCGTCGAGATGCACTTCCTGGCCGACGTGCTCGTGCCCTGCGAGGTCTGCGGCGGGAAGCGGTTCAACGAGGCGACGCTCCGGGTCACCTTCAAGGGCAAGAACATCGCGGAGGTGCTCGACCTCTCGGTCTCCGAGGCGATGGAGCTGTTCCAGCACCACCGCGAGATCGCGCGCGTCCTCCGGACGCTCGAGGACGTCGGCCTCGGGTACATCAAGCTCGGTCAGCCCTCCCCCACCCTCTCCGGCGGCGAGGCCCAGCGCATCAAGCTCTCGCGCGAGCTGGCCCGCGTCGGCACCGGGAAGACCCTCTACATCCTCGACGAGCCCACCACCGGCCTCCACTTCGAGGACGTGAAGCGGCTGCTCCACGTCCTCGATCGGCTCGTGGACGCCGGCAACTCGGTCGTCGTGATCGAGCACAACCTCGACGTCATCAAGTGCGCCGACTGGATCCTCGACCTCGGGCCCGAGGGCGGGGACGAGGGCGGACGGATCATCGCCGAGGGGACGCCCGAGGAGGTCGCCCGGGCGAAGGCCAGCTACACGGGGCAGCACCTCGCGAAGGTGCTCGCCGCGCACGCCGGCCGGCGGCGCACGACGCCCCGCGTCTCGCAGACGGCGTGAGCGGTGGCTGCGCAACCTGTTCCCCGGCGCAGCGTCCTCGTCTAGATTGCGCCCCGCATGCCGACCCTCGATCCCGAAGAGCTGCTCGCGCTCCTGCGCGACCCGAACGTGGAGAGCCAGCAGATCGCCGCCCGCGCGGGCGTCCCCCGCGAGGAGGCCGGCCGCGCCGCCCGGCTCCTGATGACCCTGCCGAAGGCGAAGCCCGAGGAGGTCGCCACCCTGCCGGGCCCGCTGGCCCTCGCACTCGCCCGCGCTGCGCTCTCCGCCAACCGCGTGGACCTGCTCGGCGCGCTGGCCGCGCACGTCGAGAAGGACGTCGTGAAGGAGGCGAAGCGCGCCCTCCACGTGCTCAAGACCCGGGGCGTGGCGGTCCCGGAGCTCGCGCGCGCCCCCGCGCCCGCGCCGGCCCCGGCCCCGGCGGAGCCGCAGCTCGCCGCCCTGGCGTCGCGCCTCGACGGCCACGGCGAGCGCGCGGTGTGGCTCCCGCGGGCGATCCCCGGCCGCGGGATCGAGGTCGGCCAGGCCGTCCTCTCCGACGAGCGCGGCCTGCTCTCGCTCCAGGTCGGCGTCGTGGGCCGCAAGGAGTGGCGGTCGTTCGCGCGCGGGATCATGGAGCGCGGCGCGGCGGTGGGCGTGGCCGAGATCCCCCGCGAGCGCGTCCACGCCTGGATCGCCGCGGCGCGCCAGGTCAACGAGCAGACCGGCCAGCGCGTCCCGGACGGCGCCGACCTCTGGCTCAACGGCCTCGGCCCCGCGCCCGCCGCCCCGGCACCCGGGGCCGCCGCGCCCGCGCTCGAGGGCGACGCCGAGCGCGAGGCCCTCGCCGCCTCCGGCGCGCTGCACGAGCTGCCCGCGTTCCGCGGCTGGTTCGCCGACGAGGACTTCCTCCGGCGCATCGCCGGGAAGCTCGACGAGGTGCAGGTCTCGCCGCTCTACCTCGACGAGCGCCAGCGCGACGCGCAGCTCGATCGCGTGATCGCCGACGCGGTCGAGGAGTACCTCGATCCCGCGCGGCGCGCCCGCCTCGCGGCGCGGCTCCTCTCGGCTGCGGACGGGCTCGTCGAGAGCGGGGATGCCACGTCCGCAGGCCGCGCCGCCGCGGCCGCGCGCGCGCTCGCGGCGGGAGCGCCCGGGGCGGAGATCCCGTTCGCGCGGCTGCTCGTCGAGAAGGCGTTCACGCGGAAGGCGCGGGAGGGAGAGGCGGCTGCCGATCCGGCGGCCGGCTCTCCGCTGATCGTCGCGCCCAGGTGAAGCGGGAAGCCCGGTGCCCCTCCCGATTTGACCCCCGCCCCCCTCTGCGCTACCTCATCCCCGTGCCGGCTCCCCCCACTCCTTCGCTCACCGCCGACGCCGTCATCCTCCTCCCGGACGATCGCGTCGTCCTCGTGCGCCGAAAGCACCCGCCCCCCGGCTGGGCGATCCCGGGCGGGTTCGTGGACGTCGGCGAGACCGTCGAGGCCGCGGCCGTGCGCGAGGCGCGCGAGGAGACGGGGCTCGAGGTGACGCTGACCGAGCTGCTCTGGATCTACTCCGACCCGCGCCGCGATCCGCGCGGGCACACCGCCTCCGCCGTCTTCCTCTGCCGCGCGAGCGGCGAGCCCGCCGGCAGCGACGACGCCGCGGAGGCCCGCGCGTTCCGCTGGGACGAGCTCCCCTCCCCCATCGCGTTCGACCACGGTCGCATCCTCACCGACGCCCGGCGGTTCCTCCTCACCGGCGTCCGCCCGCGCCCATGACCTCGCTGTCGCCCATCGAGCGCGCGGCGCTGCTCGGGATCGCGCGGACGTCCGTGCTCGCGCACCTCTCCGGCAAGCCCCTCCCCGAGATCCAGGCGCAGGGCGCGCTCGCCGAGACGCGCGGCGCCTTCGTCACCCTGCACGTGGAGGACGAGCTGCGGGGCTGCGTGGGCACGTTCACGCCGACCGAGTCGCTCGCGCGGACGGTGGCCCGCATGGCCGTCGCCGCCGCGTCCGAGGACCCGCGCTTCCCGCGCATCGGCCCCGCGGACGTCCCCGAGCTGCACGTCGCGGTCTCCGCGCTGGGCCCGCTGCGTCCCCTCGCCGAGCCGCGGGCGGTCCGCATCGGCCAGGACGGCCTCGTCGTCCACCGCGGCTGGCACCGCGGCGCGCTCCTGCCCAAGGTGGCGGTCGAGCACGGCTGGACCGCGGAGGAGTTCCTGAAGCACGTCTGTCTCAAGGC
Source organism: Pseudomonadota bacterium (assembly GCA_023428085.1). Classification (GTDB taxonomy): domain Bacteria; phylum Myxococcota; class Myxococcia; order Myxococcales; family Anaeromyxobacteraceae; genus Anaeromyxobacter. The sequence continues at coordinate 25,929 of JAEYZK010000057.1, forward strand.
CGGCCTGCCGGCCCGCGCCTGGGAGGAGCCCGGCACGGAGCTCGAGTCCTTCGAGGCCGAGGAGTTCGGGGAGGAGCCTGCACCGTGATGATCGTGCTCGGCGTCGTCGCAGCGATCCTGGGCATCTCGCTGCTCATCGTGATCCACGAGGCGGGCCACTACCTCGTCGCGCGCGCCTGCGGGATGAAGGTGGAGCGGTTCAGCGTCGGGTTCGGGAAGGTGCTCTTCTCGACGAAGCGCGGCGAGACCGAGTTCGTCGTCTCGGCGTTGCCGCTCGGCGGCTACGTGAAGATCGTCGGCATGGCGCCGGGCGAGGACGTGGACCCGGCCGACCCGCGCCTGTACTCCAACCAGCCGGCGTGGCGGCGGTTCCTCGCGATCCTCGCCGGCCCCGCCGCGAACTACCTCACCGCGGTCGTCCTGGCCTTCGCGCTCCTCCTCGGGTCCGGGCTCCTCCAGACCGATCCGACCTCCAGCGTGGGCCGCGTCGTCGAGAACGGCCCCGCGGCGGCGGCCGGGTTCCGGGACGGCGACCGCGTGCTCGAGATCGAGGGGCGTCCGGTGTCGACGTGGAACGAGCTCGTCGGCGCGATCCGCGCGAACCCGGGGAAGGAGCTCCCGGTCGTGGTGGAGCGTGGCGGGGCGCGGCAGGAGCTTCGCCTCACCCCCCGCGACGAGAAGGGCACGGGCAAGGCCGGGTTCGAGAAGCACAGGTTCGTGGTCACGAGCGCCGGCCCCGGCGCCGCCGTCGTCGACGCGTTCCGCTGGACCCACCGCGAGGGCGCCGAGCAGGTCAGGGGCTTCGGGGCGATCTTCTCGCGCCAGAAGGGCAGCGGCATCGACAACGTCGGCGGCCCGCTCGCGATCGTCCGGCAGTTCCTCGGCGCGTTCGCCCAGGGCGCGGGCGCGTTCGTGAACGCGCTCTGGGTCATCTCGATCGCCCTCGCCGTCCTGAACCTGCTCCCGATCCCGGGCCTCGACGGCAGCCGCCTCGTGTTCCTCGCGTACGAGCTCGTCGCGCGCCGGCGGGTGAACGCCCGCGTCGAGACCTGGATCCACTCGGTGGGCATCGTGGCCCTGTTCGCCCTGATCGCCTACGTGACCGTCTGGAACGACCTCGGCTTGCGCAGGTTTTTCACCCGCTGACCTCCCATGCCGGTCCGGATCCTCTACTTCGCCGCCGCGCGCGAGGCCGCCGGGACGCCCGGCGAGGAGCTCGCCGCGCCCGGGTTCGAGAGCGTCGCCGCCCTGCGCCGCGCCCTCGCCGCCCGGCACCCGGGGCTCGCCCGCATCCTGCCGCGGTGCCGCCTGGCGG
>JAEYZK010000120.1 GCA_023428085.1 Pseudomonadota bacterium
GGCGACGGCGCGGCCGGGGCGCTCGCCCGGGGGGGCGGCGCGCTGGCGCGGAGCGGCACGCGCTCCACCGCCGCGCCCTGCCCGGCCGCGAGCTGGACCACGGCCTCGGTCTCGCGGGAGGCGTAGAGCAGCTCGAACCCGATCGCCTGGGGATCGCGGGCCTCGGTGGCGGGGAGCGTCGAGACCACCTCGCCGTGCTTCTTGAGCCGCGCGTTGAGCTCGGAGAGCTCGCGGTCGAACGCCTCGAGCGGGAAGGAGACCTTCACCCGCAGGAGCGCGATGCCCTTCTGCACGTTCGCGCGGAGCCGGTGCTCCTCGTACTCGGTGAGCACGCCGCGCACCGCGGCGGGCAGGTCCAGCACGTCGAGCGGGTCCCCGGAGGGCTTGCCGCGCGCGCCGCCCCGCAGCCGCTCGGCCAGGAGGGCGGCCGCCTCCGCGGTCTCGGGCGGGCGCCCCTCCGACTCCTCGGCGATGATCCGGGAGAAGAGCTCCGGCGCCTCGAGCAGCAGATCCACCGTCTCGGCGTCGAGGGGCCGCCGGCCCATGCGCACGTCGTCGAGCTGGTCCTCGAGCGCGTGCGCGAGCTTCGACATCCGCTCGACGCCGAACATCGAGGAGAGGCCCTTGAGCGTGTGGGCCGCCCGGAAGACCTGGTTCAGGAGCTCCGGGTCGGGATCCTCACCGCCGCGGTCGAGCCGGAGCAGATCGCGCCCGAGGGCGTCGATGTTCTCCTGCGCCTCGGAGACGAACTCGCTTGTGGCCTTCGGAGAGTGCTCGGACATGACCGCGGGCGGGCGGACGGCCCGGCGGTCAGCGTATCACGGCGCCCACGTGCGGCAATGCGCGGGGACGCTTCGGCATCTCCACGCGTGAAGGTGGGACCACCACCTCCACGTCGGCGCCGCGCTCGACCCGCGCGGCCGCCAGCTCCTTCTGCAGGGCGCGCGCCTCGCCGAGGAGCACCTGGCGCCCGACCGGGCGGACGAGGCTCGCCTCCATCCACAGGCGGGCGGCGAGCGAGAGGTCGCCCGCGAAGGGGGGCATGGCGATGGCGAAGGACTCGCTCCCGGCGCGGGCGACGGCCTCGCACGCCTGGCGAGCGGCGCGCAGGAAGGCGTCCGCCTGCAGCGGCACCTCCGGCAGCCCGAAGCAGAAGATGCGGCCCGCGTGGACCCGCCCGCCGGACGGGAGGAGGAGCGCCTCCTCGGCCCCGCCCTGGAACAGGCCGTTCCGGATCGCGCGGGAGACGGCGCCGCACATCCGCCAGTCCACGAAGCCCGCGAAGCCCTGGAGCGGCCGCTCCGGGCCGACGAAGACCGCCAGCGCGTCCACGTCCAGCGCGTCGATCGCCGCTAGCCCCAGCTCTGCCACCTCGATCTTGAGCGCCACCGGGTCTCCCGTCCCCCCCGTCCACGAGCCCGGAGCCCGGGCCCGAGCCCGATCTTCTACGCGTTCCTCCGCGCCGGCGCCAGACCGGCCGCGATCTTGTCCAGGACCCCGTTCACGAACGCGCCCGAGCTCTCGGAGCCGAACTTCTTCCCCAGCTCGATGGCCTCGTTGATGACGACCTTCACCGGCACGTCCGTGCGCAGGAGCTCGTACACGGCGAGGCGCAGGACGTTGCGGTCCACGCGCGCCATGCGGTCGAGGCGCCAGTGGGCCGAGGCGTTCTCGATGGCGTCGTCCACCTCGCGGCGGTGGGCCGCGACGCCGCGGACGAGCGCCTCGGCGAGCTCCTGCACCTCTCGCTCCACGGGCTCGAAGCTCCGCCAGAAGGCGGCCAGGGCGTCGTCGATGCCCTCGGCCGCCACGTCGATCTGGTAGAGCGCCTGGAGCGCCCGCTCCCTGGCTCGGGTACGCCGTGCGGTCAAGGTCACTCCGTCCGCCGCGGGAGGCGTCCCGCCTCGCGCAGCACGTTTGCCTGCTCGATGGCGGCGACCGCCGCCTCGGCGCCCTTGTTGCCGGCCTTCACCCCGGCCCGCTCGAGCGCCTGCTCCATCGTATCGCAGGTGAGGATCCCCAGGCTCACGGCGCAGGGGGCCGCGAGCGAGACGTGGGCGACGCCCTTCGTCGCCTCCGCGGCCACGTAGTCGAAGTGGGGCGTCCCCCCGCGGATCACCGCGCCGAGCGCGAGGACGAGATCGTACCGGCCGCTCGCCGCCACGCGCGAGAGCAGCGGCGGGAGCTCGAACGTCCCCGGGCAGCGGAAGACGTCGAGGTCGGCGTCCTTCAGGCCGTGGCGGCGGAGCGCGTCCAGCGCGCCCGCCTCGAGCTGGCCGGTGACGAGCGAGTTGAAGCGCGACACCACCAGGGCGGCCTTGAGCCCGGTGCCGATGAGGTTGCCCTCGTAGACGTTCATCGTCTGTCCTTTCTACGGGGCGTGCCGCCCCGCCCCGCCGGCTTGGCGCCGGGGCCCCCGCCATTCCGACCGGGAACGCTGTCGCGTCCCCCGGGGCTGCGCGGGACCCTGCGCCGTGCTCGCCGCTTCGCGGCTGCGCGCGGCTGCGCCTTTCCCATCTCCCGCTCGGCCTGAGCGTAGGGCCCGCGTAGCGGGCCCGGAGTCGAAGGCCGCCCCTCCCCCTGCTTCGCAGGGTCCCCCACCCCACGTACCTTCCGGGCGCGCGCCGGCGGCGCCAGCGTGAGCAGGTGCCCCATCCGATCGCGCTTCGTCGCGAGGTACGCGCGGTTCTTCTCGGTCGGTGCCATCTCCAGCGGGACCCGCTCGACGACCTGCAGCCCGTAGCCCTCGAGCCCGACGATCTTCTTGGGATTGTTCGTCAGCAGGCGCATCCGGCGCACGCCGAGATCGCGGAGGATCTGCGCCCCGATCCCGTAATCCCGGAGGTCCGGCTTGAACCCCAGGCGGACGTTCGCCTCCAGGGTGTCGTACCCCTCGTCCTGCAGGACGTAGGCCTTGAGCTTGTTCACGAGGCCGATCCCCCGGCCCTCCTGATCCAGGTAGAGCAGCACGCCCTTCCCGGCCTTCTCGATCTGGCGGAGCGCGGCGTGGAGCTGGGGGCCGCAGTCGCAGCGGTCGCTGCCGAAGACGTCGCCGGTGAGGCACTTCGAGTGGACGCGCACCAGGACCGCCTCGTTCTCGCGCCAGCGCCCCTTCACGAGCGCGACGTGCTGGTGCGCGTCCACGTCGTTCTCGTACGCCACGGCGCGGAAGCTGCCGTACGCGGTGGGCAACGGCGCCTCGGCGGCCCGCCGCACCAGCACGTCCTTGAGCATGCGGTAGGCGATGAGATCCGCGACCGAGAGGAGCGGCAGGCCGTGGGCCCCCGCGAGCTCCTCGAGCTCGGGGCGGCGCGCCATCGTGCCGTCCTCGTTCATCACCTCGCAGATCACCGCGGCGGGCGTGAGCCCCGCCAGCCGCGCGAGATCGACCGAGCCCTCCGTCTGCCCGGCGCGCACCAGCACCCCACCCTTCCGCGCGCGCAGCGGGAAGACGTGCCCCGGCCGCGCCAGGTCCTCGGGGCGGCAGTCGTCGCGCACGGCGGTGAGGATGGTGTGGGCGCGATCCTTCGCGCTGATGCCCGTCGTCACGCCCTGGCGCGCCTCGATGGAGACGGTGAACGCCGTCCCGAAGGACGAGGTGTTCGAGTTCTCCTCCACCATGAGCGGCAGGCGCAGCGCCCGCACCTTCTCCTCGGTGAGCGAGAGGCAGATGAGCCCCCGGCCGTGCGTGGCCATGAAGCTGATGGCCGCCGGGGTGACCTTCTCCGCGGCGAGGCACAGGTCGCCCTCGTTCTCCCGGCCCTCGTCGTCGGTGAGGATCACCATCTTGCCGGCGCGGAACGCCGCCAGCGCCTGCTCGACGCGCGCCACCGCGGCGCTCTCGCCCGGCCGCGCGTTCACCGCCCGACCTCCCCGTAGCCCCACCGCGCGAGGTCGGCGGCCGAGATGCCCTTCGCCGCGCCCGAGGCGGCGACGAGCCGCGCGACGTGGCGGGCCACGAGGTCCGCCTCCAGGTTCACCCGCGTGCCGGGCCCGGCGTCGCCGAGCGTGGTGCGTTCGAGCGTGTCGGGGATGAGCGCCACCTCGAACCGGTCCGGGCCGAGCGCCGCGACCGTGAGCGAGACGCCGTCCACCGCGATCGAGCCCTTCTCGACCACGAGCGGCGCGATCGCCTCCGGGAGCCGGACCGTGAGCCGCGCCCCCTGCCCCTCCGGCGCGCGCGCGAGGACCTCGCCGACGGCGTCCACGTGGCCCTGGACCAGGTGGCCGCCGAGCCGGTCGCCCAGGGCGAGCGCGCGCTCGAGGTTCACCCGCGTCCCCGGCCGCCAGCCGCCGAGCGTCGTCCGCGCGAGCGTCTCGGGCACCGCCTCGAACGAGACCAGCCCGCCGCCGCGCTCCACCACCGAGAGGCACGCGCCCGCGCAGGCCACGCTCTCTCCCAGCGCGAGGCCGGCGACGTCGAGCCGGCCCGGACGCAGCGTGAGCCGCGCCCCGCCCTGCCGCGGGGCGATGCGCTCCACCACGCCGATGTCGGAGACGAGGCCGGTGAACATGGTCGCGGCGGATCCTAGCCCCGAGTGCGGCGCTTCGCCAACCGGCGCCGTGTGCGCGGCCGCGGGACGCGGCCCGTCACGAGCACGTCGTCGCCGAGCCGCTCGATGGCGACGTCGGAGAGCCGGAGCGCGTCCGCCATCCGCGCCGGCCCGGGGCGCCCGAGGAGCGGGACCCCGTCGGCGCCGAGGAGCTTGGGGGCGACGAGGATCGCCACCTCGTCGACGAGCCCCTCGTCCAGGAACCGCGCGTGAACGGCCGCGCCGCCCTCCACGAGGAGGTGCGTGACGCCACGCCCGGCGAGCTTCGCGAGCAGATCCTCCAGCGCGACGCCGCCGGGGCCGCGCCGGCAGGCGACGAGCTCCGCCCGGCCGAGCTTGCGGGCGCGCGGGGCGGCGTGCGCCACCAGCGTGGGGGCGTCCGACCGCTCGGTGAACAGCCGCAGGCGGGGCGGGAGGCGGAGGTCGGTGTCGAGCACCACCCGCACCGGATCGCGGCCGCGACCGCCGGGCAGCCGGGTCGTGAGCGCCGGGTCGTCCGCGCGCGCCGTGCCCGCCCCGACCAGCACCGCGTCCACGCGGTCGCGCAGCCGGTGGACCCAGGCGCGCGCCTCCGGGCCCGTCACCCACCGCGCGTCGCCGGTGCGGGTCGCGATCCGCCCGTCGAGCGTGACCGCGGCCTTGAGCGTCACGTGCGGGCGCCCGGTCGTGATGAACGTGAACCAGGGCGCGTTGAGGCGGTCGCACTCGGCCTCGAGCACGCCGCCCACCACCTCGACGCCGCTCCGCCGCAGGCGCGCCACGCCGCGGCCGTGGACGAGCGGGTTCGGATCCCGCGAGCCGACGAAGACCCGGGCGACGCCGGCCTCGAGGATCGCCCGCGAGCACGGCGGCGTCCGCCCGTAGTGGTCGCAGGGCTCGAGCGTCGTGTAGAGGTCGGCGCCGCGGGCGGCCGCCCCGGCGGCGCGGAGCGCCACCACCTCGGCGTGCGGGGCGCCGGCGCGCGCGTGGTGCCCGCGCCCGACGATCCGCCCCGCCTGGACGACCACGGCGCCGACCGCCGGGTTCGGGCTCGTCCGGCCCAGCCCGCGGCGCGCCGCCTCGATCGCCTCGCGCATGAAGGGCGCGGCGTCCGGAGCGCCCGTCGACACCGGGCCCGCCGCGCGGGCCCTGCGCTCGGGGCGGACGGAGTGCTGTGCCCTCACGCGCCCGGCTCCCCGCCGCCGCCGATGCTGTTCTTCCGGGCGAGCCGCTCGAGCTCGGTCATGAACTCGCCGACGTCGCGGAACGCGCGGTACACCGACGCGAAGCGGACGTAGGCCACCTCGTCGAGCGCGCGGAGCCGGCGCATCACCGACTCGCCGATCGCCGCGGTCTTGATCTCGCGCTCGCCGAGCTCGGCGAGCTCCCGCTCCACCCCCGTGACGAGCGCCTCGATCTGCTCCGCCGAGACGGGCCGCTTCTGGCAGGCGATGCCCACGCCGTCCACGATCTTCCGGCGATCGAACGCCTCGCGCCGCCCGTCCTTCTTCACCACCTGCGGGAGGATCTCCTCGATGCGCTCGTACGTCGTGAACCGGCCCTTGCAGCCCAGGCACTCCCGCCGCCGGCGCGTGACCTGCCCCTCCTGCGCCTCGCGGGAGTCGACGACGCGATCCTCGAGGTGTCCGCAGAAGGGGCAGCGCATAAGGCAGTTGTCGGTGATCAGTTGTCGGTTGTCAGTCGCCCGTTCAGCGGTCCTGACCACTGACCACTGACCACCGACGACTGACTACTGCTTCTCCGCGTACATCGGGAAGTGCGAGCAGAGCTCCTTCACCTCGGCGCGCACGCGGGCCAGGACGGCCCCGTCGGCGGGGGCGTCGAGCACCCGGCCGATGAGGGCCGCGACGAGGGTCATCTCGCGCGCGCCCATGCCGCGGGTGGTGAGCGCCGGCGTGCCGACGCGGACGCCGGAGGTCTGGGTCGGCTTCTCCGGATCCCAGGGGATCATGTTCTTGTTGACGGTGATCCCGGCCGCGCCGAGCGCGTCCTCCGCGGCCTTGCCGGTGAGCTTCTTCGGCCGGAGGTCGACGAGCATCAGGTGGTTGTCGGTGCCGCCCGAGACGAGCCGCAGGCCCGCGGCCTTGAGCCCCTCGGCGAGCACCTGCGCGTTCTCGACGACGCGCCGCGCGTAGTCCTTGAACCCGGGCCGGAGCGCCTCGCCGAGCGCGACCGCCTTGCCGGCGATGACGTGCTCGAGCGGCCCGCCCTGGATGCCGGGGAAGATCTGCGAGTTGAGCGTCTTCGCGTGCGCCTCGCGGCAGAGGAGGAGGCCGCCGCGCGGCCCGCGCAGCGTCTTGTGGGTCGTCGTCGTGACGATCTCCGAGAACGGCACCGGCGACGGGTGCAGCCCGCCGGCGACGAGGCCGGCGATGTGCGCCATGTCCACGACCATCGCCGCGCCGACCTCGCGCGCGATCTGGGCGAACTGGTCGAAGTGGAGGGTGCGCGGGTAGGCGCTCGCCCCGACCATCAGGATCTTCGGCTTGTGCTCGCGGGCGAGCTTCGCGACCTCGTCCATGTCCACCGTCTCGTCGGACTGGCGAAGGCCGTAGGGCACGATGTTGAAGAGCTTGCCGGAGAAGTTGACCTTGGAGCCGTGCGTGAGGTGGCCGCCGAAGTTGAGGCTCATCGCCAGGATCGTGTCGCCGGGCTGGCCGAGCGCGAAGTAGGCGGCCATGTTTGCCTGCGACCCGGAGTGCGGCTGCACGTTCGCGTGCTCCGCGCCGAAGAGCTGCTTCGCCCGGTCGATGGCGAGCTGCTCCACCTGGTCCACGACCTCGCACCCGCCGTAGTACCGCTTGCCCGGGTAGCCCTCCGCGTACTTGTTCGTGAGCGTCGAGCCGACCGCCTCGAGCACCGCGGGCGAGACGAAGTTCTCGCTGGCGATGAGCTCGAGACCCTCCGCCTGGCGGCGGGTCTCCTCGCGCAGGAGGAGCGCGATCTGGGGGTCCGAGTCGGCCAGCGGCTGGGTAGGCATCATGGAGGGCTCCTTCCGAAGAGGCGTTTCATACCTCTCCGGACGAAGCGCGGCAACGAGCGGAATGGCTCACCAGGGCTCCGCCCCGGGTCGCCGCGGCCCGACCTGCGCGCTTACGTCCCCTCGATGCGCCGGACGCGCTCGGCGTGCCGGCCCCCCTCGAAGGCCGTCTCCAGGAAGGCGCGCACGATGCCCTCGCCGACGCCGGCGCCGAGGACCCGCTCCCCGAGGCAGAGGACGTTCGCGTCGTTGTGCGCCCGCGCCATCCGGGCCTCGTACTCGGTCGTGCAGACCGCGGCCCGTACGCCGCGGACCTTGTTCGCCGCGATCGACATGCCGATGCCGGTGCCGCACACCAGGATCCCGAACCGGGCCTCCCCGGCCGCGACCGCCTCGGCCACGCGGCGCGCCTCGGCCGGATACTCCGCGCGCTCGCCCGGCCCCGGACCCCGCTCCTCCACCTCGAAGCCCGCGGCCGCCGCGGCGCGCACCGCGACGCCGCGCAGCGCGATGCCCGCGTGATCCGAGCTGGCCATGAGCTTGTCCGCCATGTCAGTTCACAGTTCTCAGTTCACAGTTCTCAGTTCTCAGTTGTCAGTTCTCGGTTTTCGGTTCTCTGTCGACCGTGAACCGTGAACCGATCCTCACACCCGCTTGAACACCAGCACCGCGTTGGTCCCGCCGAACCCGAACGAGTTCGACATCGCCGCCTGCACCCGCACCTCGCGCGCCTGGTTCGGGATGACGTCCAGGGCGCACTCGGGATCCTGCTCCTCGACGTTGATCGTCGGGTGGAGGACGCCGCGCGCGATCGAGAGCACGGTGACGACGGCCTCCGCGCCGCCGGCCCCGCCGAGCAGGTGGCCGATCATCGACTTCGTGGACGAGACCATGAGCCCGCCCTGCGCGTGCGCGCCGAAGACCCGGTTGATGGCCTGCGACTCGGCCACGTCGCCGGCGGGCGTCGAGGTGCCGTGGGCGTTGACGTACCCCACCGCCTCGGGCGCGAGGCCCGCGTCCCGGAGCGCCATCCGCATCGCCCGCTGCCCGCCCTCGCCCTCCGGCGCCGGAGAGGTGATGTGGTACGCGTCGCTCGACGCGCCGTAGCCGACGAGCTCCGCGTAGATCCGCGCGCCGCGGCGCCTGGCGTGCTCGTACTCCTCGAGCACGAGGAGGCCTGCGCCCTCGCCCGGCACGAAGCCGTCGCGCCCCTTGTCGAACGGGCGGCTGGCCTTCGCGGGCGCGTCGTTCCGCTCGGAGAGCGCGCGGGCGGCGCAGAACCCGCCCGTGCCCAGCGGCGTGATGGTGGCCTCGGCGCCGCCGGCGATCATGACGTCGGCCGTGCCGCGCTCGATGTACAGCATCGCGTCGCCGATCGAGTGGTTGCCCGTGGCGCAGGCCGAGACGGTGGAGAAGCTCGGGCCCTTCATCCCGTAGCGGAGCGTGATCTGCCCGGGGGCCAGGTTGATGATGAGGCTCGGGACGAAGAACGGGCTGATCCGCTTCACGCCCTTCTCGAGGTAGGTCTTGTGCGAGTCCTCGATCGTCGCGAGGCCGCCGAGGCCGGAGCCGATGATGGCGCCGGCGCGCTCCGGGTCCTCCTTCGACATGTCGAGGCCGGAGTCCTTCATCGCCATGTCCGCCGCGGCCATCGCGAAGTGGATGAAGCGATCGTTCCGGCGGGCCTCCTTCTTCTCCATCCACTTCTCGGGATCGAAGCCCTTCACCTCGCCCGCGATGCGGCTGGGGAAGGTGGAGGCGTCGAACTGCGTGATCGGCCCGATCCCGCTCTGCCCCGAGACGAGGGAGCCCCAGGTCTCCTCGACCCCGATGCCCACGGGCGTGACCAGCCCCAGCCCCGTCACCACCACGCGACGCCTGCTCATCGCTTCACACCTCGTTCGAGAGAAAAGGACGACGACCGCTCGTGCTCCGACCGAGCGGGACGGCACGGCCGATCTCCCCTGGCGGCGAGGCGGGCCCCGCCTGCCCGGGGGGATCCGGCGGCTACTTCTTGTGGGTCGTGATGTAGTTCACCGCGTCCTGGACGGTCTTGATGTTCTCCGCCTCCTCGTCCGGGATCTCGACCTCGAACTCCTCCTCCATGGCCATGACGAGCTCGACGATGTCGAGCGAGTCGGCGCCGAGGTCCTCGATGAAGCTCGAGGTCGCCTTGATCTCCTCCTCGCCCACGCCCAGCTGATCCGCGATGATGTTCTTGACCTTCTGCTCGATGGTTGCCGACATGGCTGCGCTCCTCCGTTGTGGTTCCGGCCGCAGGGGATCCCGCGGCTACATGTACATCCCGCCGTTGACCCGCAGCACCTCGCCGGTCACGTACGACGCTCGATCGCTCGCGAGGAACGCCACCGCGTCGGCCATCTCCTGGGCCGACCCGATCCGCGCGAGCGGGATCAACTCCTGCAGCTTGGTCCGCGCCGCCTCGGGCAGCGCCTGGGTCATGTCCGTGTCCACGTAGCCCGGCGCGACCGCGTTCACGCGGACGCCGCGCGAGGCGAGCTCCCGGGCCACCGACTTGGTGAGGCCGATGAGGCCGGCCTTGGTGGCGGCGTACGCCGACTGGCCGGGGTTCCCCATCTCCGCGACGACCGAGGTGACGTTCACGATGGCGCCGCCCCGCTGCTTCATCATGGGCCGGGCCACCGCGCGGGTGAGGTTGAAGGCGCCGGTGAGGTTCACCTGGAGCTGGCGGCTCCAGTCCTCGTCCTTGATGCGCATGACGAGCTGGTCGAGCGCGATGCCGGCGTTGTTGACGAGCACGTGCAGCCCGCCCCACGCGCCGACGAGCTCCTCGACGGCCGCGTTGCACGCCGCCGGGTCGCCGACGTCGAACTTGAAGAGCTGCGCCCGGGGCGCGCCCGCCTCCTGGACGAGCTTCAGCGCCTCGGCGGCGGCCGCCTCGTTGCCCGCGTAGTTGAGGGCGACGCTCGCCCCGCCCTTCGCGAGCGTCACCGCCACCGCCCGGCCGATGCCCCGCGAGGCGCCGGTGACGAGGGCGACCTTTCCCTGGAAGTCGAACACGTCGTCTCTCCTTCCGGCCTACGCCCGGAGCGCAGCGAGGGTCTTCTCCAGCGAGGCGCGGTCCTCCACGTTCCACACCTCGACGCTCTTGTCGATGCGGCGGACCATCCCGGAGAGGACCGTCCTGGGGCCGACCTCGACCATCCGCGTCACGCCCTCGCGGACGAGCCGCTCGACGCAGCCGATCCACCGCACCGGCGCGGTCACCTGCTCCACGAGGAGCGGGACGATGCGCGCCGCGTCGGCGTTGGGCGCCGCCTCGACGTTCGTGACGACCGGGCAGGCGGGCGCCTGCCAGGCGACGGCCCGGAGCACCGGCTCGAGCCGCGCCTTCACCGGCTCCATGAGCGCCGAGTGGAAGGGGGCGGACACCGGGAGCGGGAGGACGCGCTTCGCGCCCGCCTCCTTGAGCTTCGCGCCGGCCTTCTCGACCGCCCCCGCCGCGCCCGCGATCACGGTCTGCGACGGCTCGTTGAAGTTCGCGGGCGCGACCACCTGGCCCGTCTCGGCGGCGACCGCGGCGCAGATCTCCTGCACCTTCGCCGGATCGAGCCCGAGCACCGCGCTCATCGCGCCCTGCCCGGCCGGCACCGCCTCCTGCATGAAGGTCCCGCGGGCGCGGACCGCGCGCGCCGCCTCGGCGGCCGTGCAGGCCCCCGCGGCGACCAGCGCCGAGTACTCCCCCAGCGAGTGGCCGGCGACGAGGTCGGGCCGGACGCCCGCCTTCGCGAGCACCGCCGCGGCCGCGGCCGACACGGTGAGGATGCAGGGCTGCGTGTTGGCGGTGAGCTTCTGCCGGTCCTCGGGCCCCTCGAAGCAGAGCGTCGAGAGCTTCTCCCCGAGCGCCGCGTCCACGGCCTCGAAGACCGCGCGCGCCTCGGGGAACCCGTCGTGGAGGTCCTTGCCCATGCCCACGGCCTGCGAGCCCTGGCCGGGGAAGATGAATGCGAGCTTTCCCATTGTCCCTGTCCCGTCTCCCTACCAGCGGACCACGCTGGCGCCCCAGGCCATGCCGCCGCCGATGGCCATCATGAGGATGATGTCGCCCGGCTTGAACCAGCCGGCGCGGTTCGCCTCGTCGAGCGTCATCGGCAGGCTGGCCGAGGAGGTGTTGCCGTACTTCTCGAGGTTCATCCAGCACTTCTCCGCCGGGACCCCGAGCCGCGTGAGCGTCGCGTCGAGGATGCGCCGGTTGGCCTGGTGCGCGATCACGTAGGTGACGTCCCCCGGCGTGAGGTGCTCCGCCGCGAGGACCTCCCGGCTCGCCTCCTCGAGCGCGCGCACCGCCACCTTGAACACCTCGCGGCCGTTCATCTTCACGAAGTGCGAGCGCTCGCGGACCACCTTCTCGGAGATCGGGTCCCGCGAGCCGCCACCGGGCTGGTAGAGGATCGGCACGAGGGAGCCGTCCGCGTGGAGGCGCGTCGTGAGGACGCCCCGGCGCGGATCGTCGGTGGGCCGCAGCACCATCGCGCCGGCGCCGTCGCCGAACAGGATGCAGGTGTTCCGGTCGGTCCAGTCCGTCACCCGCGAGATGGTCTCCACGCCGACGACGAGCGCGTTCTTGACCGCGCCGCTCGCGATGAACCGGTCGGCGATCGCCATGGCGTAGATCGACCCCGCGCAGGCGGCGGACACGTCGAACACGAAGGCCTTCTTGTTGCCGAGCTTGCCCTGGAGGACCGCCGCGGCCGAGGGCCACGGGTAGTCGGGGGTGATGGTCCCGACGACGATCATCTCCACGTCCGCCGCCGCGAGGCCCGCGTCCTCGAGGGCGCGCTGGGCCGCGACGAGGGCGAGATCGCTCGTCGCCTGCTCGGGCGCCGCGACGTGGCGCTCGCGGATCCCGGTGCGCTCGACGATCCACTGATCGCTGGTCTCGACCATCTTCTCGAGATCCGCGTTCGTCAGGATCTTCTCGGGCGCGTAGGAGCCGGTGCCGGCGATGAGGGATCGCATCTCTCTTGGTTCCTCTTTCAGGCGTCCGCCCGCGCCGGAGGGCGCGGAGCGGTCGGGTCCGTCGAAGACGGGCCCGTGGGTGACGCGGCAGGAGGCCGCCCGGCAGATGCCTCGGCCTCCGACTCCGCGAGGAGCGCCGCCGCGGGGGCGACCGCCGCCGCGATCTCGTCCGTGAAGTGGGTGCCCGCCGCGGCGTGCGCGCGACGGACGGCGTTCTCGATGGCGAGCGCGTCGGAGCGGCCGTGGCTGATGAAGCCGACTCCGGACACGCCGACGAGCGGCGCGCCGCCCACCTCGCGCCAGTCGATCTCCCGCTTCATCCGCTGCAGCGCGCGGCCCGCGAGCAGCCCGCCGAGCTTCGCCGGGAGCGAGCTCGTGAGGGCGCGCCGCACGCCCTCGGCGACGACGCGGGCGGTGCCCTCCATCGTCTTCAGGGCGACGTTGCCGGTGAAGCCGTCCGTGGCGATGACGTCGAACTCGCCGGTGAGGAGGTCGCGCCCCTCGGCGTAGCCGACGAAGTCGATGCGCGAGCGGCGCAGGGCCGCCGCGGCGAGCCGGGTGAGCTCGGTGCCCTTCGACTCCTCCTCGCCGTTCGCGAGGATCGCCACGCGCGGCCGGGCCTTCCCGAGCACGCGCCGGGCGTACACCTCGCCCATGAGCGCGAACTGCACGAGGTGGATCGGCTTGCAGTCCACCACCGCGCCCATGTCGAGGAGGATGGGCGAGTTGGGCGCCGGGAGGGCGGAGATGATCGCCGGCCGCTCGACGCCCTCGGGGCGGCCGAGCACGAAGATGGCGCCCGCCATCACCGCGCCCGAGTTGCCCGCCGACACCATCGCCGAGGCCCGGCCCGCCTTCACGAGCTCGAAGCAGAGGCGGATGGAGTTGTCCTTCTTGCGCCGCATCGCCTGCACCGGGTGGTCGTGCATCTCGACCGCCTCGGCCGCATGGTGAACCTCGAGCGGCAGCCCGGCGCCGACACGCAGGCGCGCGAGCTCCGCGCGCACCACGTCCTCGGCGCCGACGAGCAGCACCGGGGTTCCGTTGCGCGCTGCGTTAACTGCACCCTGCACGATCGCGGCGGGGGCGTTGTCACCCCCCATGGCATCCACGGCCACCGGCGCGATCGTCTCGGGCATCAGGAGCGAACGGCCTTGTTGCTAGCTGCTGGCCTCGGTGACCTGCTCGCCCTTGTACGACCCGCAGGCGGGGCACGCGCGGTGCGGGAGCACGGGCTCCTTGCACTTCGGGCACTTCACCACGTTGACCGGCTTCAGCTTGAAGTTGGCAGCGCGGCGCCGGTTCCGGCGCATGCTGCTCGTCCTCTTCTTCGGAAGACCCACGACCGACTCCTTGTCGAGCGGAAAGGCCGCTCACTCTACTGCAGCTTGAGGTTCTTCAGCCCCGCCCAGCGCGGGTCGGGGACGTGGCGGTCGCAGCCGCAGTCCCGCTCGTTGAGGTTCGTTCCACAGACGGTGCAGAGGCCCTTGCAGTCGTCGCGGCAGACCGGATACGCCGGCAGCGAGAGGACGAGCTGCTCGCGGACGAGGGGATCGAGGTCGATCACCTTGCCCGTGTACACGTCCTCCTCCGCGGCCTCGGGATCGAACGTGCCGGCGACCGGGCCGGTGTTGTCGTCGCGGCCGGCGCGGCGCGCCTCCTCGTACTCCTCGCGGGGCACGAGCGTCAGCTCGAAGTCGACCGGCAGGTCGATCGAGACGGGCCCGAGGCAGCGCCCGCAAGGCACCGTCAGCTCGGCCTTCCCGTGCGCATCGACCCGGACCCGCCGCTCGATCTTCTGGAGGTGGGCGTCGACGTGGAACGGGCCGCGAGCCCGGTATCCCGCCTGGTCGCCGGCGACCATCTCGTCCGTCGTCTCGCGGGTGAGATCCCACGAGCGCCGGAGGCCGGCTTCCTTGATTTCGTCAATATTGACGCGCATTTGGACTACGTCTCGGCCCGAAAAAGGGGCCTCATTATAGGGGTGGACCCCCCGAAGTCAAGGAGCGCCGGGACTCGGATGTACCCGGGCGTGATGCCTCGCGCTCGAGGGCACACCACCCTTAGGGGCGGAGCGCCATGGATGCTCGCGAGATTGCTGTGTTGACGCGTTCGGCTACGGCTTCACGAGCCCGCGAGCGACCGCCAGGAGGGCCGCCTCGGCCTTGGTCGAGACGTCCATCTTCTCGTAGATGCGCTTCACGTAGGTCTGGACCGTGCCTTCGGCGATCCCGAGCGCCTGGGCGACGTCCGCGTACGTGTGGCCGTGGACGAGGAGCTGGAGCACCTCGAGCTCGCGCTTGGAGAGCGCCGGACCGTCCTTGGCCTTCTGATCCGGCGGATCGCCGCGCAGCTCGGCGAGCAGCACCTTCGCCGCGCGCGGGCTGATCGGCGCGGCCTCGCCGGAGATCACGTCCTCGACCGCCTTGGTGAGATCGGCGGCGTGGAACGGCTTGAGGATGTAGCCGGAGGCACCCGCCCGCATCGCGGCGAGCACGCGCGCCGGGATGTCCACCGCGGTGAGCGCGATGCACGCGGTCTTGGGCAGCTCCTGGCGGATCGTGGCGATGACGTCCTCGCCGCTCATCTTGGGCAGGCCGAGATCGACGAGCGCGATGTCCGGCCGCTCGCGGCGGGCGAGCGCGACGCCGTCCTCGCCCGTGCCGGCCGTGCCGCAGACCTCCACGCCGTAGGACGTGAGGACCTGGGCGATGAGCTTGGCGACGGCCTCGTCGTCTTCGACAGCGATAGCCCGGATAGCCATTCGTCCCTCGGGTGGCAGGCAGAAAAGCGCGAAACTGCCCGGAACCACTTCATTCGTAGCAGCCTGCGCCGCCGGGGGTCAAGAATCGGGTCCCCCGGCGAGGTGACACTCGCCCTCGGCCGCCCGCCCCCTCGATTCTGCGCAGCGATCGCGGGTCGGGAACTGTGGGGCGCGGCGGCAGGGCCCGGGGAACCTCCTTGCGTTTCGGGGGGGTGTGAACTACATACGGCCCCCGCGAGCGCGATTAGCTCAGCTGGATAGAGCGTCGGCCTCCGGAGCCGAAGGCCACAGGTTCGAATCCTGTATCGCGCGCTCCCGAAGCCCCGATCCTGGCTGCACTTCCAGGGTCGGGGCTTTTTCGTCTCCCGCCCCCACCCCGCGGGAGATGTCCACGGCCAGCTCGCGCCGAGTTCGCCTGGCATCGCTCGCGCCATCCCCGAAGAGCCAACACTGCAGTGTCCTCGGCGGTCGTGCGCCGCCAGTGAGGGCAGAAGTCGTGTTCACGCTGGCAACTTGAATGGGCGCATATGGCTACGGCGTGAACCGGTCCACGGTCTCGGCGTGCTCGGCGCTCAGTTGGGCGAGCTCGACATCGAGAGCCTCCTCCCGCTCGCGCCACGCACAGCGATGATCTTCCGCCCTCACTGACGACGGCAGATCACGGTGAGATCGGCTTATCCATGGGGGGGACGGCCCGGAGGATCCTTCTGGGATGGGGGCTTCCAGTGGTCGGGCGCCGGACACCGCCGAAGTCGGTCCCGTCGAGCAGCATCGCAAGCTGCGTGGCGTCGATCTCGACGGCCATCGTGGACGGGTCCATGTGCGGCCGCTTGAACTGGCCGCGCTCGAGCCGCCTGTAGGCTTCTCCCAGGCCAGGATCTTCGCCGGTCACACCGCCGCGACACGAAGATGAGCAGGTGGCCCGAGTAGGCGTCGTCGATGGACTTCTGCATGTCGATGGGCGTCGTACCGATCAGGAGGCGGACCGCCTGCGGGAGACCGATCGCGCCCACGCGCCGCCGCCAGCGAGCGCTCGTACCGGTCTCGCTCTCGCTCCGCCACGCCCCGGACCCCGCCTAGACCTCGACCGGCTGAGTGACTTGGAGGTCAACGAGGGGCTTTATGGCCCCGTAGACGTCCGGACCCCGAATCGTGACGAGCAGGGAGAACGGCATCGACTCGGTCCTCAACTCACGCCTCTGATCCCACCAGCCCAACACGGGCAGGACGGCAACGTACTTGTTGCCCGCGAGCTGGGAGAACGGACCCCGCCAGCGATCGCTCTGAACCGTCCCCCGGCTCCGCAGCAGGATGCCAATGCTCCAGTCGAACCCGCGGGACCGACTCGTGCGCCTGCGCCTGCCCTTTTTGACTTCCGGACGGTGCAGCTCGTTCACTCGCTCGAAGAACTCGTCGGGGGACTCCTGGGGGCCCTGCATGTCCCATTTGAGCTCCAAGCCGTAGGTCGTGCGACGCCGGAAGGAGTTCGGTTCGGCGAAGAACGACAGCGTGACACGGAGCTCGACCTCGGGGTCCTCTCCACCGGGCAGGCGATCCGGAATCGGGATCTCATAGAGCTTCACCTTCCGCCGGACCCTCGGCTCCGTCGTTTTCGTCGTCTTACGCTTCGGCGGCTTCTTCTTCGGGACCTCCTCGAGCACGGCGCTGGGCATCGCGTCCTCGACGACGATGGTCGCGCGGTCGACCGCGCACTCACGTGCAAGCGCCAAGTCGGGGAGACCGTAGCCGCAGGCCATGAGCCGGTCCTGCAGCCCCGGGAATTGGGACACCATCTCGTCCGTCCATGAAGCAGAGTGCACGATGAGGCCACGCACGGTGTCGGGCCGAAGGCTCTGGTCGGCGTTCCAGACCGCCGTTGCGAACCGCCCTGCGCGAGCGGATGCCTCGCTTGTCATCGCGAGCCGCGAGAGCGGCTGACCGACTGCGGTGTTGTGCCCGGTGGTCAGCGCCACCAGGGTGTCCACTTCACCATCGGTCAGGTCTCCAGCGACCGCGAGGTTCCCGCCCTCCATGACTACGTCCGGCTTAATCGCCCACCCCGACGCGATCAGGCCGGTTGATGTGAACGGTGATATTCCTCCCGGGGTGAGCGCGACGACCTTCGCCTCGTCGTAGTCGTGATCGGGCGGCAGTCGAGTCCGTGTCGTGTACGCGCCGACCGTCAGCGCGTTCACAGCTTGCGCAGGTTCATGGATCTTCTCGCCGAAATGGCCCAGCGGGTACTGCTCAGCCAGCGCGAGCCACCGTTCGTACCGTGCGTTTCCTGCGGCGACCACGACGAGGCGTCCTCGCCCGTCGTGGTACGTGATCTGGTCGACAGCGTTGGCCCACAAGGTTGGCGCAGGAGCCTCCATCGGCCGCGTCACGGCGAGCACAAACGCCCGATGACGAGAAGTTGGATCGATCTCCTCGGCAGACTTCACGGCCTGCTCGGTGAGCGCAGGCCATAGGTGCCGGTTCTCCTCGGTGGCCGTCCCCGCGCCCTCCCGAACCAGGATGCGTGCTCCCTGCACCCAGTGCCGCGCCACGTGTTGACCAGCCTCCAGGGCCGCCCCGAGATCCTCGTAGAGGGCTACGCCCGCCATTCGGGTCCCGTGGCCGAACGTATCCTCGGGAGAGCTGTTCCCAGGGACGACCGACGTGGAAGGGAGCAGCGCCTTTTCGAGGAGCGGGTGACGCGTCGCGACGCCGCTGTCCAGGAGCACCACAGCGGGAGCTCCCGCGGGTGGTGGTATCAACCTGAACCCTCGGATCGCCCTCTCCTGATCTGCCAGGAGACGCCAATCGAGGATCTCCGGAGCAGTGATCTCGGCCTCGTAGATGCAGTCCGTGCTGTCGATCAATTCCCGAAGCTGTTGCGAGGTCAGCCGGACGAAGAAGAACACCTGCTCAGCGGCGACAAACTCCTCGATGTGCTGCACCCACCCGAGCCGGTGAACCTGTCGTCGAACCTGCTCGCGACTGCTTACGGTCTCAGCGAGAGGGCGACGGTACCCCCCTCGACATCCGAGCTCGAACCAGCAGGCACGCTCGGGAGCTAGCCGCTCGGAACGGAGCCGTTCCCCTGCGCGCTCCGCGAGCTGCGACAGCGCGATCTCACCGATCGGTGCCACCGCGCGCTCGCTCGCTCGTACGACGAAGGCGCGGCCGTCCTTCGTCTTGGTCTTGACGAGATGGTCGTCAGCGAACGCTTCGATCTTGGCCCTCAGATACCCGAGGTCAGGGCCAGGCGCGTCCAGGAGGACGACTCCAGTCTCGGGATCCTTGCCGACAAGTCGAACGTCGGCGCGAGCGTCGTCAAGCTGCTCGGGCGTGAGCGTCGCGCCTTCGACGGGGCGGACGGCGACGATCTCCCGTGTCGCGCCCGGATCTCGTGCTTCCGCCGGGCGCTGCGCCACCTTGGTTTCGATAGCCGTGAGCTGCGCGAGCAGCTCGGCGCGGAGCTTCTTGGGGCTACGCCGGGGGAGTGGCGGCAGGCCTGGAGGCCCGCCAGACGGGGAGGCGTATGTGTCGACACCAGTGATTCGGCTGCGAAGCAGCGGAAAGCGCCGAGTCGGCATGGGCTAGGGGCGACTCGTCCTGTCGCGCCGTTGAAGATCGGCGATCGCCCCCTCGACATCGCTGAGCTGAAGCGCATCTCGATGGGCCAGCGCCATGGTCCGGATCGCATCGTCCGACACGCGGGCAACGTCGGCAAAACTTCTTCCTTGGAGCCGGTCCGCAAGGCTCGATGTCACCTCGCGGGGAAGTCCGAACCGACCGAGGCGAAGATCAATCAGCTCCGCGATCTGCTCGTGCGTCGGCTTGTCGAACCCAACGATCACGTCGAACCGGCGGAACACCGCTCGGTCGAGTAGCTCGATGTGGTTGGTGGCCGCCACGAGAAGGCTGCCGCTCACGTCCGCGTCGACGAGCTGAAGGAACGACGTCACCACTCGGTTCATCTCGCCGACGTCCTGGGCGTCGCCGCGCGCCTTAGCGACGGCATCGAACTCATCGAACAGGTAGACGCCAGGACGCTGGGGCATCTCCGCGAAGATCGCGCGCAACTGCACAGCCGTCGCCCCGAGGAAACGTGAGAAAAGCGCGTCGAACCTCACCGTCATCAGCGGAAGGCCCATCTCTCCGGCCAGCACCGCGGCGGCAAGAGTCTTTCCGCATCCGGGAGGTCCATGAAAGAGCAGCCGTCGGCGTGGCTGGACACCGAAGCTCTCAAGCCGACCGCGGGATCGGTTCTCCTGGATTACCCTCTCCAGCAGTGCCCGAACGTCGGGCCGGAGGATGATCTGAGGGAAGCGCTCGTCGCGATGCCCTCCTTCCAGGATGTCCGCAAGGTCGCCCCTGGGTTGAGCGATATCGACAACCGCTCCGCTACGGCGCGGACCCGCTGCGGGAAGCTTCGCGATGATTGACCGGATCTCTTCCGCAATGCGGGCGTGACCAGCCGCACTCTCAGACGCGGCGAGCTGAAGCGCTGCCTTGCGGAACATGGTTTCATCCCCATCCGCATGGGACCGAAGCAGCAACTTGAGGATGTCGCTCTTCATCGTGGTCGCGCCGTGCCGGAGAGAATTCGCCGCTGGACGTCGAGAATCTCGCTTTTCGAGTACAGCCGGTATCGGTTCATTGGATGACGACGCGCAACAAGCTTTCCTGCCTTGTCCCATCGACGTAGCGTCTGCTCACTCACACCCAGAACCTGTGCTGCGTCGCTGATCGTGAGCAGCTCGGGGCTAGGCTCTACACGCCCTCTCGCCGACACCCGTCGTGCCATGAAGCGAAGTGTATACAACCTTGATCAGGGTGGATACTTCTCGACGCCTCACCCGAGTGCGATGTGAGAATCGATACCACGCCCCCCTGACTGACGGGCTGCCGTTCGTGAAGGCTCGTGCTCGCCTGGGCCGTACGAATTCGACGCAGACGTCTCGCGCGCCACTCTGAAGGGCCGGAACTCTCGGTGGATTCCACCACGGGTTCCGGCCCTTCCCTTTTCACGCGCCGCGATTTCCGACCTACTTGCAGGCCCCCTCGGTCCAGGTCGCGCCCGCGCTGTTCTTGCACGCCCACTCGGCCTCGCCGGGGTTGCAGATCTTGCGATCGCTGCCTGGCCGGCAGCAGCAGCCGTCCGGCGAGAACCCGCCGCCCGAGGAGGAGCCGCCGGGGGACCCTCCGCCGGAGCCGTCCGCGAAGCAGGCGCCGTCGTCGACCGTGCAATTGGTGCCGAGCTGGAACTGCCGCACCCACTCGCGCGCCTTCGCCTGCGTGCAGGCGGGGACGCTGAGCTGGTTGGGCGGCCGGCCCAGGCACGTCTCGCAGAAGTCGAACCACAGCTTCTGGGCGTAGGGCTGGTTCTCGGGGCAGGGCCCCGCCGGGTTCACCTTCAGATCGACCGTGGCCATCCAGGTCCTGCCGGTGGCGTTGGAGGCGCGGATGCCGACGGCGGCGGTCCGCTCCCCGGCGGTCAGGTTGAGCGTGCCGGAGAGGCTGCCGGACGGTCGATCGACGAAGGTCTTCTCCTCCACGACGTGTGGCGTGGCGCCGGTGGCGGGGGGCTCCTCCCGGACGAACTCCATGACCTTCACGTTCTTGCACTCGTCGGCGCGCCAGCGGATGGTGACCGGCGTGCCCGCCGCCACGCGCGTGGGGCTCACGTCGAACAGCGGCACCACGCAGGCCTGCCGCCAGACCACGAGCGTCGCCTCGGCAGGCTCGCTCGTGCGGGCGGGGCCGGTGATGGCAGGATCGGCCGTGGTCTCGTAGAACCGGTAGGTGCGCCGGGTCCCGTCCGGCGGAGGCGTGGGCGGAGTGGCGAAGGCTGCGGCAGGGAAGACGTGCAGGACCACCGTCTCGGTCATCAGGTCGGCGTCCGTGCTCAGGGTCTGGAGCTTGCGGAAGACCGCCCGCGGTGGCCCCGAGGGCGGCCAGGAGTCCACGCGCGGGACCTCCACCTCCGCCCCGCCATCGACGACCTTCACCGAGAGCTCGTTGAACAGCGTGTGCTTCACCGTGACCTGGAAGCCGAGGCCGCCGGTGTAGCGGATCTCGTCGGTGTCCGCCGCCCAGCGCCAGCCGCCGACGTTGACGAGCGTGGGCTTCGTGGCGGGTCGGTAGTTGATCCCGGCGCTCCCCGGGGACCGGCAGGTCGCGGCGGCGAGGAGCGGGGCGATGGCGGCGAGGAGGAGCGCGCGGCGGGGGTGCATGAGGTCTCCCGCCCGGCGAGCGGCCGGGCGTGCAGGGGGGCCCCATGGTCGGGGGCGAACCCGCGCCGAGTAAAGGCGCGCCGCGGGCGCGTTTGGGTCACCCGGCTCGTGGCGCTCGCGGGCGTTCAACGCCCGGAACGGCCGCGAGCTGGTGGGAAGTACCGGGGGGGCCACCCTCTTGGGCGTCCATGCGAGTACGCGCGCCTCCCGTCCCGCCCCCGGAACCGCTCTCCGCTAAGACCCGCGTTCGACCCATCGCCGCCCGCGGGACAGCGCGGAACGACAGGATCGAGCCATGAGCGATCGCCTCGAGTCTCCTCCGCCCTCCGCGCACGGCGCGGGCCACCTCCACGGACGATCGTCCTCCGAGACCGCGCCCGCCCCTGCCGCGCCCGGCCATCCCACCCACCCACGGCTCCCGGAGCCGGCTGGGACCGGGCGGGGCGCGGACGAGCACCGCGGCCACCACGCGCCCGACGAGCACGCGGGGCACAGCATCGAGATGTTCCGGACCCGGTTCTGGGTCTCGTTGCTCTTGACCCTCCCGACGGTCGTCTGGGGCCACATGCTCACGGCGGCCACCGGCTGGCACGCACCTGCGTTCCCGGGGTCGGCCTGGCTCCCGCCCGTGCTGGGCACGGCGGTGTTCGTCCACGGCGGCCTCCCGTTCCTTCGTGGCGCGGTGCGCGAGCTCGGGGTCCGCAGGCCCGGGATGATGACGCTCATCGCGCTCGCGATCGCCGTCGCGTTCGTCTTCAGCGCGGCGGTGACGCTCGGATATCCCGGGATGCCGCTCTGGGAGGAGCTCGCGACCCTGGTGACGGTGATGCTCCTCGGCCACTGGATCGAGATGCGCTCGATCCACCAGGCGCGCGGGGCCCTCGGCGCGCTCGCGAAGCTCATCCCGCGATCGGCGACGCGCGTCCGGGGGGAGCGCGAGGAGGAGGTCCCGGTCGCGGAGCTCGTCCAGGGAGATCTCGTCCTCGTGCGCCCGGGGGCGAGCATCCCGGCGGACGGCGTGGTCCGGTCCGGTGAGGGCGACGTGAACGAGGCGATGATCACCGGCGAGTCCCGCCCCGTTCGCAAGCGCCCCGGCGAGCGGGCCATCGCGGGGACGGTGAACGGCTCGGGTGCGCTGCGGATCGAGATCAGCCAGGTGGGGCAGGGCACGGTGCTCGCCGGCATCATGCGCCTGGTCGAGACCGCCCAGTCCTCGCGGTCGCGCGCCCAGGCGCTCGCGGACCAGGCCGCCTTCGCGCTCACGATCGCGGCGCTGGCGGCCGCGGCGATCACGGGGGCCTCCTGGCTGCTGGCCGGAGCGTCCGGCGCCTACACGGTCGAGCGCGTCGTGGCGGTGCTCGTCATCGCCTGCCCGCACGCGCTCGGCCTCGCCGTTCCGCTCGTGGTCGCCCTCTCGACGACCCTCGGGGCCCGCGCCGGCCTGCTGGTGCGCGACCGCCGCGGCCTGGAGGAGGCGCGCCGCGTGCAGGTGGTCGTCTTCGACAAGACCGGTACGCTCACGCTGGGGGAACATCGCGTGATCGCGTCGCAGGCGGCGGGCGCGCTGTCGATCGACGACGCGCTCCGGCTCGCGGCCGCCGTCGAGGCGGGCTCCGAGCACCCGGTCGGCCGCGCGATCGTGCGCAGCGCCCGGGAGCGTGGGCTCCCGATCCCGAGGGCCGCCGCGTTCCAGGCCATCCCTGGCCACGGGGTGGAGGGCGAGGTCGATGGGCGCCGCTGGCGCGTGGGTGGGCCCAACCTCTTGCGGCGCGACGACGTGGCGCGCGTCCCGAGCCTCGACCTCTTCGCGGCGGCCGCCGCGGAGCGCGGCCAGGCGGTCGTCTACCTCGTCGGCGAGGACCGGGTGCACGCGGCCTTCGCCGTGGCGGACGCGGTGCGCCCGGAGTCCAGCGAGGCCGTCCAGGCGCTGCGATCCGAGGGCGTCGAGGTCGTGATGCTCACCGGGGATGCCCGCGCCGTGGCCGACGCGGTGGCGAGCCAGCTCGGGATCGAGCGCACCTACTCCGAGGTGCTGCCCGAACGGAAGGCGGAGGTCATCCAGGAGCTGCAGCGCGGCGGAAGACGGGTCGCCATGGTCGGCGACGGCGTCAACGACGCTCCGGCGCTCGTCACGGCAGACGTCGGGATCGCCATGGGCGCGGGCACCGACGTGGCCGTGGAGGCCGGCGACGTGGTCCTCGTCCGCAGCGATCCGCGCGACGTCCCCCGGATCCTCCGCCTCAGCCGCGTCACCTACCGGAAGATGATCCAGAACCTCTTCTGGGCTGCCGGCTACAACGTCGTCGCCATCCCGCTCGCCGCCGGCGTCCTCGCGGCGCGGGGGATCGTGCTGGCGCCTGCCGTGGGCGCCATCCTGATGTCGGCGAGCACGGTCGTGGTCGCGATCAACGCCCAGCTGCTGCGGCGGGTGCGGCTCTGAAGGCGACCGCGGCTCACCTCGGCGTCGCGCGCGCCTCCTCGGCCAGCCTCACCTCGGTCGCCTCGAGCGCTCCTCCGCGATGGGCTGCGTGAACGACCGCGCGCTCCCCCTGCTGGATGTCGGCGACCGTGACGGGCCGCTTGCCACGGACGATGCGGGTCCTCGCCACGAGCATCACGCGGACCTCGGTGCCGGCCGTGCTCGCGAGCACGAGGTGGTCCGGCGTGATCTCCTTCACCGTTCCCCGCGCGTCCACTCCGCCCTCGTGCGCCTGGGCGCCGGCGCCGGACAGCAGCACCGCGAGCACCACGGACGCAGTCGTTCCAACGCGCATTCGACCTCCTCCCGCGAAGCGTAACGCGGCCCCTCCTCGCCCGCTCGTCGCCGCACCGTGATCGATCCGGTGACACCATCCTGGACGTCGAGCGACCGGGGCGCTCACGCTTGGGTCCACGCGCGCACCACGCTGGCTCCCGCGAGCCTGGCCGGGCAAGGATGGCCCGTCGATGGAGTCCCGCACGCACGGAGGTCCGGAACCATGAAGCGCTGGGTCGTCACGGTCGCGCTCTCGCTCGTCCTGGCCTCGGCGATGCTCGGGGCGCTCGGGCTCGTCGCCCTGCGAGGCGGGATCTCCGCGCGGCCGGAACCCTCGGCGTTCGAGGCCGCCGTCGCGCGCCGCATCCGTCACATGGCGATCCCTGCCTCGGATCGCGCGCTGAGAAACCCGGTCGGCGACACGAGCGCGGCGGTGGCCGGTGGGCTGGCGCACTTCGCGGACCACTGCGCCGTGTGCCACGGCAACGATGGAAAGGGGGAGACCCAGTTCGGCCGAGGGCTCTATCCGCGTCCTCCTGACCTGACGGCGACTCCGACGCAGCGCCTCTCGGATGGGGAGCTCTTCTACATCATCGAGAACGGCGTCCGGTTCACCGGGATGCCGGCGTTCGGCGCGGAAGGGCGCTCCGAGCTGAGCTGGCACCTCGTCGCGTTCCTCCGTCATCTGCCTGCGCTCACCGCCGCAGAGCTGCACGAGATGGAGCGCCTGAACCCGCGCCCCGCCTCCGAGTGGAAGGAGCTGCAGGAGGACGACGAGTTCCTGAACGGCGCGACGGGCCCCGCGCCGACGTCCGCCCGCCCGTGACGCTCCGAGCGGCTCGGGGCTGGCGCTCGAGCGCAGTCCTGAGCACCTGCCCTCCCGGATCCATCACACCGTGACGCCGTCCATCACGCTGAGCGAGAACCGCCGGGATCGCGCGGAAACGCTGGCCGAGCACGGGACGTGCCCGGCGGTGGTGATGGCGCGCGTCACGGGCAGGAGCGCGGGAGGCCGGGAAGCGGCCCGGAAATGCGCGCGCGTCGCGCGATCCAGCTCCGGCACGCACGGTGCAATCGCTTGGGAACGACGAACGAACGTCATCGCGAAAGGAGCAGTACCCCATGAAGCTCCGCAAGCACGTCCTCACCGGTCTTCTCGCCGCCGCAGCCCTCCCCACGTTTGCGAACGCCGCCCCGTACGTCGGCCTCGGCGAGCTGCAGCAGCGCGCGCAGCTGGGCCAGGCCACGTCGGCCCCGACCACCACCACCTCCGACCGCGAGCAGCGGGAGCACGGCGCGAGGTACGTCGACCTCGCGGAGCTCCAGCAGCGCGGCGAGATGGGCCGCGGCAGCGGCCGCGATGGCGCGGCGGCCGAGTTCTTCACCGAGCACCAGCGGGCCATGAACGAGGGCGTGAGCCACATCGAGGCGTCCCAGGTGGCCGCGCGCAAGCTCGCGAAGGGCAACACGAACTGATCCGGAGCATGCGCTCCCTCCCCGACCCCGGAGCCCCGCTTCCCTCGGCGGGGCTCCGGGAGGTCCCGGGGTGACCACGCCTGCGTCCGGCTTCAGCCCTTCGGCCGGCGCGCCTCCGTCTGGAGGCCGGAGATCCGGAGGGCCTCCTCCGCGGTCCGGCAGACGCGCGGGCCGTCGTGGTAGCGCGCGACGCGCACGGGCGGGTACGCCCGCATGCGCTCCAGGAGCGCCTCCTTCTCGGCCGCGGAGAGGAGCGCGTCGCACGCCTCGTAGAGTCCGCCCGGGCCCTCCTCCAGCGCGTTGTGGGGCACGAGGATCTTCCGGATCTCGTCCGCGGTCGATGGGACGGGCGTCGGGACCAGCAGCGCCGCCAGCGCACCGTGATCCACCCGCAGGCTGCGCGCGAACGGGAGCGGCTCGCCGCCGCGGGCGGCGGTCGCGGCCGGGATGAGCAGCTTCTCCTCGAGCGCGATGTGGCGCAGGAGCCCCGCCCGGAAGGCGCCGAACGCGTCCAGCTCGACCTCGCCGCCGGCGCGGACGGCCTGACCGAGCAGCGCGTCCAGGCGCGCGTGATCGTCCGCGAGGAACTGGAAGATGGGTCCGGTCTCTCGGTTCATGTCGCCCTCCGTCCCCCGGGTGCGGACCGCGCCGGCCGCTCAGCCCCGTCTTGCTGGCGTCCCGCCGGCCGCAGGCTCCACGCACCGGCGGCGCGCCCAGAGCGGATAGTCCAGCCCGGCGAGGCGGTTGATGGCGATGGCCTGGAGCGCCAGCACCGCGACCGCGATCTCGATGATGGCGAGGTGCACCGGCCTCGTCAGCGCGCCGAGCGAGATGAGGAGCGTCGTGGCGCCGGCCGGCGGGTGCGCCGCGCGGAGCAGCACCATGAGCGCGCCCGTCGCCGCGAACGAGAGCGCCGCCGCCAGGACGCGCGGGATCGTGACGCCGACCTGGGTCGCCGGGCCGGCCTGCGTGAGGCCGAACAGCGCCAGCGAGCCGTACCCGCAGGCGATGCCGATCGCGTGCCCGAGGAGGGCGTGCCGCGGGGTGGCGCTGGGTGACGACGGGCTGAAGAAGAAGAGGAACGCCGTTGGACCGAGCGAGGGAAACACGAACGGCGTCCGCGAGAGGGCGGCGACCGCGCCGAGGAGCCCGATCGTGAGGAAGCCGTTCACGAGCATGAAGGCCGCCCACACGAGCCGCTCGTCGAAGCGGCCGAGGAGGTGGGTGAGCCGGAGCCGCCGGATGAGGCCGCGGGTCACCTCCGGCGTGAAGACTGCCACCCCGCCGCGTCCGGGGTCAGCCATCGCGATCCACCTCCTGCGTCCGCAGGCGCCGGTCGAAGTCGACGACGTACTTGAGCAAGCCGGCGTTCGCGCCGAGGAGCACGACCGAGGCGATCGTCGCGGGCACGAGGACGTGCGGCGTGGCCGACAGCGCCGCCTCGAGCGCCGCGGCCAGCAGCCAGAGCTGCACGATGACGAGCGTGCCGATGAGGAAGCAGATCGCGGTGAAGAGCGGCAGCCCCTGCGATCGGTTCTCCACGTCAGACCTCCACCCCGACCGCGTAGACGGCACCGTCCTGCTCCTCGAGGAGGATGCGGGGGAGCCGTCGCGTGGGCGGACCCGCGGTCGGGCGACCGTCCGCCCCGTCGAACGCGCCGCGATGACAGGGGCAGAAGAGGCCGTCACCGCCGCCGGGGTCGCGGACCACCGCGCACGACAGGTGCGTGCACACCTGCGAGTAGGCGACGAGCGTGCCGTCCGCGAGCCGGAGCAGGATGCAGGGGTCCGCGTCGGTCGGGTACCGGAAGAGGAGCGTCCCGCCCGCCGGGATGGCGGCGGCCTCCGCGACGCGCCGCCTCGGATACGGGCCGCCGCGGCGGGCGTGGCCCCAGATCGCCACCGCGCCCGTGGCGCCGGCGAGCACGGCCGACCCGAGCGTGAGGAACTTGGCGAGCTCACGCCGGGTGACGTAGTGGTCGTCGTCCCAGCGGATGGGGAAGTCGAGGCGCCAGCGCGGGGTCTTGTCGTCGGAGCCGTCGCTCATGTCCCCTCCAGGAGATCGGCCACGTCGTAGCGCTGGTGCGGGGCCTCGCGCGGCGGCGCGCCGCCCCCGAGCTGCACGAGCGCAGGCCGGACCTCGCGCGCGCCGTCCGGCACCATCACGAACACCTTCGTCTCCACCGTCTCTTCTCCGAACGTGAACCTGGCGACGGGGTGGCCGCGGCGCGTGCGCTCGATCTCCTCGAGCGTCGTGAACGCGAGCGCCTGCGACGGGCAGACCGTGGCGCACATCGGGCGCTTGCCGACGCTGGTCCGGTCGTAGCAGTAGTCGCACTTCATCATCTGGTCGAGATCGGCGTAGTACCGGGGCACGCCGAACGGACAGGCGAGCACGCAGTTCGAGCAGCCGATGCACCGCGGCTTGAGCGCGCTCTGGGTGACGCCGTCGGGCGTCTGCTTGATCGCGTCGGCGGGGCACACCCGCGCGCAGATCGGGTCCTTGCAGTGCATGCACACCTGCGGCGTGGTCTGCACGCTGTCCCCGCGCTCGATCACCTCGAGGTGGATCATCGAGCGGCCCCGGTGCGTGTCGCACTCCTCGCAGGCCTGCACGCACGCCCGGCAACCGATGCAGCGCGACTGGTCGACGAAGAACGCGAGCTCGCCCGTCACAGCACGCCCCCGGCCTCCGGCGCGAGCCGGGCGACGGCGTCGTCCGGCCGCGCGGCGCGCGACACGCGCACCGCGCACACCTTGAACTCCGGGATGTTGGACACCGGGTCGATCGCCCGGATCGTCGCGTTGTTCGCGGCGCGCGCGAGCGGCCAGTGGTAGGGCACGAAGACGGTGTCCGGCCGGATGGTGGTGGTCACGAGCGCCCGCACCACCAGCGCGCCCCGGCGGCTCTCGACCCGCACGAAGTCGTCCTTCGCGATCCCCAGCCGCGCGGCGAGGCGCGGGTGGAGCTCGCAGTACGGCTCGGGCGTCTGGTCCACCAGGCCGCCGATCCGCCGCGTCTGCGTGCCGGACAGGTAGTGCGCCACCACGCGGCCGGTGGTGAGGATGATCGGGTACTCCTCGTCGGGCTCCTCCGCCGCGGGTCGCCACCGCACGGGGTGGAGGTGCGCCTTGCCGTCAGGGTGGCCGAACCGCGCGCCCTCGTACAGCCGCGGCGTCCCCGGATGATCCTCCGAGGGGCACGGCCAGAAGACGCCGTGCTCCGCGTCGATCCGGTCCCAGGTGATCCCGGAGTAGTCGGAGACCCCGCCGCGCGAGGCGATCCGCAGCTCCTCGAAGATCTCGCGCGTGTCCCGGTAGGCGAACTTGTCGCCCGCGCCCAGCCGGCGGGCGAGGTCGCAGACGATGCGCCAGTCCTCGCGGGCGTCCGCCGGCGGCGCGACCGCGCGCCGGTGGTGGATCACCCTGCCCTCGACGTTGGTGGTGGTCCCCTCGTCCTCCTCCATGAGCGACCCCGGGAGGACCACGTCCGCGAACCGGGCGGTCTCGGAGAGGAAGAAGTCGATGACCGTGAAGTGCTCGAGCCGCTCCAGCGCCTCCTGCACGAACCGCTGGTCCGGCAGGGAGACCATCGGGTTGAAGCAGATGAGGAGCAGCCCCTTGATCTTCCCGGCGTGGATCGCCTCGACGAGGGGCACGGCCGAGAGGCCCTTGCGCGGGATCGAGGGCTCCGGCACGCCCCAGACCTCGGCGATGTACCGGCGGTGCTCGGGGTTCTCGATGTCGCGCGAGCCCGGGAGCTGATCGCACTTCTGGCCCTGCTCCCGGGCGCCCTGGCCGTTGCCCTGCCCGGTGATCATCGCGTAGCCGCACCCCTCGCGGCCGATGCGCCCAGTGGCGACCACCAGGTTGAGGGCGGCCAGGCAGTTCTCGACGCCCTTGGAGTGGTGCTCGATCCCGCGCGCGTGCAGGAGGAAGCTCGTGCGGGCGGGCCCCCAGAGCTCGGCGGCCTTCACGATGAGCGCCGGCGGGACCCCCGCGATGCGGCCGCCCACCTCGGGCGTGTACTCCCGGACGGCCTCCTCCACCGCCTCCCAGCCGGTCGTGTGCTCCGCGATGAACCGGCGGTCGATCCAGCCGCGCTCGATCATCACGTGCAGCATGGCGTTGAACACGCCGATGTCGCCGCCCGGGCGGACGGGGATGAACAGATCGACGGTCCGGGCGATCGGGGTCAGGCGCGGATCGAGCACGATCAGCTTCGCCCCGTTCTCGCGCGCCTGCCACAGGTAGTCGGTCGTGATCGGCGAGCACTCGGCGACGTTCGAGCCGGCGACGAGGATGGCCTCGGCCTTCGGGATGTCGCTCCAGGGGTTCGCGCTCCGGTCGATCCCGAACACCTTCTTCGACGCGGCGGCGGCCGAGACCATGCAGAGCCGCCCGTTGTAGTCGATGTTCGCCGTCCGGACGGCCACCCGGGCGAACTTGCCCATGAGGTAGGCCTTCTCGTTGGTGAGCGACGCGCCGGTCAGGATGGCGAACGCGTCGGGCCCGTGCGCCTCCTGGATCCTGCGGATCTCTCCCGCGACCCGTTCCAGCGCGGCGTCCCACGCGAGCGGGCGGAAGCCCTCGCCCTCGACCCGCTCCAGCGGGGAGAGCAGGCGATCGGGGCTCGCGTCCTGGAGGTAGCGCTTCACGCCCTTCGGGCAGAGCTTCCCCTTGTTGAACGGGAACTCCTCCCACGGCTCGAAGCCGACCACCTTCTCGTCCTTCACCTTGAGCTGGATCCCGCACTGCTGCCCGCAGAAGCAGCAGTGGGTCTTCACGAGCCGGTCGGGCTCGCCGCGGGTGCTCCACCCGCCCGCCGGCACGCGCTGCGCGCGCGGGCCGAAGCGCGCGACGAGGTCCGCCACGGAGGCAGGGAGCCGCGCCATCCTAGATCCCCTCCGGCCGCGGCCGTCCGGCCGCGCGCCACAGCCCGTCCTGCGCCACCGCCACCATCCGGCGGCGGCAGGCCGGACACGTATCCTGGTAATGCGCCCCGCCGGCTTCGTAGCGGATCGCGAGGGCGGCCTGCACCGCCTTGAGGTCCTCGACGTGCATCCGCGAGCCGAAGGGCGCGCCGCAGCGGCTGCAGCGCGCCTGCGGCCCGTTCGCCCCCGCGTGCTTGTACAGCTCGATCCCGAGCTGCGCCGGGCGCTGGAAGATGTGGAAGAACTTGCCGAACGGCAGGTAGACGAGGCCGAAGATCACCGTCACCGCGTGGAGCTGCGCCAGGAACCCGTAGTGGAAGCCCTGGACCCAGTGGGTCGAGACGGTGAGGAGCAGGCCCGTCACCGAGATGGCGAAGAGGATCACCACGGGCACGAGGTCGCTCGCGAGCTGCTGGACGGCGAGCGCGCCGCGATCGCGTCCCCTGCGGACCATGGCCAGGCCGATGCCCGCGAGGACCAGGAACGCCGAGAGGTCGAGGACGTTGAACACCAGCGGCGCGAGCGCGCCGGCCCAGGGGAACTCGAAGAGGGGCAGGCCGAACACGAACGCCTGGTACACGTCCTGCGTGTCCCGCGGCGTCTCGAAGCGGACCCAGCCGAACGAGAGCGGAAACGTCACCGCGGCCGCGAGCAGGCAGCCCCAGAAGAGGAGGCCGTGGGCGGCCCAGCGGAGCCGCGACCGGCGGAGGATGAAGCGTTGGGCCACGACGTTCACCGCGAGCCGCCGCGCCAGCAGCGCGAGGTTCCCCGCGAGCCGCGACGGCCGGAAGAACAGCTGCAGGCCGCGGAACCAGTACAGCCTGGTGGGCGGCCTGCGGAGCCACATGGTGTAGCGGTAGCCGACGCCGAACGCGGCCAGCACCGTGGCGCCAGCGTACGAGACGAGCGCGACGTCGAAGTCGCGGAGGCCGCGGCTGCCGACCACGATCCCCGCGATCACCAGCGCGGCGGCGAGGAGCCCCCAGGCCGTGGCGTGGACCACGTCGGAACCTGTGGCCTCCACCCAGGCCTTCGGGGCGCGATGGGATGGCTTGTCTACGAGCACGTCGTGCACCTCCCGCCCCTTATCGCTCATTGGTCGCGAGAAGAGGCTTCCCCAGGCGGGGCCGAATGCGCGCGTAATGAATTGAACAACACCGCTCGCGACGACACCCTCTCGCCGAGGAGGCGAGCGCCCGAGCCGCGCCGCGGCCCCCCGACGTCGCTCGCGATCGCGCGGCGGTCCGGCGGCGCGAACCCCACCACGCCGAGCAGCTCGGCCGCAGCGCCGAGGTCCTCGGTGCGCGCCGCCTCGACGAAGGCCCGCAACGCTCGGCCGGCTCGCGCGAGCGAGGAGGTGGCACCCTGCTTGCTACTGCTGCGTGGAGTGCCAGCCAGCTCCACCCCTCACAGGAGAACCTCGCCATGCATGCCACGCCACCGACATGGACCCTCGCGCTCGCACTCGTCGCGTCTGCCTGCGCAGCCCAGAAGCCGTTGCCCGCCCGCGAGGTGACGGAGGTGCCCGCAGCCTCGACGACGCAGGCGGTCGAGGCGAGCGCCGCTCCCGCACAGCCCCCCGCGGCGCGGTGCGTGGCCGACGCCGACTGCGCCTCCTCCGAGCTCTGCGTCGCTTCGACCTGCCGGCCGATCACGCCGGACCTGGCGGAGTGCACGGCCGCGGTGGCGCGCTTCTCCTACGACCAGTCCACGCTCCAGGAGGAGGATCTCCCCGCGCTGCAGCGGACCGCGCGTTGCCTCGCGAACGCGCGAGAGCTCCGGCTCAGGGTCGAGGGCCACGCCGACGAGCGCGGGACGACGACGTACAACATCGCACTCGGGAGTCGGCGCGCCGCCGCGGTCGCACGCTATCTCGTGTCGCTGGGCGCCCCCTCGACGCAGATCGAGACGGTGAGCTTCGGGAAGGAACGTCCCGTGTGCGTCCAGCACGACGAGCGTTGCTGGGCAGCGAACCGTCGGGCCCAGCTCGAGCGCAGCTTCTGACCCGCAGGCCCCGCGCCGGAGCGTGGCGTTTCGCTTGTCTCCCCTGGCGAAACGCCATGGCTCCGGTGCGGAGCGGCAGGAGGAAGCGAGGGGCTGGCCGAGGCGGACGTCCCCACGGGGAGAGGGACCGGACAGCCGCCTCGCTTCCGTTCCAAGCTTGGACACGGCCGCTGCCGAAGTTGATCCTCCGTCCGGTATCCCGACGCCGATTCCGGCGGCTCCCCCGGTCCCCTCCAGCGTGGTTCACGTATCGTGACGTTGCTCCGCGAGGAGCTCGACGGCCGGTGATCTCGGAGCGGACGCTCCAGGGTCCGGACGAGGCGTGGGCCGCCCCGCGCTCCGGGAAATCGAGGCGTCCCTCTCCGGCGGGCACCGACCTTGCTGGTCCCCGGCCCGATGTCCTCTCCTGCTCCCGCCCTCCGGTCCTGCCGCTGGCTCCTCCTCGCCACCCTCGTCGCCGGTCCCACCGCAGGGGCCCGCGCCGGCGAGCTCGTCTACGTCGCCCTCGGCGAGCAGACACGCTTCGGGATGCAGGCCGGGGATCCCGAGCAGATCGCCCGGGCCCTCGGCATCACCGGGATGCGGGTGCGCGTCGTCGATCTCACCGCTCCGGGAGTGACCTCGGACGTGATCCGTCGCGAGCACCTCCGGAACGCCATCGCGCTCCGCCCGTTCCTCGTGACGCTGGCCGTCGGCGCGGCGGACGCGTGCGGGCGCACTCCCCTTCGCCGGTTCGCGCGCGATCTGGAGATCATCGCCGATCTGCTGCACCGGAACGTCCCCAACGTGATCGTCTCGACGTCCGGACCACCGGACGAGCACTGCGCGCGCTCAGGCTCGGCCCTCCGGCGGCGCGTCGACGCGTTCAACTGGGCGATCGTTCGTTCGGCGAGACGAAACCGGCTGAGCCTCGCCGACCTCGGCGGCATCGGCCGGAGCACGGCGCGCGCCTGGAAGGAGGTCGTGGAGGGGAAGGTGGTGCTCCTCCTGCCGCGATCCTCGCGAGCCGACTGACGCACAGGACCAGCGGCTCGCGGAGCCGCACCGGCCGCACCCTCCCTGGCGCCCCGTGGCGCTTCAGCGGGACGACGCCGAGCGCGTGATCATGCCCCGCCCAGGCGCACGCGCCCGTCGGGCCCGCCAGCCGGCTCCGCCTCGCCCTGCCGGCGCGCGGAGGCGAGCGGCCAGGAGACCCGCACCCGCGCCCCCCGCCCGACCGCGCTCTCCAGATCGATCTCGCCGCCGTGGTTCCGGACGATCTGCAGGGCAACGGTGAGGCCCAGCCCCGTCCCCTTCCCCCGCTTCTTCGTCGTGAAGAACGGATCGAAGACCCGGTGGCGCAGGTCCTCCGGGATCCCCGCCCCCTGGTCGATCACCTCGAAGGTGCACGTCCCGGCGGCGCCCGCGCGGGCGCGGATGAGCACGCGCCCGCCCGGCTGGCTCGCGTGCAGCGCGTTCAGCACGAGGTTCACGAGCACCTGCTTGAGCTGATCGGGGTTCGCCGCGAGCGGCGGCAACGCCGGCGGGACGTCGACCTCGATCGAGAGCGCCCGCGTCTGCGCCTCGAACGAGAGGAGGTCGCCGACCTCCCTGGCCACGGCGCCGAGGGGGACGACGCCCCCGACCTCCCGGGACGTGCGGGAGAAGTCGAGCAGCTCCCGGATCGTCCGCGAGATCCGATCGATCTCCTCCACGATGATCCGCGCGCTCTCGCCCTGCGGGTGCTCGGCCCCGAGCCGCCGGACGAGGAGCTCGGCGCGTCCACGCATCACGCCGAGCGGGGTCCCGACCTCGTGCGCGATCCCGGCGGCGAGCCCGCCGACCGTGGCCAGCTTCTCGGCGCGGAGCAGCTGGGACGCGAGCGCGCGCAGCTCGGTGACGTCCTCCAGCACGACGAGGACGCTCAGATCCGCCGACCGGTGATCGAGCGGCACCGCGTGCGCCGTGAAGACGGCGCCCGAGGGGCCGAGGGCCAGCGGCGGTTCGAGGATGCGGCGCACCGCTCGCGCCGCCCGCGCGTCTCGAATGGCACCGCGAAGCGCGTCCAGCGCCTCCGCGGGCGCGTCAGGGAAGGCCTGCGCGAGCGTGCGACCGGGGCGGGCCGAGGGCAGCCGCTCGCGGACCGCGCGGTTCGCGCCGGAGATGCCGTCGCGCTCGTCGAACGTGAGCACGCCGACGGGCGCGTTCTCGAGGACCTTCTCCGCCTTCTCGCGCAGGTGGGCGACCTGCTCCGCGGTCCGGAGCCGCTCCTTCACGGCGATCGTCCGCCGCGCGTTCAGGACGAGGTACGCGGCGAGGCCGCCGAGCGCGGACGCGAACGCGACGGCCAGCGCGGCCATCCGGTGCTTGATGGCCTGCTCCTGGGCCTCGAGCGGCGCCGTCGAATCGATGATCGCCGCCGACCAGTGTCCCGCGTCCTGGGTCCGGATCGGCGCGAACACCGCGACCGCGTCCGCGTCGCCGAGCCCGAGGCCGTCGGCCTGCCGCGCCGGGATGATGCGGGTCCCGCTGTGGCCCGCGCGCATGCGCTCCAGCACCTCGCGGAGGGCGGCGGGGCTGCGCCCGGCCTCGATCGCCGCGAGGATGGCCGAGTCGGTGAGCGGTGTCATCCTCCTGCGGGGCCCGAACAGCACCAGCTTCGACCCCTCCCCCGGGGCGACGATGCGCAGCCGCTCGAACCACGTGCGCTGATCGACGAGCACGACGAGCGCGCCGCCCACCGCCCCGTCCTGGGAGAGCGGCGTGGCGAACGCACGGAGCCAGGGAGCCGCGGCATCCCCCAGCGGCTCGGAGATCGCCATGCCCTGGCGTTCGATGGCGTCCCGCGCCGTCCCCGCCAGCGCCTCGCGCAGCGCCGGCCGAGACACCAGGTTCGTCCCCTGCGCCGTCGAGGAGACCAGGCGTTCTCGCCCTCCAGGTCCGTACACGGCGAACATCACGTACGACGGCACCACCTCGAGCAACGCCTCGAGCTCCCGCCGCTCCCCGCGCGCCGAGTCCGGCGAGCTCACGAGGCGCGCCGCGAAGTCGAGGTGCTGGCCCATCGCCGCCAGCTCGGACTCGATCTCGCGGATGGCGATGCGCAACCGGGTCAGGTGCTCGTCGCCGAAGGCGGCCACGAGGGCCGCCCGGTCCCGCCGGGCCGATTCGACGGCCAGCGCCCCGACGGCGAGCATCACGCCCGCCGCGGACGCCACGGCGATCCACGTTCCGCGCCTCATGGCCCCTCAACGGATCGCGAGGAGTCGCTCCAGCCCCTCGGTGTCGCCCTCCAGCCCGTGCACCCGCCGGCGGGCCCGGATCAGGCGCCGCAGCAGCTCGTCGATCGCGGCCTGCTCGGGGAGGTAGGCGTGGGCCGCGGAGCGGCCGGAGCGTCCCACCCGGACGGCGACGGCGACGCCCGCGGCGCGGAACGCGTCCTCGTCCGTCCGGTCGTCGCCCACGAACAGCGCGCGCGCCTTCCCCAGCCGGGAGAGGAGCGCTTGCAGGGCCTGGCCCTTGTTCGGCGCCTCCGCCGGCGCGAGGGTCACGACGAAGCGACCCGGGACGATCCGCGCCTCCGGGACCGACGAGACGGCCGCGGTGATCGCGCGGCGTGCGTCCGCGGGGGACGGAGCGTGCCGATAGTGGATCGAGAGCGAGAACCCGTTGTCCTCCATGAACACCCCCTGGAGCGCCTCGACCGGCTCCCGGATGGCGTCGCGCCACGCCGCCACGCGGCGCCGCAGCTTCAGGTCGATCGGCCCGAAGCCCGCCTCCGCGCCGTGGCTCCCGATCGTGGCGACGAGCGGGATGCGGGCGACCCGCGGCGCGAGGTCGGCCCGGGAACGGCCGGAGATCACCGCCGTCGGATACAGCAGCGCCACGACCCGGAGCAGCGCCCAGGTGCTGAGCTGCATGCGGGCCTCGGGCGGCGACGGCACGATGGGCGCGAGGGTGCCGTCGAAGTCGAACGCCAGCAGGACGTCCCCCTCGGCCAGCTCGTCCAGCGCCTTCTCCCACTCCGGTTCCAGGATGCTCCTCACGCGCTCACCTCGTCGACTGCGTGGATCCCCAGCGCGAGCCGGCTGCTCAGCCGGTCGCGCGCTCTCAGCTTCCCTGCCTCCGACAGCATCCGCCCCGCCCAGCGGTAGACGTTGAACTCGCCGACCTGGGCCCGGAGCGCCCGCATGCGCTCCGCCTGCTCCGCGGCGGGCATCTCCAGGGCGGTGCAGAGGGCGGCGCTCGCCTCCTCGAGGTCGTACGGGTTGACGAGCAGCGCCTCGGAGAGCTCGCGCGCCGCCCCGGTGAAGCGGCTCAGGACGAGCACGCCGCGCTCGTCGTCCCGCGCGGCCACGAACTCCTTCGCGACGAGGTTCATCCCGTCGTGCAGGGAGCTCACGTAGCAGAGGTCCGCGGCGCGCATGTACCGGAACACCGCCGCGGAGTCGTGGTGCGCCCGCAGGAGGACGATCGGCCGCCAGGTCCCGCGGGCGAACCGCTCGTTGATCCGCTGCGCGACGGCCTCGACCTGCTCGTTCAGGGCCCGGTACTCGGGGATCAGCGTGCGGCTCGGGGCGCCGAGCTGGGCGAACGTGAACCGCTGCTGGAGATGCGGGAACCGCTCCAGCGCCCGCTCCACCGCGAGCAGCCGCTCCTCGATCCCCTTGGTGTAGTCGAGGCGGTCCACGCCGATCCCGAGCAGCGCGTCGGGCGCGAGCCCCAGCTCCTCGAACACCGACCGCCGGCACTCCGGCACCGGCGGCGCCGCGGCCGCCCATCCGTTCGGCCATTCGATCGAGATCGGGTAGGGCCGGACCAGGCACTCGTGCCCGCGGTAGACGACCGACATCCGCTCGCGGTCGATCCGGGCCTCGAGGAACCGATCGACCCCCTCGAGGAAGTTGTTGCAGTGCTGCTGGGTGTGGAACCCGACGATGCTCGAGCCGAGCAGGCCGTCGAGGAGCTCGCGCGCCCAGGGGCACACGCCGAGGCGCTCCGCGTGCGGCCAGGGGATGTGCCAGAAGGTGATCACCGTCGCGCGCGGGAGCCGCCGGCGCACGTGCGCGGGCGCGAGCGCGAAGTGGTAGTCCTGGATGAGGACGATCGGGTCCGCGCCCTCCGCCTCGTCGCGGACGGCGTCCGCGAACTTCGCGTTCACGGCGTCGTACTGCCGCCAGTCCTCGGCCCGGAACGCGGGCCGCGTGTAGACCTGGTGGCACAGCGGCCAGAGCCCCTCGTTCGAGAAGCCGTAGTAGTAGCCGCGCTCCTCCTCCTCGCTCAGCCAGACGCGGTGGAGCGCGTAGGTCTCCTCGCCAGGCGGGACGAGCACCTGGCTCTTCTTGTTCACGACGGCGCGGTCCGCGTTGCCGCTCCCATGCGCGATCCAGACGCCGGAGCAGGCGCGGAGCACGGGCTCGAGCGCGGTGACGAGGCCGCTGGCGGGACGCAGCACCGAGACGGTGCCGTCCGGGCCGCGCTGGTGCACGTACGGCTCGCGGTTCGCGACCACGATGACGCTGTCGCCGTGGAGGCTCTCGTGGAGGACCTGCTGCAGCCGCTCCGGCGTCCACTTCCCTCCGCCGCCGCGCTCGCTCGCGGCGTCCGCGAGCGCGTCGCGGATGTCGGAGAGGAGCGGCGTGAACCGCGGCGCGACCCGGCTCCGGCCCCACGCCCCGGGCCGGCCGAGCGAGATGAGGCGGCGCATCTCCTCCGTCCAGCTCGTCCAGCTCAGGCGCCGCATGAACAGGGCAGCCGCCGACGCGAGGACGGACACGACCGCGAACACGATCATCGTGAAGCGTCGCATCGAGGCCTCGCGCCGGGCCACGAAGCTGAGGTCGTGCACCACCACCAGGTTCGCGACGATCTGCTCCTCGTCCCGGAGCGGCGCGACCGAGAGGTGGACGAGCCCATCGCCGAGGTCCTGCGAGACCTCGAGCGGGTCGACCCGGTCGGGACCGAACTCGTTCGGCCGGCGCTCGGCGATCCGCTCACACGCGTAGGAGGGAGGGAGCGTATCCGTCCGGGCCAGCGTCTTCATCTGCGGCGAACAGAGCGCCGCGGCCATCACCCGGTCATCGCGGGTGATGTCGTTCAGGAGGGCGGAGAACCGTCGCCGCTCGTTCGACTTCACGTGTGCGACGAGGCTCTCCCGCGCGCCGCTGGCCGCGAGCCGTGCTCGCGCGGACACGTCCCGCATGAACCAGCTCCGGGTCGTGTCGTTGATGAGCGTGGTGGCGCCCCACGCGAGGGCGCCCAGGACGGCGAGAAGCGGAAAGAGCACTCGAATCATCGTCACCTCGTCGTCGTGGCGTCTTGCCAGTGTCCCCCTGGCAAGGTGCAAGGGCCCGCGGACCTCCGCCCGTCCTGGCGCTGGATCGCAGCGTTCCCTCGCGGCGTCTGCAGGAACCCGGCCGAACGTCGTCCGCGCGTGGACGGGGTGGGAGGAGCGGCCACACGCTCCGCCCTGCTGCTCCCGCCGGCGGATCACTTCGACGTGCAACGAACGCGCGCTCCCCGACCTCCCGCTCGATGCCTTCCCTTCCTCGACCCTCGCTCCTCGCCCGCGTGCGGAGGCGCTGGTGCCGTCGGTCTCCGCCAGCGTCGTGTCGTACTCCGACGTCTTCGGCGGAGGCTACAGCGCGCGGCAGGTCCGCCGGCGACGGCCGCCTGGTCCCCGCTGGCCCGCTCGCACCCTCGCTCCCGCGTCCGTGCCCGCACCTTCGCGGCTGATCGACCCCAGCGCGTCGGGTCGTCCCGCTGCGCACATTCGTTGGACATCCCGGCCCGCGCTGAACGGAGGACACATGGCCCCATACTCCCCCAGGTCGGCGCGCCGCGTCGCCGAGGTCGTGCGCGCGCTCTGGTTCGTCCCGGCGCTGATGACGCTCGCCGGCGTGGTCCTCGGCCTCGCGATGCCCGGCGTCGACGCGATCCCCCACGTCCTGCGAGAGACGCACCTCGGCTTCGTCCGCGCGGTCCTCGACTCCGCGCCCGGCGGGGCACAGCAGGTGCTCGCGACCGGCGCGGGCGCCCTCGCGACCATCCTCGGGGTCGCCTTCTCCCTCACGCTCGTCACCCTGCAGCTCGCGGCGGGGCAGTACACGCCGCGCCTCGTCGGCCGACTCCTGGAGGACCGCGTCACGAAGATCGTGCTCGGCGCATTCATCGGGACCGTCGCATACCTGCTCCTCGTGCTCCGCGCGATCCACGGCGTCGGCGAGGGTCAGGAGCCCTTCGTGCCGCGCATCAGCATGGCCCTCGGACTCGTGCTCTTCCTCGGCTGTCTCGGCCTGCTCGCATACTTCGTCCACCACCTCGGGAGCTCGATCCAGGCGGCGAGTCTCGCGAACCGGATCGCGGAGCAGACCATCCGCGCGCTGGAGCACCTCGCGCGCGACGGCGGCGACGCGGTCGTGGGGCCAGCCGACCGGCTGCGCCCCCGAGCCCACGGCGTCCTCTGCTCCGACGGGCACGGGTTCGTGCAGCTGGTGGACGTTCCCCGCCTCGCGTCGGCGCTCCCCGAGGGCACCGCCGGCGCGCAGATCCTGGTCGCGGCCGGCGACTTCGTCCTGCCCGGGCAGGCGCTCCTCGTCTACTGGCCCCTGCGCCCGCTCTCCCGCCGGGAGGAGGCGTCCCTCGTACGTGCAGTGGCGCTCGGCGAGGAGCGGACGGAGGACCAGGACGTGCTCTATGGCGTCCGTCTCCTCGCAGACATGGGGCTGAGGGCGCTCTCGCCCGGGATCAACGACGAGACCACGGCGGTCACGAGCGTCAACCAGCTCGCGGCCGTGCTCGCCCGCGCGACCCACCTCGGGGAAGGAGTCGAGTGGGTCCGCTGCGAGCGGAACGGGAAGTCCGTCTTCGCGCCCCGCCTCACCTTGCGCCGGATGGTCGAGGACGGCTTCGGTGGACTCATCCGCTTCTCCGCCACCCACCCACGCGTGCTGGCCCGGGTCGTCGAGGTCCTCGGCCAGCTCATCCCGCGGTTGCGCCCATGCGATGGGCGCGACGCACTCCTCGAGGCCGGCGAGTGGGTCGAGCGTACGCTCGACGCGTCGGAGTTTGCTGCGCACGAGCGCCGACTCGTCGCGGTCCGCCTCGAGGCGCTCCGACGCCAGGTGGGCCCGCCTCGGGACGGACCGCACGCGATGCACTGACCGGGCACCGCAGACGCGCTGCCGACAGGGGAGCGGGGGCATCCACGCCCGACATCGACGGTACCGCGGAGGCGCGAGGGCCGGGCGGATGGGCGCCGCGTGTCGCCGTCCGCATCTTCTCGTGAGCGGCTCGGATGGGCGCGCAGGGGGGTGCACATGACGAAGTACAAGGTCGGCTACCTGATCGGCAGCCTGGCGAAGGCCTCGATCAACCGCCAGCTGGCGACGGCGCTGGTGCGGCTCGCGCCGCCGGAGCTGGAGCTGACGGAGATCCCGTTCAAGGATCTGCCGCTCTACAGCTACGACTACGACGCCGACTACCCGCCGGTCGCGCGCGCGTTCAAGGAGGCGATCGCGGACGTGGACGCGGTGCTCTTCGTGACGCCGGAGTACAACCGCTCGATCCCCGGCGGCCTCAAGAACGCGATCGACTGGGCGAGCCGCCCGTGGGGGCAGAACTCCTTCACCCGCAAGCCGGCGGCGATCATCGGCGCGTCGATCGGCTCCATCGGCACGGCCCTCGCGCAGCAGAGCCTGCGCGGCGTCCTGGCGTTCTGCAACGCGCCGCTCATGAACACGGTCGAGGCGTACGTCCACTTCAAGCCCGGGCTCATCACGCCGCAGGGCGAGGTCACGGACCCGTCGCTCGCGGAGTTCCTCCGCAAGTACATGAGCGAGCTGCACGCGTTCGTGGTCCGCGTGCTCACGGTGCTCCCGCGGAACGCGTGAGGGGCCGTCACGCCCTCACGTCGCGCCCGCTCCGAGGCTCCGCGCCGGGTGGGCTGAGACTCGGCCTGGTCGAGGGGGGGGGGGGGGGGGGGGGGGGGGCGGCCGCCCCCCCCCCGCCGGAGGGTGTCACATGGCGGGCTTCTCGGTCTCCACGTTCTCCTTGGTGACGACGGTGTTCTCCAGCGGCACCATCTCGGGAACCTGCTCGCCCTTCATGACCTTGATGAGCGTCTCGATGGCGAGTTCACCGTTGCGGAACGGAGGCTGCAGGATCGTCGAGTACTGGACGCCGGCGCGGATGTTGTCGAAGGCGCCCGCCTCGCCGTTGATGCCGACGATGATCGGCTTGAAGTCCTTGCCGCTCTCCTTGAGGGCCTGGATGAAGCCCTTGGCCATGGTGTCGTCCTCGGCGTAGACGCCCTTGATCTTGTCGCCGAAGCGGGTGATCAGGTCGCGGGAGGCGACGAGCGCCTTCTGCTGGTCGAAGTCGGCGTTGACGTAGGCGAGTTCGGTGATCTTCGCGCCGATCTCCTTCAGGCCGTCGCGGAAGCCGCCGGTGCGTGCGATCTCGGTGCCGTTGCCGGCCTGGCCGGCGATGATGACGAAGCCGCCCTCCTTGCCCATGGCGTCGTTGAGCAGGGTCGCGTTCTTCTTGCCCTGGTCGTACTTGTCGGCGCCCACGAACGAGGCGACGTGCTTCATCGACTCCTCGCCCGCCTTCGTGTCGATGGCGACGACGGGAATGCCCGCCTGCTCGGCGGCCATGAGGCCCGGCAGGTAGCTGTTCTCGTCCGCCGGCCAGAAGAGGATGCCGTCGACGCCACGCGACACGCAGGCGTTGAACTGCTCGGCGCCGGTCTGGGCCGAGAACTCCTCGCTGACGATCGTCAGCTTCACCTTGGCGGCGTCGGCCGCCGACTGCGCGCCCTCATTGGCGGGAGTGACGTAGGGGTGGGAGTTCGCCAGCGTGACGTAGCAGATCTCCTTCCCCTCGACGGAACCGCCGGCGGCTGCGCTCTGGCTCGGATCCGCCGGTGCGCTCTGCGCGGGGCCGGCGGTCGCAGAGGAACAGCCGGCGAGCGCCATCAGGACCGCGGCGGCCGATGCCACCACCGTCTTGCGACCTGTGAACATGCGTTTCTCCTAGTGGGTCGTAGGTGTTGCGGATTCGTCCCTCACGACTCGATGCGT
This sequence comes from Pseudomonadota bacterium, assembly GCA_023428085.1. Taxonomy (GTDB): domain Bacteria; phylum Myxococcota; class Myxococcia; order Myxococcales; family Anaeromyxobacteraceae; genus Anaeromyxobacter. Next base: position 42,753 of record JAEYZK010000120.1, read on the forward strand.
GCGGAAAGCCGTGCGTCGATCGCTGCCGGCCAGGCGGTCGAGAGCGATCAGCAGGATCAGGAGCAGGCCGGTGTAGATGGCCTGGGTGTAGGCGGGAACCCCGCTGAACTCCAGCAGCGTCGTGAGCGCGCCCAGCGCTATGACGCCACCGAGGGTGGCGAGGGCCGAGCCACGGCCGCCCTCGAGCCGCGTGCCGCCGATGACGACCGCCGTGATGGCCGGGATGAGCATCGTCGAGCCGGCCACCGGGGAGCCGGCGGCGTTGCTCAGCGACTGCAGCACTCCCGCGGCACCGCTGAGGAAGCCGGAGAAGACGAACACGAGGGCGAGGTAGCGGTTCGGCTTGATGCCCGCCGAGGCTGCCGCGGCAGGGTTGCCGCCCACCGCGTAGAGGTTGCGGCCCATCGGCGTCCAGCGCAGCCAGACCAGCATGAGCAGCGCCATCGTGAGGAAGATGAGCGACCTCGGCGTGAGGATCTCCGCCACCCGGGCGGTCAGCCCCAGGCCGAAGGTGGCGTCCTGCGAACTCAGCGGATACGAGTTCGTCAGCAGCAGGGCGAGCGAGGCGAAGATCAGCAGCGAGGCCAGGGTCGCCACCAGGGAGCTGATCTTGAACACGACCACCACGACGGCGTTGAAGGCACCGATCAGGGCGCCGACGGCGAGGCCGCACAGCAGTGCCGGCACGTTGCCGAGGACCGGCTGGAGGCCGATGGTGGTGATGCCCGCCATCGACAGCGTGGAGCCGACCGACAGGTCGATCTGGCCGGCGATCAGGACGGGGGTGAGGCCCAGGGCGAGCAGCCCGACGATGGTCGCGCGGTCGAGCACCGAACGCAGCGTGCTGACGGCGAAGAAGTCCGACAGCAGCAGCGCCCCGAGGATGGCGACCGCCACCAGGACGATGACGAGCCTGAACCTCACTGCTGTGTCGAGGAGGGAGCGGGGAGTGAGGCGGTTCATGCGCGGTTGGCCCTCCGTCGGAAGTAGACGTCGACGCCGACTGCGACGACGACGATGAGGCCGGTGACGAGATCCCGTGCCTGGGTGGGGAGACCGGCGAGGATGATGATGTTGCCGATCAGCGCCGTCACCAGGACGCCGCCGACAGTCCTGACGATGCTGCCGCTGCCGCCGAAGAGGCTGGTGCCTCCGATGACGACGGCCGTGATGGCGACGAACTCGTAGCCGGTGCCGACGATCGGGCGCACCTGGCCGTTGCTGAGGGCGAGCAGCACCCCGCAGAGGCCCGACAGGAAGCCGGTCAGGGTGAAGGCGAAAGCCTTCGTGAACCTCACGGGGACGCCGCTGGCGAGAGCGGCGTCGTAGTTGCCGCCGACGGCGAACGTCCAGCGTCCGAGCGCCGTCCTGGAGAGGACCGGCCACAGCACCAGCGCGACCAGCACGAAGATCCACACGAACACCGGGACCCCGAGGCGGGAGCCCGACACGAAGTCGGCCAGCCCGCTGGGCTGGGCGTAGAGGATGCCGCCGCCGGTGACGAGCTGGCTGACCCCGAGCAGCACCGAGCCGGTGCCGAGGGTCGCGATGATCGGGTTGATGCGCAGGTAGCCGACCAGCAGGCCGTTGACGAAGCCGCCGGCGGTGGCGATGACGAGACCCGCCAGCGGTGCCCCCACGACCCCCAGGACGGGAGCGCCGCCGAGCGAGATCAGGCCGCCCAGGGCGATCAGCGCGGGGATGGAGAGGTCGGCCATGCCGCCGGCGACGGCGATGAACGCCACGCCGAGGGCCACCAGGCCCACCGTCGCGTTCGCGTTGAGGACGTTGACGAGGTTGCCGGCAGTGAGGAACTGCGGCGAGGTCAGCGCGCCGATCACGAGGATGACCACCAGCGCTATCGGCACGCTGAGCCTGGTGAACCAGGTGCTCGCCTGCGAGTAGCGCGGAGCGGCGGGGATCGTCGGTTCGGCTGTTGCGGTGGCGGTGCTCATGCCAGCACCTGCCCGGTGGCGGCGTGCATCACGCTCTCCTCGGTGGCGTCGGATCGGGGGATCTCGGCTACCACTTCGCCCTCGTGCAGGACGAAGATCCTGTCGCAGACGGCGAGCAGTTCGGGTAGCTCCGAGCTGATCATCAGGACGGCGCCACCCTCGGCGGCGAACTCCCCGATGATGTGGTGGATGTCGGCCTTCGCTCCGACGTCGATGCCGCGCGTCGGCTCGTCGAGGATGAGGACGGCGGGCTTGCTGAGCAGCCACTTGCCGAGGACGACCTTCTGCTGGTTGCCGCCGCTGAAGGCGCCGATCGGCCGCTCGATCAGCGGCGGATTGACCTTCAGCCGCGCCGTGATGTCGCGGACGACTGCCCGCTCGCGCCGCAGGAACACCAGCAGGGCGTTGGTCATCCTCGTGATGATCGACAGGGTCACGTTCTCCCGCACCGACAGGTCGGGGATGATGCCCTGGAGCTTGCGGTCCTCGGGGACCAGGGCGATCCCGGCCGCGGCCCGCCGGCGCGGACCCCGTCCCTTCACCGGCTTGCCGTTGAGGGTGATCGTGCCCGAGTCGATGCCGTCCAGCCCGAAGATCGCGCGCGCGACCTCGGTGCGTCCCGACCCGACGAGGCCCGCCAGCCCCACGATCTCGCGCTCCCTGACGTCCACGCTGATGTCGGCGAACCTGCCCTCGGCCGAGATCGAGTCGACGGCGAGCACCGTCCTGCCGGGTTCGAGGTCGAGCTTGGGGAACATCTCGCTGAGCTCGCGCCCGACCATCAGCCTGACGATCTCGTGCGGACGGATGCCGTCGATCCTGCGGGTCTCGATGCGGCGGCCGTCCCGGAGCACCGTGACCCTGTCGCTGATCGCCATGACCTCCTTGAGGCGGTGGCTGATGTAGATGATCGCGATGCCCTGGGAGCGCATCCTGTCGATCACCCCGAACAGCACCTGGGTCTCCTTCTCGCCCAGCGAGGAGGTGGGTTCGTCGAAGACGACGATGCGCGGCCCGGTGAGGACGACCTTGGCGATCTCGACGAGTTGCTGCTGGCTGATGGAGAGGCCGCCGACACGCGCGCGGGGGTCGATGCCGGTCTGCAGGACGTCGAGGACCCGCCTGGCGTCCTGGGTGATCCGCCGCTGGTCGACGAAGGGTCCGCTGCGGGGCATGGCGCCGAGGGTGATGTTCTCGGCCACCGACAGGTCGGGGACGAGGTTCAGCTCCTGGTAGACCATGCCGATGCCGTGGCGACGGGCGTCGTCGGGCCCGCCGAGGCGGACCTCCTCGCCGTTCACCTCGATGCTGCCCTGGTCGGGCTCGTACAGCCCGTTGAGTATCTTCATCAGGGTGGACTTGCCGGCGCCGTTCTCCCCGACGACCGAGTGCACCTCACCGGCCTCGACGTCGAAGTCGACCTCGGTGAGCGCCCTGACTCCGGGGAAGGACTTGGTGATCCCCTTCATGGCGAGGACGGGAGGAGTTGTCACAGCTGGCTCCCTACGAGCGAGTCCGACAGGACGAAATCGATGGCATAGGACACCGCCGCGCCCGGGGCGAGGGTGGGGAGGATGCCGGCGGCCTGGGTGCCGGCGCGGCCGGCGAAGCTGTTGACGTTCACGGGTTCGAGCCCCATGACGTAGTGGCCTTCGCCGCTCATCTTCCACTGGTGCATGCCGGGCAGGGTGTGGGTGTCGAAGTGGAGTTCGAGCCTGGTGTTGATGGCGGGGTTGTCGATCGCCACCCGCGCCGTGCGCCGGTCGTCGAAGTCGTGGCCGAACACCTGCTCGCGATAGCCGGACTGCGGCGCCTCGATCTGGTGCCAGCGGCCCGCGCCGCTGCGGGCGTCGGCGTCCCGGGGGACCACCTCGCGCGAGGGGATGTCGAGGCTCGCTCCCTCGTCCAGCAGGGGCCAGCCGACGTTGACGTGGTACAGCACCATGTGGCCGGTGGGGACGTGGCCGGCGTTCCTGACGGTGTCGCGCAGCCTGAGGACGTTGCCACCCAGCGGAGCCGACCACGTGCGTTCGAGGACGAGGTCCTCGCCGAACACGACGGCCTGCCGCGCGGTCCCGGCGATGACGAGCTGGTCGTCCTCGATGCCCGCCCTGGTGACGGAGACCGGGATCGAGCCGATCCGCCCGTGCATGGGGTACTCGACACCGTCGAGTTCGGTGGAAGGGCCGAAGGTGTCGAGGCCGCAGGTGGCGAGCAGGCCGCCGCCGAAGCCGCGCAGCCAGCCCCTGCCGGTGTGCTCGGCCAGCCAGGGGGACGGCAAGCCCGTCGGCGACATCCACGCCAGCGGGACCCCGCGCCAGGTGACCTGCCCGAGGTCGAGCGCCCTGTCGGGGTGCAGTTCCACCTCGAGGCCGCCGCCGGTCACCAGCCGGAACCTGCGTGCGCCCCTGGCGGGCCCTTCCGCTTCAATGAATCGGTCGATGCGCGCGACCTGGCCCTGGGAGCCGACCCAGCGGGGCAGTTCGTCGACCGCCCTGCCGAAGACGTTGGTGGTGACGGTCATGCGCGTGCTGCCGCGACGGCGCCGGTGTCGGACGCCAGCTCGGAGTTGCCCGGCCCGAAGTGCTTGAGCAGGACGAGGTCCGCGCTGGGGTGGGTGTTCACGATGGTCACGCCGTCCCCGGCGGCGGAGGCGGTCACGAAGTACTCGTCATGGGAGAACTGCCCGTAGCGGATCGAGGAGATCGCGCTCACGACCTGGCCGTTGACGGTGCCCGAGCCGTCCACAGCGATGAAGCCGTACGCATCGCTGTCCGCCACGGTCACCGAGCCGCCCGGGAACACGGTGAGCTCCTTCGCGCTGAAGGCGGTGGACCTGTAGGTGATCCACTTCTCGCGGTAGGAGCGCCCCCCGGCGGCCTCGCTGGCGGAGGTCTCGAGGGCGGGGGAGAAGCGGTGGCTCCAGAACTCCGGGTCGGCGTTCTTCTCCCAGTCCACGATCTCCACGACGAAGTCGAGGTCGCCCCACTTGTCCTGCGGGATGTCCTTCCACAGCAACTCATCGGGCACCTCGCGGTTGTTCGACCACGACTCGGTCATGGCGAAGACGTCGCTCGCGCGCTGCGGCTCGTAGGTGCACATGGACGCCGGGGCGTGCAGCACGCCCGGCGGCACGTCCCAGCCGGTGCCGGGCGTGATGGCGTAGGCCTTCGACAGGTCGGTGATCCTGTTGTCGCCGCCCTTGAGGAACAGTTCGAGCTTGTCGAGGAGCTGTTGGCGGGTCGTCTCGGGGTGCAGGCCGAAGAACGTGTAGGGGAACATCCCCGGGTGGTTGTTGTACTGGGGCGGGAAGTAGTAGGCCTCGGGCTTGCCGAGCTTGCCGACCAGCGCCGCGTGCTCGTCCCGCTGGTGGATGTGGAAGGGCAGCGGCCACTGGTTGTCGAAGAACTTGGAGTACATCGGCCAGGCGCCGTGCTCGGCCCACAGGTGGCCGATGGCGGCGTCCTTGAAGTGGGCGACGAACTCGTCCAGCGGGAGCACCTCGCCGTCGGTCCCGACGATGAGGCTGAGGCCCTCGTAGGGATCGGTCCGGGGGCCGTTCTCGGCGCGGATGGCGCTGGCGAACCAGCGCTCGTCGATGCCGCCGCGGTCCTTGCCCAGCGGGAAGTAGTCGGAAGGATGGAGGCGCAGGCGCTTGGCGGGAGTGCAGAAGGACCGCGGCACCCAGGTGGGGGCCAGCCGCAACACGCCGCCGCCGGCCTCCATCGCGCGTTCGAAGCTCGCCTCGGAGGAGGTGACGCCGTCGTACGGTCCTGCCTTTGTCATGTCATGCCCTCTTCCGGCGCCGTCTGGGGCGGCGCCATCGCCGTCCGCGGGAGCCAGCCGCCCCGCGTGTCAGGACCCGCAGCGTCGTCGCTGGAGTCGTGGTTCATTGAACCGGATTTGTTTCAGTGAAGCTACTGGGAAGCCGTGGTGGCTGTCAAGGGGTCGTGACGAAACTCTCGGACGGATCGGACACTAGGATGACCGCGTGACGAACCAGGCCCAGCCCGAACCTCCCGTGACAGGCGAGGCGAGCATCGACGAGGCCCTCGCAGCCCTCGATCTCGGCGACGACGTCGGCACGCACCACGAACAACTCGCCGCCGCGCTGGAGGTGCTCCAGCGGGCGCTGAACGGGGCCGACGAGCAGCGGTGAGCCGCCTCGACTCCGAACTCGTGACGCGCGGGTTGGTGCGCTCGCGGACCGCCGCCCAGTCGGCCATCGCCGCCGGGGTGGTGACGGTGAACGGCAACCCCGCCGCCAAGCCGTCCCAGCAGGTCGGCCGGCAGGACGCGATAGTCGTCACCCAGGCCGACCACTACGTGTCGCGCGCCGCCCACAAGCTGCTCGGCGCGCTCGCCGAGTCGGGCACGAGGATCCCGCCGCGGGTGCTGGACGCCGGCGCCTCCACCGGTGGCTTCACGCAGGTGTGTCTGGAGGCCGGCGCCGAGCGGGTGTACGCGGTGGACGTCGGGCACGGGCAACTCGACGAGCGGCTGCGGGCCGACCCGCGGGTCACGGTCTGGGAGCGGACCAACCTCAGGTCGCTCGACCTCGGCCACGTCGGAGGCGTCCCGGTCGGGCTGGTCGTCGCGGACGTGTCCTTCATCTCGCTGCGCCTGCTGCTCGGGCCCCTGCTGGCGGTGCTGGAGCCGTCGGGCGAGGCGTTGTTGCTCGTCAAGCCGCAGTTCGAGGTGGGAAGGTCGGGCCTGGACGACCACGGGGTGGTGCGCGACGAGCGGCGCCGGCGCCAGACCGTCGAGGACGTCTGTGACACCGCGGAGGCGCTCGGCTGGCGCCCGGCGTGGACGGGGGCGAGCCGGCTCCCCGGCGAGAACGGCAACGTCGAGTTCTTCGTCAGGCTGGTCAACGCGGAGGCGGCCGCCCGCGATGCACAAGCCGGGGTGAACCCCCAGTCAAATGAGGGTGACGGAGATTAGGGTGTGCTCGTGAACGCCGATCGCCGCCTGGTTGCAGTGACAATCCACCCCCGTCGTCCTGCCGCCCTGGAATCGGCCGTCGAGTTCATCACCGGCATGCACGCGGCGGGCATCCTCACCCTCGTCGGGGAGGGCGAGATCGACCTGCTCGACGGGCACGTGCCCGCCGACGCGGTCGCCGAGCTGACCGAGCGGGACGCCGGGTCCTGTGAACTGGTGGTCGTCTTCGGCGGCGACGGCAACATCCTGCGAGCGTCCGAGTGGGCGCTCCCCCTGGAGATCCCCGTGCTCGGCGTGAACCTCGGCCACGTCGGCTTCCTCGCCGAACTCGAATCCTCCGAGGTCGGCTCGCTCATCGAGCGCGTCGTCGCCCGCGACTACCAGGTCGAGGAGCGCATGACGATCGACGCCGTCGTCCGCAGCCGTCCCGGCGGTGACGTCATCTGGCAGTCGTTCGCCATCAACGAGTGCTCGATCGAGAAGCTCGCGCGGGAACGCATGCTGGAAGTGCTGGTGCGCATCGACGACAGGCCGCTGTCGCGCTGGGCCACCGACGGGGTGCTGGTGGCGACCCCCACCGGCTCGACCGCCTACGCGTTCTCCGCCCACGGGCCGGTCGTCTGGCCGGACATCGACGCGCTGCTGCTCGTCCCGCTGTCCGCCCACGCGCTGTTCAACCGCCCCGTCGTGCTGAGCGCGAAGACGGCAGTGAGCATCGAGGTGCTGCCCGCCACCCCCAACGGCGTCATCTGGTGCGACGGCAGGCGCAGCGTCGAGGTGCCCGCCGGCGCGGTGATCGAGGTCTGCGCCGGGGCGCGCCGGCTGCGGCTGGCGAGGACGTCCGAGCAGCCCTTCGTCACCCGCCTCGTCCGCAAATTCGACCTGCCGGTCGACGGCTGGCGCGGAGCCGCCGAGAGGGATGCGGCGCATGCTCGTTGAGCTGCGGATCGTCGACCTGGGAGTCATCGGCGAGGCCGCCATCGACCTGAGTCCCGGCTTCACCGCCGTGACCGGCGAGACGGGTGCCGGCAAGACAATGATCGTCACGGGCCTGGCGCTGCTCACCGGCGCCAAGGCCGACCCGCGGCTCGTCCGCGTCGGGGCGTCCCGCGCGTTGGTGGAGGGCCGCTGGCAACTGCCGCCCGCGGCGCTGGCGGCGGTCGCCGACCTGGGCGGGGAGAGCGACGAGGGGGAGGTCCTCACCACGCGGCAGCTCAGCGCCAGCCGCTCCCGCATGACGGTGGGAGGCGCGCAGGTGCCGGCCGGTGCGGGGCAGGAACTCGTCGGCGAGTGGGTCACCGTGCACGGCCAGTCCGAGCAGCTCCGGCTCGGGTCCGCCGAACGCCAGCGCGAGGTGCTCGACAGCTTCGCCGGCGACGAGCTGGGTGCGTTGCTGGGCCGCTACCGGGAGAGCTACGAACTGCGACGCAGGCTGACCTCCGAACTCGCCGACCTGACGGGCCAGGCGCAGGCGCGGCTGCGCGAACTCGACCTGCTGAAATTCGGCCTCGACGAGATAGCCGCTGTCGACCCGCAGCCCGGTGAGGACGCGGCGCTGGCCGCCGAGGCGAAGCTGTTGCAGTCGGTGGACGACGTGCGGCTCGCGGTGCACACGTCCGTCGTCGCGCTCGCCGGGGACGCCGACGCCTACGGGGACGAGCCGGACGCCCTCGGCTTGGTGGGAGCCGCCCGCAAGGCGCTGGCGAACGCGCTGGCCGCCGACGAGTCGCTGGCCCCGCTCGGCGCCGAACTGGACGAGGCTGCCGCCGCGTTGGCGGACGTCGCGTCCGAGCTGGCGAGCTACCTGGCGGGGCTGGACGCCGATCCGCTGCGGCTGGAGTGGATAGCCGGACGCAGGGCCGAACTGCAGGGGCTGACCCGCAAGTACGGCTCCACCATCGACGACGTGCTCGCCTACGCCGCCGAGTCGGCGGCGAGGGCCGCGCTGCTCGACTCGGCCGACACCCGCATCGAGGAACTGCAGGCCGACGTGGCGGGCCTCGACGCCGAACTGAGCGACGCCGCCGCGCGGATCTCCGAGCTCAGGAAGGCGGCAGCCGCGGCCTTGCAGGGCGCCGTGGCCGCGGAACTCGCCGCGCTCGCCATGCCGCGGGCGAGGCTGTTCTTCGAGGTGACGCCGCTGCCCGAACTCGGGCAGCACGGCGGCGACCAGGTGACGCTGATGTTCTCGGCGAACCCCGGCTCGGCTCCCGGCCCGCTGGCGAAGGTCGCCTCCGGTGGGGAATTGTCGAGGGTGCGGCTGGCCCTCGAAGTCGTGCTGGCAGGGGCCACCCCGGGCCAGACCTTCGTCTTCGACGAGGTGGACGCCGGGGTCGGCGGCGCGGTCGCGCTCGAGATCGGACGCCGCCTGGCGAAACTCGCCGAGCACTCCCAGGTCATCGTCGTCACCCATCTCGCGCAGGTGGCGGCCTTCGCCGACAGGCACTTCCAGGTCACCAAGGCCGACGACGGCCAGGTCACCACCAGCGGCGTCCGCGAGGTGTCGGACGAGGACAGGCTGGCGGTCCTGGCACGCATGATGGGCGGGCTCGATTCCAGCGAATCGGCGCTCGCCCACGCTACAGAGTTGTTACAGGAAGCAGGCGGCCGGGCGTCGCGTTGACCCGAGTGCCTTGTGGCCCTATAGGCTGGAGACCCGTGAACAGTTCCCGAGATACCAAGCACATATTCGTCACCGGGGGCGTCGTCTCCTCACTCGGCAAGGGGCTCACGGCTTCCAGCCTGGGGAGTCTCCTGGTAGCTCGCGGGCTGAGGGTGACGATGCAGAAGCTCGACCCCTATCTGAACGTCGATCCCGGGACCATGAACCCGTTCCAGCACGGCGAGGTCTTCGTGACCGAGGACGGCGCCGAGACCGACCTCGACATCGGCCACTACGAGCGCTTCCTCGACGTCCCGCTCTCCGGCGCCGCCAACGTGACGACGGGCAAGGTGTACTCCACCGTCATCGCCAAGGAGCGCCGTGGTGATTTCCTCGGCGACACCGTGCAGGTCATCCCGCACATCACCAACCAGATCAAGGACGAGATGCTGGCCATGGCGGCCCCCGACATCGACGTCGTGATCCACGAGATCGGCGGCACCGTCGGCGACATCGAGTCGCTGCCGTTCCTGGAGGCGGCCCGCCAGGTGCGCCGCGAGGTCGGCCGCGAGAACGCGCTGTTCGTCCACGTCTCGCTCGTCCCGTACATCGGCCCGAGCGGCGAGCTGAAGACCAAGCCGACCCAGCACTCGGTGGCCGCGCTGCGCCAGGTGGGCATCACGCCCGACGCCATCGTCTGCCGCGCCAGCATGGAGGTGCCCGCGGCGGTGAAGCGCAAGATCGCGCTCATGTGCGACGTCGACGAGGAGGCAGTGATCTCCTGCCCCGACGCCCCGTCCATCTACGACATCCCCAAGGTGCTGCACAGCGAGGGCCTCGACGCCTACGTGGTGCGCCGCTTCGGCGTCCCCTTCCGCGATGTCGACTGGACGCGCTGGAGCGACCTGCTGGAGCGGGTGCACAACCCGAAGGAGGAGGTCACCATCGCCCTGGTCGGCAAGTACATCGACCTCCCCGACGCCTACCTGTCGGTGTCGGAGGCGCTGCGCGCCGGCGGCTTCGCCAACTGGGCGAAGGTCAACATCCGCTGGGTGGCGTCGGACACCTGCGAGACCCCGGCGGGCGCCGCGGCCAACCTCGGCGACGTGGACGGCGTCGTGATCCCCGGCGGCTTCGGCATCCGTGGGGTCGAGGGCAAGCTCGGCGCGCTGCGCTACACCCGCGAGAACCAGATCCCGTCGCTCGGCCTGTGCCTCGGCCTGCAGTGCATGGTGATCGAGGCCGCCCGCAACCTGCTGGGCCTGGCGGACGCCGCCTCCACCGAGTTCGATCCCGACACCAAGGCGCCGGTCATCGCCACCATGGCCGAGCAGATCGACATCGTGTCGGGCAAGGGCGACATGGGCGCGACGATGAGGCTGGGCGCCTACCCTGCAGAACTCGTCCCCGGCTCGCTGGCGGCCCAGGTCTACGGGACCACCAAGGTGTCGGAGCGGCATCGCCATCGCTACGAGGTCAACAACGCCTATCGCGAGCAACTCGAAGCCGCAGGCATGGCGATCTCCGGCATGTCGCCCGACACCAGGCTCGTGGAGTTCGTGGAGCTCGACAAGGCGCTGCACCCTTACTACATCGGCACGCAGGCCCACCCCGAGCTGAAGTCGCGGCCCACCTCGCCGCACCCGCTGTTCGCGGGGCTGATCAAGGCTGCGCTGCGCCGCAAGCTGTCGGCGCGGCTCCCCGTCGAGGACAACGAACTGGCGGGCGAGCCGGTCGATGCCTGACCTGGAGGTCCTCGGGCCGGGGGACGTGGCCGACGCCGCGCTGGCGTGGCCGGTCGTCGGCCACACTGTGCTCGGGCACGGGATGGTGAGCGACTTCGTCAACGACGAGGTCGTGACGCCGTCCGGCGAGACCATGCAGCGGCAGTACCTGCTGCACCCCGGCGCCGTGGGCATCGTCGCGTGGGACGACGAGGACCGCATCGCTGTGGTGAGGCAGTACAGGCACCCGGTCGGGTTCAGGCTCACCGAACCTCCCGCCGGCCTGCTCGACCACGCCGACGAGGACGTCCTGGCCGCCGCCCAGCGGGAACTCGCCGAGGAGGCGGGGCTGCGGGCGCGGACGTGGCAGGTGCTGGTCGACACCTTCACCTCGCCCGGGGCCAACGAGGAGTCGCTGCGGATCTACCTGGCGCGCGACCTCGAACCGGCTCCGGCGCCGTCGGGCTTCGTGGCCGACCACGAGGAGGCCGACATGGACGCGTGCTGGGCACGCCGTGCCGACCTCGTCGACCAGGTGCTGGCGGGCAGACTGCAGAACCCGACCATGGTCGCCGGGCTGCTGGCGTTGGAGACTGCCCGGCTCGCCGGCAGGCTCGACGAGTTGCGTCCCGGCGACGCGCCGTGGCCGGCACGCGAGGTGTGGCGCTCGCACCATTCAAGGGCCGGCGAGACCGGTGGCGACGCGCATTGAGAGGCTGGTCAGGGGCTACCTCGACCACCTCGCCGTAGAGCGCGGCGCCTCGACCCACACAGTCTCGGGCTACCGCCGCGACCTGGCGCGCTACCTGGACTTCCTCGCCTCCCGCGGCATCACCGAGCCGGGGGCGGTCGCCGAGAACGACATCAGCGACTTCGCCGCGCACCTGCGGACAGGAACTCCCGACAGGCCGCCGCTGGCGGCGGCGAGCGTGGCCAGGGCGATGGTGGCGGTCAGGGGGCTGCACAGGTTCATGACGTCGGAGGGGGCCGTGGCGTCCGACCCGGCGGCGGGAGTCAGCCCGCCCAGGCAGGACCGGAGGCTGCCCAAGGCGCTCGACCTGGCCTCGGTGCAGGCGCTGCTCGACGCTCCCGACACCGGCACCGTCGCGGGCCTGCGGGACGCGGCGCTGCTCGAACTGCTGTACGGCACGGGCGCCAGGATCTCCGAGATCGTCGGGCTTGACGTGGACGACCTCACCACGGCCCTGGCGGACCCCGAGGCCGGCGTGCGGCTCTTCGGCAAGGGACGCAAGGAGCGCCTGGTGCCGCTCGGGAGCTACGCCCGCGCGGCGGTGGAGGCGTGGTTGGTGCGGGGGCGTCCGTCCTGGGTGACGGCGTCGGCCCACGGGACGCCGGCCCTGCTGCTCAACTCCCGCGGCGAGCGGCTCAGCAGGCAGAGCGCGTGGGCGGCAGTCAGGCGCCAGGCGGAGGCCGCCGGGCTCACGGCGGAGATCGGCCCGCACACCCTCAGGCACTCCTTCGCCACCCACCTGCTGGACGGGGGCGCCGACGTCCGTGTCGTGCAGGAACTGCTGGGTCACGCCTCGGTGACCACCACGCAGCTCTACACGCTGGTCACCGTCGACCACCTCAGGGAGGTCTTCCAGAGTTCCCACCCGCGCGCGCTCTGACGGCTGCCGGACGAGCCTTCGTGACGTCGCCCCCGTTCCTCGGGCGGACCTCGCCATCATCCGGGGCGGCTCGCGCAGGTCGTGGGGGCGACACGCCCCGATTGCTGACTTGTCGACAAATTGAGGGGTTAGGCTGCGCGGGTGATGACAGAATCCACCGAAGCACCGCTGTTCGACGCAGGGCCCGAGGAGGCGTCCGCGGAACTCGGTCCGACCGGGCGTCCGATGCCCGACCTGCCGGTCCCCGTCCCGCCCGATCCCAACCGGAAGATGCACGCGCTGATCATCGCGATGTGCAACCAGAAGGGCGGCGTCGGCAAGACCACGACGACCATCAACCTCGGCGCCGCGCTGGCGGAGACCGGCCGCAGGGTGCTGCTCGTGGACTTCGACCCGCAGGGTTCGCTCTCGGTGGGGCTCGGGGTCAACCCGCACACGCTGGAGACCAGCATCTACGACGTGCTGGTCCGCAAGGACATCAAGATCGGCGACGTCATCCGTCCCTCGGGAGTCGAGGGGATGGACCTGCTCCCCAGCAACATCGACCTGTCGGCCGCAGAACTGCAGCTCGTCAGCGAGGTGGCGCGCGAGCAGACCCTGCACCGGGCGCTGGCGAAGGTGCGCCACTCCTACGACGTCATCCTCATCGACTGCGCGCCCTCGCTCGGCCTGCTGACGGTGAACGCCCTGACCACCGCCGACAAGGTCTTCGTCCCGCTGGAACTTGAGTTCTTCGCGCTGCGCGGCGTCGCGCTGCTGACCGACACGATCGCGAAGGTGCAGGACAGGCTCAACCCCGAGCTCGAACTGCTGGGCATCCTCGGCACGATGTACGACTCCCGCACGCTGCACTCCCGCGAGGTGCTCGACAGGGTCGTCCAGGCGTTCGGCGACCAGGTGTTCCACACCGTCATCCGCCGCACCATCAAGTTCCCCGAGACCACCGTCGCGGGCGAGCCCATCACCACGTACGCGCCGAGTTCGGGGGGCGCCGAGTCGTACCGCATGGTCGCCAGGGAGGTGCTGCTCAGATGTCCAGGCGCATGAACGGGGTGTCGGAGCTGTTCCGTTCGACGGCGGCTCCTGACGACGTCCCCGAGACGAGCGATGCGCCCACCCCGAGCGGCAGGGTGCGCCACGACGAGAAGATCACCGTCTACGTCAGCAGCGAGGAACTGATAGCCCTCGAACAGGCACGGCTCACGCTGCGGGCGCAGCACGGGGTCGCCGTCGACAGGGGACGGATAGTGCGCGCGGCCATCAGCCTCGTCATGGCCGAGCTCGAGGCCAGGGGCGGCGACTCCGGCCTGGTCCGGGCACTCTCCGAGCAGTGAGCGTCGCCAGCGAGGAGTCCGTCGCGAGCGAGGTCGACGCCGGCGGGTTCTCCGTCCACCTCACCAACTTCTCCGGGCCCTTCGACCTGCTGCTGCAACTGATCGGCAAGCACAAGCTCGACATCACCGAGGTGGCCCTGTCACGGGTCACCGACGAGTTCATCGCCCACCTGCGGCGCGCCCAGCAGACCCAGGCCTGGAATCTCGACGAGACCAGCCAGTTCATCGTCGTGGGAGCCACGCTGCTGGACCTCAAGGCCGCCAGGCTCCTGCCCCAGGGCGAGGTCGACGACGAGGAGGACCTCGCGCTGCTGGAGGCACGCGACCTGCTGTTCGCGCGCCTGCTGCAGTACAGGGCTTTCAAGCTCGTCGCCGGCAGGCTGGCCGAGACGCTGGCGGTCGAGGACAAGCGGTTCGCCAGGCCGGGCGGGCTGGAGGAACAGTTCGCGAAGCTGCTCCCCGAGGTCGACCTCACCGGGCTCGCCGACCAGCTCGCCCTGCTGGCGGCGAAGGCGCTCGCGCCCAAGGCGCCCGTCGAGGTCGCGCTGGGTCACCTCCACGTCCCGCGGGTGAGCGTCAGGGAACAGGCCGAGGTGATAGTCACCCGGCTCAAGGAGCACGGCAGCCTGTCGTTCCGGGCGCTGACGCAGGACGCCGCCGAGAAACTCGTCGTGGTGGCGAGATTCCTGGCGCTGCTCGACCTGTACCGTGAGCAGGCGGTGCTCTTCGAACAGCTCACGCCCCTGGGAGAACTCACGGTCCGCTGGCTCGGCACCGAGGTGGCGGGGGAGATCGGGGCGGAGTTCGACGAGGGCGACGAGACACAGGGGCAGGATGAGCGAGATGACTGACGAGCCGAGGGTGGAGCAGCTCCCGGAACTTGAGTGGGACCCCGCGACCCTCTCCGGGCCGCTGGAGGCGCTGCTGCTCATGGCCACGGAGCCGGTGAGCGTCGAGGAACTGGCGCGCGCCGTGGACGCCCCGGTCGGCATCGTGACGAGGTGCCTCGAGCAGTTGCGCGGCTTCTACGACGAGACGGGACGCGGCTTCGAGCTGCGGAACCTCGCCGGCGGGTGGCGGTACTACACCAGGGCCGAGCACGCCGACCTGATCGGCGCGTGGCTGATCGACGGCCAGCCGGGCAGGCTGTCGCAGGCCGCGCTGGAGACCCTCGCCGTGGTCGCCTACCTGCAGCCCATCTCGCGCGGCAGGGTCGCGGCGGTGCGTGGGGTGAACGTCGACGGCGTCATCAGGACGCTCGCCACCCGCGACCTGATCGAGGAGACGGGACGCGACCCGGAGAGCGGCGCGAGGCTGTTCGCCACGACGCCGACCTTCCTGGAACGCCTCGGGCTGACGAGCCTCGACGAGCTGCCGCCGCTCGCGCCCAACCTGCCCGACGCCTCGGCCCTCGAGGCCGAGCTGGCGAGCCTGGTGTCCGACCCGCAGATGTTGACAGAGGAGCAGGAATGAGCGACACGGAGCCCGTCAGGCTGCAGAAGGTGCTGGCGCGGGCGGGGGTCGCCTCCCGCAGGGCCAGCGAGGACCTGATAGCGCGCGGCAGGGTCGAGGTGAACGGCGAGATAGTCACCGAGCAGGGAGTGCGCGTCGACCCGGCCCGCGACGTCATCAGGGTGGACGGCTCCCGCATTCCGCCCGAGCGCAACCACCGCTACGTGGTGCTCAACAAGCCGCGCGGGGTGGTCTCGACGATGGACGACCCGCACGGCCGTCCCACCGTCGGCGGGTACCTGAAGAACAGCGAGCGGATGTTCCACGTCGGCAGGCTGGACGCCGACACCGAGGGGCTGCTCATCCTCACCAACGACGGCGACTTCGCCCAGCGCATGACCCACCCGTCCTACGAGGTGCCGAAGACCTACGTCGCTGTCGTGGCGGGCAGCGTCGAGCACGCCACGCTGGCGTCGCTGCGCCGCGGGATCACGCTGGAGGACGGCGTCATCAAGCCCGACAAGGTGCGCCTGATGGAACGCGGCAAGGACCGTTCGATGGTCGAGATCACGCTCCACTCCGGCAAGAACCGGATCGTGCGGCGCATCTTCGAGGCCGTCGGCCATCCCGTCCGCGATCTCGCGCGCACGGGCATCGGCCCGATCCGCCTGGGCGGCATGAAGCCGGGCGAGGTCCGCGACCTCACCCGCGAGGAACTCGGCAAGCTGCTGGACGCCGTGGGGCTGTGAGGCGGGTCTTCGGGATCGAGACCGAGTACGGGCTGACGGGACGTCGCGGCGGCCTGAGACTCGGGTCGAGCGATGCCGCCACGGTGCTGTTCAGGCCGCTCGTGGAGGAGTACCGCGCGTCCAACGTGTTCCTGGACAACGGCGGCAGGCTCTACCTGGACGTGGGCGCCCATCCCGAGTACGCCACCCCCGAGTGCCTCACACCGCTGGACGCCGTGGTCGCCTCGCGGGCGGGGGACCGCCTCGTCTCCGGCCTGGCGGCCCGGGCGAGCGCGCTGGCGCGCGACGAGGGAGTCGAGCTCGGGCTGCGGCTCTTCAAGAACAACACCGACGCCCACGGCAACTCCTACGGCTCGCACGAGAACTACCTGATCTCCCGCGACCTCGATCCCGAACTCGTGGCCGACCTGCTCGCGAGCTTCCTGGTCACACGTCAGGTGCTGTGCGGCAGCGGCAGGCTGGTGCGCGGCAGCTTCCTGATCAGCCAGCGGGCGGACCACCTGCACGCCTCCTATGCGGCGACCACCACGCGGGCTCGTCCGTTGGTGAACAGCCGGGACGAGCCGCTGGCCGACCCCGCGAGGTTCAGGAGGCTGCACGTGCTCGCGGGGGACTCGAACCTCAGCGAGCCGTCCGCCTGGCTGCGCCTGGCGAGCACCGAACTGGTGCTGCGGCTGATCGAGGAAGGCAGGACCGACGCGCTCGCGCGGCTGAGGCTGGCCGAGCCGATGGACGCCCTGCCGGTGGTGGCCCGCTTGGTCGACGCCGTCCTCACCCTCGCCGACGGCTCGACCATCGGCGCCCTCGACCTGCAGCACGAGTTCGCGGCCCTGGTCGAGCCACTGCCAGAGGAGGAACCAGTCAGGGACGCGTGGTTGCGCGTCGTGGACGCGCTGGGCGCCGGCGACCCCGACGCCGTGGCCGACACCGTCGAGTGGGCCGCCAAGCGCAGGCTGCTGGCGGAGTTCCGCGAACGGCACGGCCTGGCGGCGACCGACCCCAGGCTGGCGGCGCTCGACCTCGCCTTCCACGAGTTGGGGGAGTCGTCGGTGTTCTCCCGCCTGGAGCGGGCAGGCGTCGTCGCGCGACTGAGCACCGACGACGAGGTGGCGTCGGCGGTGGCCGAGCCGCCCGCGGGCACGAGGGCCGCCGTCCGCGGGCGCCTCATCGCGGCCGCCCGGCGGGCGGGCGCGGAC
>JAEYZK010000122.1 GCA_023428085.1 Pseudomonadota bacterium
GCCCGGGCCCGACCGCGGCGCGGACCGCCCGGACCTCGTGCGGCGAGCAGACGATCCCGCCCGCGCCCGCCTCGACGGCGAGCCGCGCGAGCCGCACCACCGCCGCCTCGGGCGGGCCGGCGAGGCCGACGGCCTGGAGCGCGGCGGCGTCGAGGCTCGTGAGCACCGTCACCGCGAGCACGCGGACGCCGGCGCCGGCGCCCTTCACGGCCGCCTTCACCATCGCCGCGCCGCCCGCGGCGTGCACGGTGAGCAGGCGCGCGCCGGTCGCGGCCGCGCTCCGGGCCGCGCCCTCGACCGTGTTGGGGATGTCGTGGAGCTTCAGATCGAGGAACACCGGCAGGCCGAGGCCGGCGACGGCGCGGACGGCGGGCGGGCCCTCCGCCGTGAACAGCTCGAGCCCCACCTTGAGCATGCCCACGTGCGGCGCGACGAGGCGCGCGAACTCCTCCGCCTCCCGCAGCGCCGGGAAGTCGAGCGGGACGCAGATCCGATCCGACGGCCTCATGCTCTCCCCATCTGGAGCCGGCCGACCTCGCGGAGCAGGGCGTCCGCGTCGGGCCGGGGCAGGCAGTTCTTCACCTCGAACAGCGCGAAGGCGAGCAGGTCCTCGAGCGCCTCGAGCGCGCGGGCGCGCGCGGCGGCGCCCTGGAACGCGCCGCTGGCCACCACGTTGTCGTGGACCTTCGACACGTCCACGTCCCCATCCGCGTCGAACCGGACGCCCGCGAACACGGCCCGGTTCCGCGCCGGGAGCCGCTGGAAGTAGCTGTTGAGCCGCTCCGCCGCGCCGGCGTGGGCCGAGAGCCCCTCGTGCACGCGCTGGAAGATCCGCCGGTAGGTCTCGAACGGCCCCGTCAGCCGGACGGGCGGGGCGTCCTCCGGCGCAGGCGCGGGTGGCGCCGCCGCGGGCGGCGCCGCCGGGACGATCGCCCCCTCGCGCGCGAGCTTGTCCGCCAGCTCGAACGCGAGGAGCGGGCCGAGGCCGGCCTCGAGCGCGACGGCGACGAGGTCGCGCGCGCCGTCCACCGCCTCGAGCAGCGCGTGCTCGTCGGGATCGAGCGGCAGCGCACGCGGCTCGGTCCGGGCCCACACGCTCCGGCGGCCCCCGAGGCCGGAAGCGAGCGCGTCGAGGCGCTCGACGCGGCGCATGCCCTCGAGCAGGAGGTCGCGGGTGCGCTCCGCGAGCTTCACCGCGTTCCGCTCGTCGGCGGCGCCCTCGAGGAAGGCGAACGTGCCGTCGGTCTCGACGAAGGCGTTGAAGAGGATCTCCTTCACTTGCAGCGAGATCCCCTCGTAGAGCTGTCCGCCCGAGAGCACGCCCTCGTCCACGAGCACCTGCCCGAGCGGCCGGCCGCTCCGGACGAGGCGGCCGCACCGCTCGAGCTCCTCGGTGGAGACGAGGCCCGCCCGCCGGAGCACGTGGCCGAGCCGGTCCGCCCGGTCGGAGGAGGAGGCGAAGGCGATCTGCCCGTCGCGGAAGTAGATGCTCTTGCGGCGGAGCCGCGCCGGGTCCGGCGCCGCGCTCCCCCGCCCCTCGCCGAAGGCGAGGAGGAGGACGCCGGTCTTGAGCGAGGTGAAGACGAACTGGACCACCTCGGCGACGGTGAGCGCCGCGAGCGAACCCGCGAACCAGGCCGCCGGCTCGTCGCCGCGCGCGGGGAGGAGGAGCGCGAACGCGCCCCGCGCCGCGATGAGCTCCCCCTCGCCGCCGCCGGCGAGCCCCAGCGCATCCGCCTCCGCCGCGGGAAGGACGACCTCGCCCTCGGGCCCCGTACCGATCCGGATGCGCATGCTCGGTCTACCTCCCTGGCGCCGACGTCGCAGCCTGCACCAGCTCCGCGGCCTTGCGGGGCACCTCGGCCAGCGGCACGAGCTCCACCGCGCCGCCCGCCCGGAGCTTCCACTCGGCGTTGCCGCCGGCGAGGCCCTTCTTGCCGATGGCGATCCGCAGCGGGACGCCGACGAGGTCGGCGTCCTTGAACTTCACGCCGGCCCGCTCGTCGCGGTCGTCGTAGAGGACCTCGACGCCCGCCTCGGCCAGCGCCGCCACGAGCTCGTCCGCCGCCTTCTTGAGCTCCGGCTCGGGCCCGAGCGTCAGGACGGTCGCGTGGAACGGCGCGATGGACATCGGCCACCGGATGCCGTTCTCGTCGTGGTGCAGCTCGATGGCCGCCGCGAGGATGCGCTCGACGCCGATGCCGTAGCTGCCCATCACGATCGGCACCTGGGCCCCCGCGGCGTCGAGGACCGTCGCCTGCATCGACGCGGAGTACTTGGTCCCGAGCTTGAAGATGTGGCCCACCTCGAGCGCCTTGTAGACGTCGAGCACGCCGTCGCAGCGGGGGCAGCCCTCGCCCGCCTTCACGGTGCGGAGCTCGGCGAGCTTCGCGCCGTGGGCGAGGAGGTCGCGCTTCACGTCCACGCCCTTGAGGTGGAACCCGTCCTCGTTGGCGCCCGTGACCATGTCCTTCCGCTCGGCCAGGGACGGATCGACGAACACCCGCGCCTTCGTGAACCGGACGGCGCCGAGCGACCCGGCGTTCGCGCCCATGAGCGGCGGGATCTCCGCCGCGTGCGCGGGGCGGACCACCGCGGCGCCCGTGGCGGTCAGGAGCTTCGCCTCGTTGAGCTCCTGGTCGCCGCGCACCACCGCGACCACGGGCGCGTCGTCGGCGACGTAGACGAGCGTCTTGAGCTGCCGGCGCGCCGGGACGGAGAACGGCGCCTTCTCGAGCGCCTCGATGGTGACGACGCCGGGGGTCGGGAACCGCTCCGGCGCGGCGAGGCCCGGGCCGTCGGCCTCGGGCGCGAGCGTCGAGGTGGCGGTCTCGGTGTTCGCCGCGTAGCGGCACTTCGGGCACGCGGCGACGAGATCCTCGCCCGCGTCGGTCCGGACCATGAACTCCGAGGACTCGCTCCCGCCCATCGACCCCGAGTGCGCCTGCACGGCGACGAACTCGAGCCCGCACCGCGAGAAGATCCGCTCGTACGCCCTCCGCTGATCCTCGTAGCGGAGGTCGAGGCCGGCGCGGTCCACGTCGAAGGAGTAGGCGTCCTTCATGGTGAACTGGCGCACGCGCAGGAGGCCCGACTTCGGGCGCGGCTCGTCGCGGAACTTGGTCTGGATCTGGTACCAGACCTGCGGGAGCTGGCGGTAGCTGCGCAGCTCCGCGCGCGCGATCGCCGTGAAGATCTCCTCGTGCGTCATCCCCAGGCAGTAGTCGCCACCCTTGCGGTCCTTCAGGCGGAACATGTTCTCGCCCATCACCTCCCAGCGCCCGGACTCCCTCCAGATCTCCGCCGGGTGGAGCGCGGGCAGGAAGAACTCCTGGCCGCCGATCGCCTCCATCTCCTCGCGGACGATGGCCTCGATCTTGTTCAGGGAGCGCTTGGCGAGCGGGAGGTAGTCGTAGATCCCCGCGCCGAGCTGGCGGATGAAGCCGGCGCGGACGAGCAGCTTGTGGCTCGCGACCTGGGCGTCGGCGGGCGCCTCCTTGAGCGTGGGGATGAAGGCCTGGCTGGAGCGGACGATGCGCATGGCGGTGGCTTATACCATTTTGCGGCGTCCGCGCCCCGCCGGGCGGCACCCTGCGTCACCCCGGGAGCAGCCCCTCGACCTCGCCCGCCCCGACGCGCGCCGGGGTCCTCGCGATCCGCGCGAGCGTGAACCCCGCGACGAGGTCCCGGGGCTCGAGCCGGGCGTCCGGAGGGGCGAGGCCGGAGATGGCCGCCAGCCACCCCGCCACCGCGCGCGGGTCCGCGCCGCGCGCGCGGAGCTCGCCGAGCGAGAGCGCGCCGTGGCGCTTCGCGAGCCGGGAGCCGTCCTCGCCGTTCACGAGCGGCACGTGCGCGAAGCGGGGCGCGGCGAGGCCGAGCGCCCGGTAGAGGAGGAGCTGCCGGGCGGTGGAGCCGAGGAGATCGTCGCCGCGGACGACCTCGGTCACGCCCATGGCGGCGTCGTCCACCACCACGGCGAGCTGGTAGGCCGGGATCCCGTCCGCGCGCGCCACGACGAAGTCGCCCGTCTCGGCCGAGACGTCGCGGCGCTGCGGCCCGTGCACGCCGTCCTCGAACGGGATCGCGCCCGCGGGCACCCGGAAGCGCCACGCCGGGCGACGGCGCTGCGCCCGCCGGCCGGCCTCCGCGCGCGCGAGGTCCCGGCAGGTGCCGGGGTAGCGCGGGCCCTCGTCGCCCGGCCCGTGCGGCGCCTGCGCCGCCGCGGCGATCTCCGCGCGCGAGCAGAAGCACGGGTACGCGACGCCGGCCTCCTGGAGCCGGCGGAGCGCGTCCGCGTAGCGGTCCATCCGCTCCGACTGCCGGTACGGCCCCGCCGGCCCGCCCACGTCCGGGCCCTCGTCCCAGTCGAGGCCGAGCCAGCGCAGCTCGTCGAGGAGGTGCCCCTCCGCGCCGGGCCGGACGCGCGGGCCGTCCAGGTCCTCCACGCGCATGATGTAGCTGCCGCCTGGAGCGCGGGCGGCGAGCCACGAGAGGAGCGCCGTGCGCGCGTTCCCGAGGTGCATGGGCCCGGTGGGGGATGGGGCGAAGCGTCCGCGCATGGGTGTGGCCGCCGGCCCGGCCGTGATATCCCGTCACCGGCGGTCCCACAAGCGCCCGTGACCCGAGGTGAGTGAATCGATGGCATCCAGCAGGCAGGTAGGCGTCCTCATCCCGCTCTTCTCGCTCCGCTCCGCGTCCGCCTGGGGCGTCGGCGAGATCCCGGACCTGGTGCCGTTCGCCCGCTGGGCGAAGGACGCCGGCCTCTCGACCGTCCTCCTGCTCCCGGCCAACGAGGCGGCGCGCGGCCAGAACAGCCCCTACTTCTCGCTCTCCGCCTTCGCGATCGACCCGGTGTACGTCGCGCCCGAGGCGATGCCCGACTTCCAGGCGGCCGGCGGCGTGGACGCCCTCTCCGCGGAGGAGCGCCAGGCGCTCGCGGTGGTCCGCCACGCGCCGCGCGTTCGCTGGGACCAGGTGCGGATCCTGAAGCGCCGCGCGTTCCAGGTCGCGTTCGCCCGGTTCCTCGCCGAGGAGTGGGAGAAGAGGACCGAGCGGGCGCGATCCCTCGAGGCGTTCATCGAGGAGGAGCGCGCCTGGCTGCCGGACTACGCGCTCTTCGTGGCCCTGCACGACCTCGAGTTCGCAGGGACGGCGTGGATGGACTGGCCCGCGCCGCTCCGCGCGCGCGACCCCGCGGCCCTCGCGGCGGCCCGCGATCGCCACGCGCGCGAGATCCTGTACCAGCAGTGGATGCAGTGGGTCGCGGAGGAGCAGTGGCACGCCGCGCGCGCGGTCGCCAACCGGGAGGGCGTGCGCCTGGGTGGCGATCTGCCGTTCATGGTGGCGGAGGACTCGGCCGACGTCTGGGCCCAGCGCGAGGACTTCCGGACGGACGCGAGCGTGGGCGTCCCGCCCGACGCGTTCAGCCCGACCGGCCAGAACTGGGGCTTCCCGGTCTACCGCTGGCCGGAGATGCAGGCCGCCGGCTACCGGTGGATCCGCGAGCGCGCCCGCCGCTGCGCCGACCTCTACGACCTCTACCGCGTGGACCACGTGGTCGGGCTCTACCGGACCTACTACTTCCCGAAGGACGGGAGCGAGGCGCGGTTCGTGCCGGCGGAGGAGCCCGCGCAGATCGAGAACGGCGAGGCGGTCCTGCGGATCTGCTCCGAGGGGGCGCAGGTGGTCGCCGAGGACCTGGGCGTCGTGCCGGACTTCGTGCGCACGTCGCTCACCGCGCTCGGCATCCCGGGGTACCGGGTGCAGCGCTGGGAGAAGAACTGGAAGGACGGCGGGGACGCGTTCCTGGACCCGACCGAGTGGCCGGCGCTGTCGATCGCGACGAGCGGGACGCACGACACCGAGTCGCTCGCCGACTGGTACGAGGCGCTCCCCGCGGAGGAGCGCGCGCAGCTGCTCGCGCTGCCGCAGCTCGAGGGGCTCCGCGAGCGGGAGCCTGAGCGGTACGACACGGGCGTCCGCAACGCCCTGCTGGAGCTCATCTACTCGGCGGGGTCGGACCTCGCGCTCCTGCCGTTCCAGGATCTCCTCGGCGCCCGCGAGCGCGTCAACCTCCCCGGCACGGTGAGCGACGACAACTGGACCTACCGCATGCCGATGGACATGGTGGCCCTGGCGGCAGACCGGGAGACGAGAGATCGGCTGCGCGCGCTCGCGGGGGCGACGGGGCGGGCATCGGAGGGGTAGACGGGCGGCCGCCCGCCTCCCCCGGGGACGGGCACACTTGGCGACGACGGAGAGGCAGGCGACGGTCGAGGAGCTCCTCGCCGAGCTCCACCAGGCGCAGGGGCGCGGCGAGGTGGTCACGCGGCGGCCGGGATCGACGTACCGGCTGCAGCTCCACAAGGGGTTCGACTTCGACGCGGCGGCCCGGGTGGTGCCGTACCTGCACGCGCTCGGCGTCTCGGACGTCTACCTGTCGCCCATCCTCGCCGCGGCCCCCGGCTCGATGCACGGCTACGACGTGGTGGCGTACGACCGCGTGAACCCGGAGCTCGGCGGGGAGGAGGCCTTCCGGCGGCTCGCCTTCGAGTGCACCTCGCGCGGGATGGGCATCGTCGTCGACTTCGTCCCGAACCACATGGGCATCGGCGCCGCCAACGCCTGGTGGATGGACGTGCTCGAGAACGGCCCGTCCTCGATGTACGCCAGCGCGTTCGACGTGGACTGGACGCCGCTCAAGCGCGAGCTCGGGCACCGCGTGCTCGTGCCGGTCCTGGGCGACCAGTTCGGGCGGGTCCTCGAGCGCGGCGAGCTGAAGCTCGCCCGCGAGGGCGGCGCCCTCGTCATCCGCTACTACGACCACGCCTTCCCGGTGAACCCGCGCTCGGTGCCGCTCGTGCTGCGCCACAGGCTCGCGGAGCTCTCCGAGCGGCTCGGCCCGACGGACGCCGGCGTGCAGGACCTCGAGTCGATCTGCACGGCGCTCGAGAAGCTCGCGCCGCGGACCGAGACCTCCCCCGCGGCGATGCAGGAGCGGGCCCGCGAGAAGGAGGTCGCGAAGCGCCGGCTCGCGACGCTGTGCGAGCAGCACGAGGCGGTCCGGGCGCACCTCGACGAGAACATCCGGATCTTCAACGGCACCCCGGGCGACCCGCGGAGCTTCGATCTCCTGCAGCGGCTCCTCGACGCGCAGGCCTACCGGCTCGCGTTCTGGCGGGTCGCGGGCGAGGAGATCAACTACCGCCGGTTCTTCGACGTGAACGGGCTCGCGGCCATCCGGATGGAGGAGCCCGCGGTGTTCGCGCAGGCCCACAAGGTGTTGCTCGGGCTGCTGCGCGAGGGGCTCGCCACGGGGCTGCGCATCGACCACCCCGACGGCCTCTACGTCCCCTTCGCCTACTTCCGCCGGCTCCAGGCCTCGTTCCTGCTCGAGCGGTGCCGGGCGCTCGCGTCCGCGGGCGGCGGCGGGCTCGATCCGAGCGTCGAGCCGGCCCTCCTCGACCGCCTCTTCGAGGAGCTCGAGCTCGCGCGGCTGCCGCGGCGGCCGCTCTACGTGGTTGTGGAGAAGGTCCTGGTGGGGCACGAGCCGCTCCCGGAGGACTGGGACGTGGACGGGACCACCGGCTACGAGCTGCTCGCGGCGCTGAACGGGCTGTTCGTGGACGCGGCCGCCGAGCGGGCCTTCGAGGCGCTCTTCCAGCGCGTCGCCGGCGGCCGCGAGGACTGGCGCGAGGTGGTCGCGGCGAAGAAGCGCCTCGTCATGTCCTCCGCGATGGCGAGCGAGGTGAACATGCTCGCCCACCGGCTCGCAGGGATCGCCGAGACCGACCGGCGGACCCGCGACTTCACGCAGAACGAGCTCACCCGCGCGCTCGTCGAGTACGTGGCGCTCTTCCCGGTCTACCGGACGTACGTGACGCGCCGGGGCGAGGTGGACGAGCGGACGCGCGCCGTGGTCGAGGAGACGGTCGCCCGGGCCCGCCGCCGCAACCCGCTCGTGGACCCGTCGATCCACGACTTCCTGCGCGACGTGATCCTGCAGCGATACCCCGAGGGCCTCTCCGAGCTCGACCGCCAGGCCTGGGTCGAGTTCGCGCTGCGCCTCCAGCAGGTGACCGGGCCGGTCCACGCCAAGGCCGCCGAGGACACCGCGTTCTACACCTACGTGCGGCTGACCTCGCTCAACGAGGTCGGGGGCGAGCCCGACCGGTTCGGCGTGCCGCCCGCAGACGTGCACGGGCTGCTCGCGCGCCGGCGCACGCGGATGGCGGCCTCGCTCTCGCCCGGCACCACCCACGACACGAAGCGGAGCGAGGACGTCCGGCTCCGGATCTCCGCGCTCACCGAGATCCCCGGCGACTGGCGCTCCGCGGTGGGGCGCTGGGCCCGCACGCAGCGCGCGCAGGCGCGGAAGACCGGCCGGGCCGTGCCCGATCTGCGCGACGAGTACTTCGTCTACCAGACGCTCGCCGGCGCGTGGCCGGACGAGGGGATCGTGCCCGGGACGCCGGGGCACGCCGACTTCCTCGCGCGGATGATCGCGTACTTCCAGAAGGCGCTCCGCGAGGCGAAGCGGAACACGAGCTGGACCAACCCGGACGAGGAGTACGAGACGGGCGTGCGGGCGTTCCTCGAGCGGCTCCTCACGAGCCCGCAGTTCCTCGAGCAGATGGGGGGGCTCGCGGCCCGGCTCGCGCGGGCGGGCCGCGTGTCGTCCCTCGCGCAGCTCGCGATCCGGCTCTTCGCGCCCGGCGTGCCCGACGTCTACCAGGGGACCGAGCTCTGGGATCTCTCGCTCGTCGATCCCGACAACCGCCGGCCGGTGGACTGGGACCGGCGGCGGCAGGCGCTGGAGGCGCTCCGCGGCGAGCGCGCGGCGGGCCGCGACCCCGCCGCGCTCGCCCGGGCGCTCGCAGACCCCGCGGCGCTGCCCGACGGCCGCGCGAAGCTCTTCCTCCTGCACGCCGGGCTCGAGGCGCGCCGGACCGAGCGCGAGCTCCTGCTCGAGGGCGACTACGTCCCGCTCGCCGCGACCGGCCGCGACGGCGACCACGTGTTCGCCTTCGCCCGGGTGCGCGGCGCCAGGGCCGCGGTCTGCGCCGCGCCGCGGCTCGTCCTCCACGCGCTCGAGCGGAACGACGGGACCCTCCGGCTCGACGGCGCGCTCCCCCTGCCCGGCCTGCCGCGGCGCTGGCGCGACGTGGTCACCGGGGCGAAGCACGCGGGGGAGGCGATCCCGCTCGGCGCGCTGTATGCGGACTTTCCGGTGGCGCTGCTCGTGTCGGAGTAGCATCCCGCACCAGACAGGGCGCCCATGCCCTCCCACCTCGTCTATCTCGTCCGCCACGCCAGGGCCGCGCCCCACGCCGCCGACGACGCGCGCCGGCGGCTCACGCCCGACGGGCGCGCGGGGTTCCTGCGGCTCGTCGGCGCGCTGCGCGATCGGCTGAAGGTCGCGCGCGTGGTCACCTCGCCGTTCCTCCGCGCCCGCGAGACCGCCGAGCTCCTGTGCCGGATCACCGGCGCGCCGCTCGAGGAGGACGCGCGGCTCGCGTCGGGCGCGTCGGAGGGCGACGAGCTCCTCGCCCTGGTCCGCGCTGCGGCGCCGGGCACGGCGCTCGTGGGGCACAACCCCGAGATCGCGGAGGCCGTGGCGCGCGCCGCCGGGGAGGACGTCGAGGTGAAGCCCGGCACCGTCGCCGCGCTCGCCGTGGACGGGCGCGCCGTGCGCCTCGCCTGGATCGAGGCGCCCGCGCCCTGAGCGCCGGGCGACACTCCGGGTGACGTGACCATCGAGGAGGCCGGCGGGCCGCTCCGCGCGCCGGCCTCCCCGATCGTCCGCGTCCGGTGCGCCGATGTGGGGACGGCGCGCACCCGGCGCCGTTCGCATTTCGCGGACAACCGTTTGCGACGTGGACCCCCAGTGAAGTCGCGTACCAACGTTGGGGCACGTTCGACGATTGTCCTTCCCCTGACTCGCGCGCCCCAATAGCATCCCTCCCAAGCAATCACCCCGGTGAGGTCACATCGAGTGAACGGCACGTCGCGTCCGGTCCGCCGCCACTCCGTGACCTCGCTCCGACGCATCCACCGAAGGAGCGCACGATGACCTCCGCTCGAGCCCAGCGCAGATCGCGCCTCGGCCTCTCGACCCTCGCCCTGATCCTCGCCGCCGCTGCCGCGCCCGCTGCGGCGGCGGAGTTCGTCGTCAACGGCACGTTCGACGGCGCCACGACGGACCCCTGGTGGAACGCGAACGCGAACACCACCACGAGCGTCGTGGACGGGAGGATGTGCGTCGCGGTCGCGTCGGGCACGGCCAACCCCTGGGACGCGATCGTCGGCCAGAACGGCATCGCGCTCGAGCAGGGCAAGTCCTACACGTTCTCCTTCGTCGCCTCGGCCGACGCGCCGGTGACGATCAAGGCGCTGGTGCAGCTCCCCGACGCCCCCTACACGGCGACGTTCGTCCAGGACGTGACGCTCGGGACGAGCCCCGCGGCCTACTCCTTCACCTTCCCCGACACCCTCCCTACCGGCGGGCTCGGCGTCCAGTTCCAGGTCGGCGGCGCGAGCGCCGCCGGCTTCACCTTCTGCGTGGACGAGGTGTCGATCAGCGACGGCGCGGCGCCGGTCGGCGAGCGCGTCGTGAACGGCACCTTCGACGGCGGCACGACCGATCCCTGGTGGCAGTCGAACGCGCCCTTCTCGGTCGTGGACGGGCGCATGTGCGCCGCCGTCCCGCCGGGCACCGTGAACCCCTGGGAGACGATCGTCGGGCAGAACGGGCTCGAGCTCGTGCAGGGGCAGCAGTACGCGCTCAGCTTCAAGGCCTCGGCGGACGCCGCGGTGACGATCCGCGCCCTGGTCCAGCTCACGGTCGATCCGTACAGCTCCACGCTCTCCGAGCCGGTCGCGCTCGGCCCGACGCCGCAGACCTTCCGGTACACGTTCACGAGCAACCTCCCCACCGGCGCCCTCGGCCTGCAGTTCCAGATGGGCGGCAGCGCGGCCGGCTTCACCGCCTGCTTCGACGATGTCTCGCTCACCGGCGACGCCGGCCCCGGCTACGTGCCCGACACCGGCCCCGCGCTCCGCGTGAACCAGGTCGGCTACGTCACCTTCGGGCCGAAGCGGGCCAACCTCGTCACCGACGCGACCGCGCCGCTGACCTGGGAGCTCCTGAACGCGACCGGCAGCGTCGTGACGAGCGGCCAGACGACCGTCTTCGGCCCCGACGTCGCGTCGGGCGACACCGTGCACCTCATCGACTTCTCGCGCGTGCTCCGGACCGGCGACGGCTTCACCCTCCGCGTGGGCGACGTGGTCAGCTACCCGTTCTCGATCGACGGGGACGTGTACGACGGCCTGCGGCGGGACGCGGTCGCGTTCTTCTACCACCAGCGGAGCGGGATCCCGATCCAGGCCCAGTACGTGGGCGACCTCTGGGCGCGCCCGGCGGGCCACCTCGGCGTAGCGCCGAACCAGGGCGACACCTCGGTCCCCTGCGTCCCCGGCCTGTGCGACTACTCGCTCGACGTGCGCGGCGGCTGGTACGACGCCGGCGATCAGGGCAAGTACGTCGTGAACGGCGGCATCGCGGTCTGGCAGCTCGTCAACACCTGGGAGCGCGCGTACCTCCACCGCCACGCCCTCCGCGACGGGACGCAGAAGATCCCGGAGCGCGCGAACCGCGTCCCCGACATCCTCGACGAGGCCCGCTGGGAGCTCGAGTTCCTGCTCCGCATGCAGGTGCCGGCGGGCCTGCCGTACGCGGGCATGGCCCACCACAAGGTGCACGACGACGCCTGGACCGGCATCCCGACCCGGCCGGATCAGGACCCGCAGCCCCGCCACCTCCGCGGCGTCTCCACCGCGGCCACCCTGAACCTCGCGGCGACGGCGGCCCAGTGCGCGCGCGTGTGGCACGGCATCGACCGGGCGTTCTCGAAGAAGTGCCTCGTCGCGGCGGAGCGTGCGTACGCGGCGGCCGTGGCAAACCCGGCCGTGTTCTGCGCGCCCGGCGGCGGCGGCGGTGACTACGGCAACGCGGACCTCACCGACGAGTTCTACTGGGCGGCGGCGGAGCTGTTCGTCACCACCGGCAAGCACGGGTACAAGCAGGCCGTCCAGTCCTCGCCCGTCTACCTCGCGAAGGGCATCGGCGCGAACGGCTACAGCTGGGGCGACGTCGCCGCGCTCGGCGACTTCACCCTCGCCCTCGTCCCGAACAAGCTCCCGCTCAGGGACCAGCTCGCGCTCCGCAAGGCCATCGCGGCGCTCGCCGACGAGCGGATCGCGACGATGAAGGCGCAGGGCTATCCGGTGCCGCTCGGATCGGGCGGCTACTTCTGGGGCTCGAACAGCGGGGTCCTGAACCAGATCACGATCCTCGCGGTCGCGTTCGACCTCACGTTCGACCTCAGGTACCGGCAGGCGGCGTTCGAGGCGATGGACTACATCCTCGGCCGGAACGCGCTCAACATCTCCTACGTCACCGGCTACGGGACGAAGTACGCGCAGAACCAGCACCACCGGTTCTGGGCGAAGCAGGCCAACGCGGCCTACCCCAACCCGCCGGCCGGCTCCATCGCCGGCGGCGCCAACGCGCAGATCGACCAGGACCCGATCGCCGCGAGCAAGCTCAAGGGCTGCGCGCCGGCGAAGTGCTACATCGATCACTTCGAGTCCTACTCGACCAACGAGGTGGCCATCAACTGGAACTCCGCGCTCGCCTGGGTGTCGGCGTGGCTCGCGGATCACGCGGGGCCGTAGCGCGTCGTCCGTAGGCTGAAGGTCCCGGAGGCCGGCGAGCGCGCGCTCGCCGGCCTTCGTCGTCCGGTCGATCCGCTCGAACGCCCGCGTCGCCGGGCGGGTGGGGCGCGCCTCGGCCCGGGCTCGCACGGTTCGTTTACGGCCTCCCTGGGCCCGGACGGCGGCGTCACGGGCCGCGTCGCCGCGAGTTCCACGAGACCGAGCACCGACGCAGCCCGTGAGAGGACCCATGGACCAGACCCCCGCCCACCACGCCCGCGGCGTCGCCGTCGCGCTCGCCGCCTTCGTCACGCTCCTCCCCTCGGTCGCGCGCCCATTGGATGGGGACGTGGCCGTCCCGCCGGGCAAGGCGGCGCTCGTCGCCGCCTGCGAGCGGGCCTCGCGGCGCGTGTACGACCTGTGCATGGCAGGGCCGAAGGCGGACCTGCGCGCCTGCGTCGAGGAGGGGGAGGACGCGTACGCACGGTGCATGTCGCCGCCGGAGACCGCGCGGCCGCCCGAGCCCCCGTCCGACGATACGCTCTCCGTGCACGAGTACCGGATCCCCTACGCCGACGGCACCAAGGTGAAGGTGACCCGCGACTACTTCGATCACGACCCGGTCGGACGGTTCGACATGCACGGCGTCGGCCCGGGGCCGCACCGGATCGTCGCCGCGCGGGAGGGGAAGATCGTCCTCCTCATGGACAGCCGCTCCAGGAACCAGCACCCGTTCCGCTGGCTCCGCAACGAGGAGCGGTGCTTCAACAACTACGTCTGGATCGACCACGGCGACGGCGAGTGGACGAAGTACTCTCACATGAAGCAGTACACGACCTCCGGCGCGGCGAAGCTCCGGGTCGGCGACGAGGTCGCCGCGGGCCAGTACCTCGGCGACGAGGGCGCCGTCGGCTGCGCCGCGCCCGGGCACCTGCACTTCGAGGTCCTGAAGCGCGCTGCGTTGAAGGACGGCGAGGACCCGCCCGTGCCCACCTCGAGCGGCGAGCTCGAGGGCCTGCGGAAGCGCCCGCGCCTCTCCAACCTGAACGGCACGACCTTCCGCGACGGC
Source organism: Pseudomonadota bacterium (assembly GCA_023428085.1). GTDB lineage: Bacteria > Myxococcota > Myxococcia > Myxococcales > Anaeromyxobacteraceae > Anaeromyxobacter. The sequence continues at coordinate 13,787 of JAEYZK010000122.1, forward strand.
GAGACCTACCTCGTGAACCCCGCCCCCACCTGCAAGAAGGACGGAGACTGCGACGACGGGTTCTGGTGCAACGCGGGCCTCGATCTGAAGAAGAGCCGCTGCGAGCCGCTCAAGGACGACGAGGCGGCCTGCGACGTCGTCGGCGGCGGACACCAGTGCAAGGGCGGCAAGTGCAAGTTCGGCCGCTGCTACACCCCCGCCTCCGTCGCGATCTTCGGGACCTGCTACACCGACGAGGCGTGCGTCACCGGGAAGTGCAGCGACGCCGGCGGCCTGAAGGGCATGTGCGTCTGCAAGCGGGACTCCGACTGCCCGAAGACCACGGAGTACTGCGACGCCGGCCTCGACACGAAGCTCAACGCCTGCCGCCCCAAGCTCGCGGAGGGGAAGAAGTGCGGGAAGGCGGGGTCGATCGGCAACGACCACAAGTGCCTGTCCGGCAAGTGCTCGGGGTTTCCGAAGTACGTGTGCAAGCCCTGATGGCCGAGCCCGGTGCCCCGCGCGCGGCGAGCCCGGAGGCCCGCCGCGCGCGCTTCACCATGCGGCGTGGTGGGTCACCAGTAGTACAGGCTCGCCCACGGGTAGCTGCCCGCCGAGACGGCGAAGTAGGTGTACCCGTCGGACCACTTCGCGAGCGGGAGCGGGCCGCCGCCGCACGTCGCGGTCGCGGCCCCGCCGTTCACGCTCACGGTGCGGCCGGCGAAGTTGGCGCAGCCCCAGCCGTACACCGTCGCCGCCGTCCGCAGGCACACCGCCCCGGTGGTGTTGAAGTTGCCGCTCTGGCCGCCGGTGATGGTCAGCGGGCTCGCGCAGGGGGTGTCGGTCGGGCCGGCGGTGAAGGTGGCGGTCACGGTCCGGGCGGCCGCCATGGAGACCGTGCACGCGCCGGCGGCGTTCGTGCAGGCGCCGCTCCAGCCCGCGAAGGTGGAGCCGCTGGCCGCCGCCGCGCTCAGCGTCACGGTCGTCCCGCTCGCGTAGCTCGCCGCGCAGGTCGCGCCGCAGCTCACGCCCGCGGGCGTCGAGGTCACCGTCCCGCTCCCGGTCCCGGCCTTCGTCACGGTCAGCGTGTACGTCGTCGCCTGCGCCGGGCCGAACGTCGCGGTCACCGTCTGCGCCGCGGTCATCGCGACCGTGCAGGTGGCGGTGGTGTTCGTGCACGCGCCGCTCCAGCCGGTGAACAGCGACCCGGCCCCGGCGGCCGCGCTCAGCGTGACCGTCGTCCCGCTCGTGAACCGCGCGGAGCAGGTCGCGCCGCAGCTCACGCCCGCGGGCGTCGAGGTCACCGTCCCGCTCCCCGCGCCGGCCCTGGCGACGCTCAGGGGGAACGTCGTCGGGCCGCCGCGGGGCGGCTCCTCCCCGTAGACCTTCACGCCGTCGAGGTAGATGGGGATGTACGGAGTGGCGGTGGCCGCGCCGGAGCCGAGGCCCTGGTGGCTCCAGTCGTTGGTCGGGTCCCAGTTGCTCTTCCACTGCGCGTCCTGCGCCGCCACGAGGGCGAGCTGGAGGTCGCGCTTCCCGTAGACCTCGTTCGCCGACCAGTCGAGCTCCATGTAGTAGACGCCGTTCGCCTCGTCCCAGGCGATGGGCCCACGGAGCGCGGTCGAGCCGCCGTACCCGCTGGACTGCTCGTCGTAGTACACGGCGGAGGTCACGGCCGCGATCGACTGGCCGGCCGCGAGGAGCTCGCTGACGTCGAAGAAGTACCGGGCGGTGAGGCCGCGCACGAAGTGCGGCGGGTGCGTGGGCTGGGCGGTCATGGTGATCGTCACCTGCGACCGCTGGTCGTTCTCCTGCTCGATCTTCGCCCGCGCCGTGTAGGCCTGCTCGGCCGGCTCGGCCGGCGGGAAGCTCGCGAGCGGGAGCTGGCCCTGGCCATAGAACGTGTAGAGACCGGCGAGCGCGCCGACGAGCCCGGCGTTGTAGTCGATCGCCACCTCGTTGTAGACGAAGTCGTCCGTCCGATCGACGTGCACGTCCTTCGCGTCGGGGCCGCCGACCAGCGCGCCCCACAGGACGTGCTTGTGGTCCGGCGGGTCGTTCATGCTGTTGGTGGTGGAGCCGTGCGCCGCGCGGTGGTGCGGGTGCTTCGCCGACAGCTCCGGCGTCGGGTAGCCGACGATGAGCGAGTAGCCGAACGGGTTGTCGCCCATGATGTACGCCATCTGGCCCCGCGCCCACGCGGCGAACTCGGGGCGATCCTCGTGCTTCGCGTAGATGAGCGCGCACATCTGCGCGGCGGCGTTGTAGCGGGCCGATCCCCAGGTGCTGATGACGCTGAAGCCGGCCGGCGACTGCGCGATGTAGGTCGTGTCATTCGACTCGCGGTGCGGGATCTCGCCGCCCGACCAGTACTCGAGGTTCCACCGTGCGTAATAGTCCAGCCGCGCGTCGTCCGGCAGGACGTTCGCGAGCTGGACGAAGACGCCGCCCCAGACCGTGTCCCAGGAGTGGACCCAGATGTTCTGCCAGTTGTCCTGGGTGGACTTGATGATCTTCTGGAGGTAGCCGGTGTAGCGGCCGTCGGAGACCGCGGTGATGTCGGTGAGGTACGACGCCTCGCCGGTCGCGGTGTGGAGCCAGACCGCCGCCCAGGCCAGCTCGTCGTTGTCGTCGCTCGAGTTGTAGAAGCCGCCCGAATAGCCGAGCCCGCGGTGCGCGACCGCGAAGCGGTAGAGCGCCTTCGCGGCGTCGAGGCAGCGGTTCGCGTACGCGAGGTCGGTGTCGCGGAAGTCGAGGTACAGGAGCGCGAGGGCGGCGGCGGCGGCCGCAGCCTGGTCGCTGGCGGGCGTCTCGGCGGTGGCGAAGTAGGCCGGGCGCGGGAGGTTCAGGAGCTCGGGCGGCGCCCAGACGGTGTGATCCACGCTCCCCTCGCCCACCTGGTAGGCGAAGGCCACCACCTCGCCCGCGGCGTCGCGGAAGGTGGACCGGAGGTACACGTCGCCGAACCACTTCAGGAGGTCGCGCATGTGGGCGTCCTCGCCCGTCTCGGCGAACGCGCTCTCGAACTCGTGGTAGGCCCACGCGAGGGTGGAGGCGGCGTAGGCCTGGGGCAGGCCGAACCGGACGTGATCGCCGGCGTCGTGGTACCCGCCGCTCACGTCCACGGCGCCGTCGCCGTCGGGATCCAGCACGTCGCGGTGCGCGGTGATGAACGCTTGCGACAGGTTGGTGCCGGTGTTGTCGGCGGCCATGGGCTTCAGCGGGAGGGCCGTGTCACGGACCTCGGAGTCGCCGCGCCACTCGAGCCGCCCGCCCGTGATGCCCGGCCCGGACTTCTCGGCGTCGTAGAAGTAGAGCGACTTCTGGAGGGCCTCGGCGTAGTTGTCGGCGGCGACCGCGCGGGCGGGGGCGAGGAGGGCCATCGCCAGGGCGGAGAGGGTGAGGAGGCGCGCGCGCCGGCGCGCCGCCTGCGGCGTCGTGATGGGCAGCATCGATCGAGCTCCTGGTGAGCCGTCGCGGGCGGGCCCGCACGGCGAGTCGCTGCGCTGGGGTACACGCTGCGTCACGGCCTCTACGCCCCTCGATCCGGTTCGTCAAGCAGCATTCGTCAGACCACTGGATCAATTGGCCGTTGCGCGGGGGCGTGGCCTGGCCGTTTTCGGATCGCGCCCGGCCGTTCTAGACTCCTGGGGTGTCCGACCCCGCCCCCGCCGCCCCCGAGCCCGCGCGCCGCCCGCCCCCGCGCTTCGTGCAGGAGCTCGACACCCTCATCCGCGCGCGCTACCCGCTCGTCTACCTCGTCAGCTCCGAGGAGCAGCGCCTCGAGGCCGTCCTCGTGGAGCTGGCGAGGGGCCACGGCAAGGCGATCCTGGCGTGGTCGGTGACGCGGGGGTTCCGGCGCCTCGACGGCGAGCGGCTGGCGCCGGAGGACGGCAAGGAGTCGCTCCGCGAGCCGGCGGCGGCCCTCGCCCGGATCGAGAAGCTGCCGGACCCGTCGCTCGTCGTGCTCGAGGACTTCCACCCGTTCCTCTCGGATCCGGCGGTGGTCCGCGGGCTGCGCGAGCTCGCCCACGCCCTCAAGTCCACCTTCACCACCGTCCTCCTGCTCTCCCCCTCCCTCGTCATCCCGCCCGAGATCGAGAAGGAGATCTCGGTGCTCGACGTGCCGCTGCCGACCTACCGCGATCTCTTCGACCTCCTGAAGGAGATCGTCGAGGTCGTCCGCAAGAACGGCCGCGCCCGGGTCGAGCTCACCCGCGAGGACGCGGACGAGCTCGTGCGGGCCGCGCAGGGCCTCACCCTGGCAGAGGCGGAGAGCGCCTTCGCGAAGGCCATCGCCACCGACGGCCGGCTCTCCCGCGAGGACGTGCCGCTCGTGCTCGAGGAGAAGCGGCAGGTGATCCGCAAGAGCGGGCTCCTCGAGTACTTCGCCGCGGACGAGGGGCTCGCGCGCGTCGGGGGGCTCGCGCACCTCAAGACCTGGCTCGACCGGCGGGGCGCGGCGTTCTCGGAGGCGGCGCGCCGGTTCGGGCTGCCGGAGCCGAAGGGCCTGCTCCTCCTCGGCGTCCAGGGCTGCGGCAAGAGCCTCACCGCCAAGGCGGTGGCCGGGCAGTGGCGGCTGCCGCTGCTGCGCCTCGACATGGGGCGCATCTTCAGCGGGCTCGTCGGCTCCTCCGAGGAGAACCTGCGCCGCGCCATCCACGTGGCCGAGAGCGTCGCGCCGGTGGTGCTCTGGGTGGACGAGATCGAGAAGGGGCTCTCCGGATCGCAGTCCTCCGGCGTGACCGACGGCGGCGTGTCGGCGCGGGTCTTCGGCTCGCTGCTCACCTGGCTGCAGGAGAAGACCGCGCCGGTGTTCGTGGTCGCGACCGCGAACCGGATCGAGGGGCTCCCGCCCGAGCTGCTGCGCAAGGGGCGCTTCGACGAGATCTTCTTCATCGACCTCCCCACCGCCGCGGAGCGGCGGGACATCCTCGGGATCCACCTCGCGAAGCGGCGCCGCGACCCGGCGGCGTACGACCTCGACGCGCTCGCGGCGCGCACCGAGGGGTTCAGCGGGGCGGAGCTGGAGGCGGCGCTCGTGTCGGCGCTGTACGACGCGTTCGCCGAGCGGATCGAGCTCACGCAGGCCCACCTGGAGCGGGCCGCGGCGGAGACCCTGCCGCTCTCGATCACGATGCGCGAGGACATCGCGGCCCTGCGAGCCTGGGCGGCGAACCGGACGCGCCCCGCGTCCGAGCCCACCGCGCCCGTGCTCGTGCCCGACGCCCTGGACGGCGGAGCGTGAGATGAGCGACCGGCGCCTCCGCCGCTTCCTCCACCTCGAGCGGGCCCGCCCGGCGGGCGGCGCGGAGCCGGCGCGCAACGGCGCCGACCCCACCGGCGAGCGGATCGCGGGCGTGGAGCGCCCGCC
>JAEYZK010000180.1 GCA_023428085.1 Pseudomonadota bacterium
CCCTGCGAGGTGCGGACCACCTCGAACCGCGCGCCCGGCGCGGCCTCCGGCGCCGCCGCCGCGGGGAGCGCGGGCGCCCGCCGGCGGCCCGGGGGTCTCCTCGAGGGGTCGTGCTCGTGCCGGTCGAGCGCCTCGAGCCGCGCGCGCGCGTACGCTGCGTACGTGCCCGCCTCGATCGCCGCGCGCGCGCCCTGGAGCAGGTCCTGGTAGTGCGTGAGGTTGTGGACCGAGAGCAGCCGCGGGCCGAGCGGCTCGCGGCACTTGATGAGGTGGTGCAGGTAGGCGCGGGAGTGCAGGCGGCAGGTGGGGCAGGCGCAGGCGGCGTCGAGCGGGGCCTCGGCGAGCCGGTGCTCCGAGCGCGTGAGCCGCACGCGCCCGGTCGAGGTGAACGCGGTCCCCTGCCAGGCGAGCGTCGTGGGCAGGATGCAGTCGAAGAGGTCCACGCCCTGGCCGACCGCCTCGAGGATGTCCGGCGGCGTGCCGACGCCCATGAGGTAGCGCGGCTTCTCCGCGGGGAGGGCCGCCGCGGCGGCGGCGACGACCTCGGCCCGCTCCGCCCGCGTGTCGCCGACCGCCACGCCGCCGATCGCGAAGCCGTCGAACGGGTGGCCGGAGAGGAACGCGGCCGACTCCGCGCGGAGCCCCAGGTCGAGCCCACCCTGGACGATGGCGAAGAGGAGCTGGCCCGGGTCCGTGCGGGCGGCGAGGCTCCGCAGCGCCCAGCGGTGCGTCCGCTCCATCGCGGCGCGGATCTGGGCGCGCGGCGCGGTGGACTCGACGCAGACGTCGAGGACCATCATCACGTCCGAGCCGAGCGCGGTCTGCATGTCGACGGAGCTCTCCGGAGAGAGCAGGTGGCGCCGGTTGTCGAGGTAGCTCCGGAACGCGGCGCCCTCCTCGGTGATCGACCGATCCGCCGGGAGGGAGAAGATCTGGAACCCGCCCGAGTCGGTGAGCACCGGGCCGTCCCACTTCATGAACCGGTGGAGGCCGCCGAGCGCCCGCATCGCCTCCGGCCCGGGCCGGAGGAGCAGGTGGTAGGTGTTGCCGAGGATGATCTGCGCGCCGAGCGCCCGCAGGTCCTCGGGCGTCATCCCGGTCACCGAGGCGCGGGTGCCGACCGGCATGAAGCACGGCGTCTCGACGCGCCCGTGGCGCGTGACGAGCGTGCCGCGGCGGGCCCGGCTCGAGGAGCCCGCCGGATCGGGAGGGCAGGGGTGGAGGGTGAAGGGCACGAGGGCGGGTTCTATGGCGCTCGTGCCGGTCGGTCCAGCGGGAACTGCCGGGCGCGGGACTTACACCCGGAACCGGTTGACCGCCTCGGCGAGCTCCTTCGACATGCTCGACAGCGACGCGGAGCCCTGCTCGATGATCTTGGTCCCCTCCGCGCTCTCGTTGATGGCCGCGGAGAGCTCGGAGACGGCGGTCACGATCTGCTCGACGCCGATGGTCTGCTGGCGCGTGTTCGCCGCGATCTGCCGGGCGGCGAGCGCGGAGTCCTTGATCACCAGGGCGAGCCCCTCGATGGCCTCGCCGGCGCTGCGGGAGAGGCGGACGGCGGCGCTCGCGCGCTTCGCGCCCTCGTCGGTGGCGGCGGCCGCGTCGCGGGCGCCGCGCTGGATCTCCTGGAGGATCGATCGGACCTGGACGGCCGCCTGGCGGGACTGCTCGGCGAGGTTGCGCATCTCCATCGCGACCACCGAGAAGCCGCGGCCGTGCTCGCCGGCCTTCGAGGCCTCGATCGAGGCGTTGAGGGCGAGGAGGTTCGACTGCTCGGCGAGGTCCTTCACCGAGGCGATGATCTCGCCGACCTGCTGGGTCCGCTCGGAGAGGTCGGCCATGGTGGCCGCGATCCGGTTCACCTGCTCGCCGAGGGCGGCGCTCGCCTTGACCGCCTCCTCGACCGTGTTGAGGCCGGCGCGCGAGAGGTCGTCGGAGCGCTGCGTGATCTCGATGACCGAGTTCGCGTGCTCGGTCGCCTGCTTCGAGGTCTGGGCGATCTCGGAGGCGGTGGTGGTGGTCTCGTTGATGGCGGCGGCCTGCTGCGCGCTCATCGCCGCGAGCCGCGCCACGCTCGCCAGGATCTCGCCGGCGCCGCGCTGGGTCGTGACCGAGGTCTCGGACAGCTGCTTCAGGAAGGTCTGGAGGTTGCGCGAGGCCTGGAAGAAGCTCTCCGCGAGCTCGGTGATCTCGCCGCCGGCCTCGGCGTCGTGCTTCGCGATGTTCGAGAAGTCGCCCTGGGCGATCTTCCGCGCGGCGTCGCGCAGGGACACGAGCGGACCGACGAGGTGGCCGCCCAGGTAGAACGCGAGCGCGGAGGCGCCCCCGACGAGGACGATGATGACGAGGACGGCGGCGACCGGCCCTCCCAGCCACGCGAACGCGAGCCGTGCGAGCACCGCGGCGAGGGTGGTGGTCGCGGCCACGAGCATCGTGATCTTCCAGCGCAGGGACACGCGGGTCAGGTCCATGCACGAATTTCTACCAGGGAGCGGGCTCCCCCGGAAATCCAGGACCGACGGGACAGGTGCGCTGGCTGCGCACATCGTGGAGCGTTCGGCGGTGGCGCGGAGGTGGGTCCTCGGGCGCGGGCGCGGGCTCGTTCACGGGGGGATCACGGCAGGACGCGGAGGGCGGCGGCGCCGCCTGCGGTCGCGACGTGGAGCGTGGGAGGCGACGGCATCGTGTCGAGCTCCAGCGAGAGGATGGTGTCGCTCGGGAGGTCCGCGCCGGCGCGGATGGGCGTGGACGCACCGGTGGCGGGGTTCCAGAGGACCAGGCCCGCGCGCGGGCTGGCGATGGCGAGCCGGCCGTCGGGCAGGCAGACGAGGTCGCGGACCGGTCGCTCCGGGAGGCCCACCGCGGCCGACGTGAAGTAGCTGAATCCCTCCGGCCCGTAGGAGGCGATGGTCGCCTCGACCCCGTCGTCCGGGCCGAGGCTGCCGAACCAGACCCGCCCGTCGGGGCAGACGCTCACCGAGGACAGGTGGACCGAGTGGCCCTCCCTGGCGACCGAGAAGACCGGTGGGTTGCTCGAGCCGGGGCCGTCGTACGGATCGCCGAAGGCCACCTCGAAGGCGTCGGCGTTGCGCGCGAACCACCGGACGGGATCCGGGTCCCAGGAGATGAGCCCGGCGGTCCAGCGCCCCGCGTGCCAGAGGCCGCCGTTCGCGTCGATCGCGAGCCCGAGCCAGTCCCCCATGCGCTGCCCGCTCGTGGTCGCGTCGCAGGCGCGCTCCCAGCAGACGCGCGCGTGGAGGTGATCGCCCATCCACTCCTTGTACGCGTCGTTCCACCACTCGCCGGGCTCCGGGAGCCGGAACCGATCCGGCAGGAGCATCGTCACGCCGTGTTCGGTCCCGGCGTACAGGGTGTGCGGCCGGACGAGGTGGTCGTAGGCCAGGCGGTGGATGGTTCGATCGTGCCAGTACTTGCCGCCGTGGTTGATGGCCACGAGGTCGAGCCGGTCCACCTGGAGGGTCCCGTCCGGCCGCAGGCGGACGCGGTCGATCTTGCCGCTGTGCGCCAGCGGATCGCAGTCGTCCTGTCCGCTGCCGTCGCCGGCGCAGTCGATCCCCTCGGTGTGCCGGCCGTGGTACCCGACGAAGACCTCGTCCGGCCCGCCGCCCACGATGGTCTTGATCCCGGGCGCCTCCCCCTGGCCCCACGCCTCCCATCCGGCGCACGGCCGATCGTCGATCATCTGCCGGCCATTGCAGTAGCGGAGCGCGTTCCCCTGGAAGTGCAGGCCGTCGCGGCCGTCGAAGCGGCGGAGCCCCGGGACGCCGGGCTTCACCAGGTAGAGCGCGTCGGGCGTGGCGAGCCACCGGTTCTGGGCTTCGTCCGTCGTGAGGGCGACCACCGGCGATTCGCGGATGCCGTCCGCACCGACGTAGACCTGGTTCGAGACCGGCCAGGGCCCCGGCGTGCCGAACGTGAAGCTGCTCGAGCCCGGGCCGCCGGTGGGACCGGTCGGGCCCGTCGGACCCGTGGGGCCGGTGGGCCCGGACGGCCCGCCGTCCGCTCCCCCGCACGCCGCGGCGAGGAACGACGCCACGACGAGACCCACCCCGCTTCGAACGCGTCCCATGCGATTCCCCCCTCGCCCGCTCCGGGCGCCGGCGGCCGTTGCGAGCCGCGGGCCAGCGGCGCGGCCGCGCGATGCGCGCGGGTCGCGGAGAAGCGCGGTGCCGACGATGGGCAGCGCCGTTCCTCGCGCGGCGCAAGCCGCGGGGAGGGACCGCCGCCCCGCGGGCGCTCCATCGCACGCTCGCCGCGTGGGGCGCGGCGCCGAGCCCACCTGGGCGAACCTCCACCCGGGCCCCCCGCGATGCCGCAGCGCGCCGTGGTCGCTAGAATTTTCACTGTGCAGCTCGGTCTGGTCCTCACCGGAGGAGGCGCCCGGTCGGCGTACCAGGTCGGCGCGCTCCGGGCCCTCGCCCGGATCGCCGGCCCGGGCCCGCTGCCGTTCCGGGTGCTCTCCGGGATCAGCGCCGGCGCCATCAACGCCGTCGCGCTCGCGAGCGGGGCCGAGGACTTCCAGGGCACCGCGGACCGGCTGGCGAAGAGCTGGAGCACCCTCACGCCGGATCGCGTCTACAAGACGGGCGCGCTCGGCCTCGCGCGCATCGGCACCCGCTGGATCCTGGATCTCTCCGCCGGCGGCCTCATCGGCCGGAGCGGCATCAACTACCTCCTCGACTCGAGCCCGCTCCGCGAGTTCCTGGAGAAGGAGATCCCCCTCGGGCGGATGCGGAGGAACTTGAAGTCGGGCCTCCTCCGCGGCGTGGCGGTGTCCGCCACCAACTATCACACCCACACCGGCGTGAGCTTCTTCGAGGGCGAGCCGGACATCCGGCCCTGGACGCGCTCCTCGCGCCTCGGCGTGCGGGCGCGGATCCTCCTCGGGCACGTGATGGCGTCGGCCTCGATCCCGGTGTTCTTCCCGCCCGTGCGGATCGGCGGGAGCTACTACGGCGACGGGTGCGTGCGGATGCCGTATCCGATGAGCCCCGCGATCCACCTCGGAGCGGATCGGATCCTCGGCATCAGCGTGCGCTACCTCCGGCCGGCGGGGGAGACGGCCGCCGCCGAGCCGCGCGCGCGGGCCGACTGGATGCCGGTGTCCGAGATCGCGGGCGTGCTCCTCAACGCCGTCTTCCTCGACTCGATCGACGGCGACTTCGAGCGGCTCGAGCGGATCAACCGGACGATCGCGGCGATCCCGCGGGAGCGCCTCGCCCGCGCGGAGCTGGACGTGCGCCCGATCTCCGCGCTCATCCTCCGGCCCTCGCAGGACCTCAGCCTCCTGGCCGCGGACGAGTACGGCCGCTTCCCGGGCATGCTCCGGTACCTCCTCCGGAACATCGGCGCGACCGGGACCACCGGCGAGGATCTCCTCAGCTACCTCGCCTTCGAGCCGGTCTACATCCGGCGCGCGATGGAGCTCGGGTTCCAGGACGCGATGGCCCGGCGCGACGAGATCGCGGACTTCGTGCACGGCGCGCCGGTGCCGGAGCGCGATCTCGTGCTGAGCTAGCGCGGCGCTCCGCGCGCCGCGCGCGCAGCCGCCCGGCGCGCGAGCACCGGCGCGGCCGTCCGCCAGATCGTCGCCGCGAGCACCACGCCCGCCCCCGCGAGCGCCCAGGGCCCGGGTCGCTCGCCGGTGAACGCGAACGTCCAGATCGGGTTCAGGATCGGCTCGAGCAGCACCAGCAGGGACGCCTCGAGCGCGGGGACGCGGGCGATGCCGCGGGCGAAGCAGAGGTACGCGAGGCCGAGCTGGAAGACGCCCAGGTACGCGAGGAGGAGGAGATCCGCGCCGGCGGGCGCGCGCCCCTGGCCCCACAGCGGGAGGACCGCCGCCGCCGCGAGGAGGTTGCCCCAGACGAGCGCCGCCTCGGCGTCCTCCCGCGCCCGGCGCAGGCCCATGATGCACAGGCCGAAGGTGAGCCCCGCGGCGAGCGCGACGAGGTTCCCCTGGAGCTGTCCGGGCGCGAGATCGTCGAGGAAGAACAGGCCCAGGCCGAGCGCGTAGACGGGGATCGCGAGCAGCTCGCCGCGATCGGCGCGCTCGCCCAGCAGCGCCGGGGAGAGCACGAGCACCCAGAGCGGCGCGCTCGACTGGATGAAGATCGCGTTCGCGGCCGTGGTGAGCTTGTTCGCCGTCGCGAACAGGACGACGGTCGCCGCGTAGCCCACCACGCCGAGGAGCATCCGCCGCGACGGCGGTCGCCGCGCGCCCGGGAGCACCGCCAGGAGGAACACGCCGGCGACGAGCGAACGCCCGCCCGCGATCTGGAGCCCGTCGAGGCCGCACAGCTTCATCGCGGCGCCCGCCGTGGACCAGAGGGCGGCCGCGGCGAGGAGGAGGAGGCGGCTCCGGACGCCGTCGGGCAGGGGCATGAAGCGGGAGAGTCTACCTCCGCGGGGCGGCCGGGCGGCGCGGCGAGCCGGCGCGGAGGCCTCGTGCGCGCGGGCCCGCGCACGTCCCGGCGCGCGGGATCGCCCCGTCTCCCGCGGCCGTCCGTGAGCACCTTTTCACGAAACGAGGGGAGAAACCCGATGCGCGCTCCGATCCTGGCCTTGCTGGTCCTCGCTTCCCCGGCGTTCGCCGCGCCCCCGAGCTCCTCCCCCCGCGCGACGGCGGAGGCGCCGACGGCGCAGGGCAAGCCGCCGACCGAGCAGGCGCGCGCCCTCTCTCGCGCGCTCGTGCCGAAGACGAACTGGGAGCGGCTCCTCGATCGCTCTGCCGACGGGCTCTCGGAGGCCGTCTCGCGCTCGCTCATCGCCAAGGGCGAGGAGGTGCCAAACGACCTGACGGCGAACCTGCGCAAGGAGCTGGGGAAGGATCTCCGGTACGGGGAGGCGATCGACGCGCAGGCGCAGGCGCTCGACAAGCGCTTCACCGGCGACGAGCTGAAGCAGGCGACCGCGTTCTACTCGAGCCCCCTCGGCAAGAAGATGCTGGATCGGCTCCCCGAGGCGCAGAGCGAGGTGGGCGATCGGCTCCAGGAGCGCCTCGCCTCCGTGGTGCCGGGCATCCTCCAGCGGGTCGCGCCGTCCGCGATCGGCGGCGGCCCGGCGGATCCCGGCGCGAGCGGGACCGGGGAGGGGCCCGCGGAGGATCCAGCGGAGGACGAGGTCGAGCCGGAGCCGGCCCCCGAGGTCGCGCCGGGGGCGTCGGAGCCGTCCCCGAACAAGAACCTCTGAGGTGGACCGCCGTGCGCGTGGTCGTGATCGGCGCGCATCCCGACGACGAGACCGTCGGTGCGACCTCGGTGCTCCTCCGCGGGGCGGGGGCGGCCGTCGTGCACCTGACGGACGGCGCCCCGCGCGATCCGCGCCTGCGCCCGGGGTACCCGGACCGCGCGGCGTACGCCCGGCTCCGGGCGGAGGAGGCGCGCGCGGCCCTCGCGATCGCCGGGGTCGTCGACCTCGTGCAGCTGGGCGCCGCGGACCAGGAGGTCGTGCGCGCCCTGGCGCCGCTCGCGCGGGAGCTCGCGGCGATCCTCGCTTCGCTCGCCCCGCGGATCGTGGTCGCCCACGCCTACGAGGGCGGGCACCCGGACCACGACGCCGCGGCGCTCGCCACCCGCGCCGCGCTGTCCCTCGTGCGGCGCGCCGAGGGCGCGGCGCCGCGGCTCGTGGAGATGACCGGCTCGCACCTGGCGGGCGGGCGGCTCGCGACGAACGAGTTCCTGCCCGGGCCACGCGCGGTGCGCCACCGGCTGACGCCGGCCGAACAGGAGAAGAAACGGGCGATGCTCGACCGGTACGCGTCGCAGCGTCACACGCTGGCGCAGCTCGGCGTCGCGGAGGAGCGGTTCCGGCTCGCCGGTCCCGTGTCGCCGTGGGCGCGGCCGCACCCCGGCGTGCTGCAGTACGAGCTCCGCGGGTGGACCACGTTCGAGGAGTTCCGGACCGCCGCCGTCCTCGGGCTGCGCGCGCTCGGGATCGGGGAGGACGAGGACGCGCCCACGCCGGGAGCACCGGCTGCAGGGCGGTGACGAGCCCGCGGCCAGGGCACGCGCGACCACCGAGCCGGGGCGGGTGCGCCCTTCGAGGTCTGCGGCGGAGTCGATGCTCGTGCGGGTCCCATGGCGATCGACTCGTGCGCTGTCGCGCGAACCCCGCCAGCGCGTTCGCACCCACGGGGCTCCGGGGCGTACCTGCGTAGGTCCAGGTGGGCTCCCCCGGCCGCGCGGCGCCCGAGCGGCGGACGTGTACTGAACGGTTCGGCCTCGGTCCCCCGATCCCGGGGCACCCCCAGGTCGGAACACCGCCGACCACGCCGCCCGAGGCACGCTAAGATGCGTCCGAGATGCCCCCCCTCCACGACGGTGTCCGGCAGGTCTCCATCGGCCGGCGCGTCCTCCGCCTCCTCCTCGGCGGAGGGCTGGCCATGGTCGCGCCCGGGATCGGGGTGTTCATCCGCCGCCTGCCCCCGCCGGACCTCGGCCCGCCGTACCTGCTGTTCTGCCCGCCGATCCTCGTCGCGGCGCTCGCGGGCGGGCCGTGGAGCGGGCTCGTGTCGACCGCCCTGTGCGCCGCGCTCTCCGCCGCGTGGGTCTCCTCCTCCGCCGGCGACCGGAGCATGTCGCCGCGCGACGCGGTGAGCCTGGCCGCGTTCGTGCTGAGCGGCCTGCTCGTGACGCTGCTCTCCCACCTGTACCGCAGGGCGCAGGGGCGGGCCGCAGCCGCGGAGCGCGCCGCCGCCATCGACGCGGAGCGCCAGCGCCTCGCGGTCACCCTGCAGTGCATCGGGGACGCGGTGATCGCCACCGACGTCGCGGGGCGCGTCACGGACTTCAACGCGGTGGCCGAGCGGCTCACCGGGTGGTCCGCCGACGAGGCCCGCGGGCGCCCTCTGACCGAGGTGTTCCAGATCGTCGCCGAGGACACGGGCGTCCCGGTCGAGGCGCCGGTGGCCCGGGTGCTGCGCGAGGGCGTGGTGGTGGGGCTCGCGAACCACACCGCGCTCCTGGCGCGCGACGGCGCGCGGCGTCCGATCGCCGACAGCGCCGCCCCGATCCGCACGGCGGCCGGGGAGATCATCGGGGTGGTGCTGGTCTTCCGCGATCAATCGGAGGAGCGCCGCGCGGAGCAGGCGCAGAAGCTGGAGATCGTGGGACGCCTCGCGGGCGGGATCGCGCACGACTTCAACAACCTCCTCACGGTCATCCTCGCGGCCGTCGCGGAGCTGCGGCGGTCGCCCGACGACGCCCCGGTCGTCCGGGAGCTCGCCGAGGAGATCGGCGCGGCCGGCGATCGCGCCCGCGAGCTGACGCAGCGGCTGCTCGCCTTCGCGCGCAAGCAGGTGATCGCGCCGGTCGCCCTGGACCTCGGGACCGTCGTCCACGACACCGAGAAGCTGCTGCGCCGCCTCCTCGGCGAGGACGTGGTCCTGACCACCCGGCGCGCGGCGGGCCTCTGGCCGGTGCGGTGCGACCGCGGGCAGGCGGAGCAGATCGTCGTGAACCTCGCCGTGAACGCGCGGGACGCCATGCCGAGGGGTGGGCACCTGACGATCGCGACCGAGAACGTGGAGGGGGGCGCGGGTGAGGGGGCGCTCCCGCCCGGGCGGTGGGTCCGGCTCACCGTGAGCGACGACGGCGAGGGGATGACGCCCGAGGTGCAGGAGCGCATCTTCGAGCCCTTCTTCACCACCAAGGAGCTGGGCAAGGGGACCGGCCTCGGCCTGTCCACCGTCTACGGGATCGTCGTCCAGAACGACGGGTTCATCCGCGTGGAGTCCGAGCCCGGGCGCGGGACGACGTTCGAGATCCACCTCCCCGAGGCTGCGGCCGCGGCGCCGCGGGAGCTGCCCGTCCGCGAGCACGCCCCGAAGCGCGGGTCCGAGACCGTCCTCGTCGTCGAGGACGACGCGCAGGTCCGCGCGGTCACGGTCCGCTCGCTGCGCTCCGCCGGTTACGTCGTGCTCGTGGCCTCCTGCGGGGACGAGGCGCTGGCGGTGTCGAGGCGCGAGCCCGGCCGCATCCACCTCCTCGTCACCGACGTGGTCATGCCCGGGCTGGGCGGCCCCGCGGTCGCAGAGCGGATCACCGCGGAGCGGCCGGGGATGCGCGTGCTCTACGTGTCCGGCTACACGCAGAAGGTGTTCGACGAGGACGGCGAGCTCGCGCCGGGGGTCGAGTTCCTGGCGAAGCCGTTCACCCCCGACGCCCTCCTCGCGCGCGCGCGGGCGGTGCTGGACGCGCCGGAGCGGGCGGCGGGCTGAGGGAGCTACCGCGCGCCGTCGGCCCCGAACAGCCGCGCGAGGAGCGCGGCGATCTCCTCGCGACGCTCCGGCGGGGTCCGGGCGAGGATCCCGTGCTGCTGGAGGACGGCGACGAGCTTCGCCGGGACGACGCCTTCGCCGCCGACGATCTCGACGTGCCCGGCCTGGACCACCTCGACCGCGAGCCGCGGGTCGGCGTCCACGGCCGGGTTCTGCTGCTCGCGGACGCTGAAGACGTAGTCGTCCTCCCGGCAGGCGCCGTCGTCGCCGCGGCGCCGGCAGCTCCCCCGCTCGTCGGTCACCACCTTGAGCGCCGCCTGCACCTCCGGGCCGAGCGTGCCCGGGTGGCGCGTCATGGTCGAGCCCGGCGGGATCTCGGTCCAGTTGCTGCCCGCGACCGCCTGGCAGACGAGGGCGGTGATCCCGAGCGTCACCCAGTGCAGCCACCGGGCGCCGCAGTGGGAGGAGGCGCGGATCCCCCCGAACGGCGAGGAGACGGTGAAGAGACGATACGTGAACCCGTCCGCGGCGCGGAGCGGCGCGGCGCGCTCGGCGACGAGCGCGCGCCGGGCCACCAGCCCGCCCTGGCTGTGGGCGAGGACCGTCAGCTGCCCGGGCCGGAGCTTCGCCTGGAGCGCCTCGAGCGCCTGGACCAGGTCGCCCGCGGTGTCGTCGATGCTCCGGCGGTGGTCGTAGTTGAAGCAGGCGGTCTGCTGGCCGTGGGCCTCGAACACCTGGGCGAGCTCGCGGAACCGCCCGCCGGAGTCCTTGCAGCCGTGGACGAAGAGCGTGAGGGGGCGGTCGGGGTCGAGGGTGAGCCGACCGGCACCCCCCGGCGTGCACGCGTCGAGGCCGAGGATGCGGGTGCCGCCGTCGCCGGGGCCGGCCTTCACCAGGGCGGCGGGCCGGACGGCGCCGGCGCACGCCGGGAGCAGGACGGCGAGCAGCGCTGCCCGGAGCGGGAGAGGGGTCATCGCGGTCGAAGGTAACCCTGATCGCGTCCGCTCCTCCACCGCTTCATGCGCTTTGGAGCTATGCTCTCGACGCGCGGCCACCCGCGCGCGCATCGAGGACTCCGGCTCGATCCCGATCGGCTGGAAGCTCCGCATCCCGTGAAAGGACCCGCTCCCATGAAGACCCGCGTCTCGTGCCTCGCCGCCGTGCTCTCCCTGGCGCTCGTGGTTGCCTGCACCGACGCCAACAAGGTCCCTGCCGAGGCCGCGCTCCAGGCCGCGGAGGCGGCGGTCGCCTCGCTCGGCGAGGTGGGCATGAAGTTCGTCCCGGCGGAGACGCAGGAGCTCCAGCGGTCCCTGGCCGGCGCGAAGGAGCTGGCCGGCAAGAAGGACTACGCGCGCGCCCTGGCCGCCGCCGCGCCCATCCCGGACAAGGCCAAGCAGGTGCTCGCGGCCGCCCACGCGAAGCGGGACGAGCTGCTCAAGCACGAGGCGTTGACCAGGACCTTCCGCGAGCTCTCCGCGCCGCTCCCCAACATGCTCGCGGTGTTGAAGAGCCGGCTCGAGATCCTCTCCCAGTCGAAGAAGCTCCCGGCCGGCATGACCAAGGCCAGCCTCGAGGAGGTGCAGGCCGGCACGGCCGACCTCGAGTCCAGCCTCGGCGCCGCGCAGGCGCAGGCCAGGGGCGGCGATCTCGAGGGCGCCATCGCCAAGGCCAGCGAGCTCAACGCCAGGGGCGCGGCGCTCCTGCGGTCGATCGGCATGGCGCAGTAGCCGGCCGCGGCCGGCTGCCCGTCGGAGGCGCTCCCTCCCTACGCCGTGACCCACTCCCGCAGCACGCGGTCGATCTGCTCCTCCGAGAGCTCGCCCGCGTCCGCCATCTCCTTGATCCGCTTCGTGATGGCCCTGAGCTCGGACTCGCCGAACGTGATCCCCATCTCGCGCGCCCGGTAGGCGATCGCGTGGCGCCCGGTGAGGCGGCTCCCGACGATGAGCTTGCGCGAGAGGCCGAACGCCTCCGGCGGGATGATCTCGTAGGCGCCGGGGTTCGTCATCATCGCCTTCAGGTGCATCCCGGCCTTGTGCGAGAAGGCGGTCTCGCCGGTGACCACGTTGTTGAACGGGACCTCGACCCCGACCACGCGCGCGACGAGCCGCTCGAGCTCGCGGAGCTGGCCGAGCCGGTACCGCTCCGAGACCGCCTGCGGCTCGAGCGAGTACATCCGGGCGATGAAGCCGCCGAGCGGCGTGATGCCGACGC
>JAEYZK010000176.1 GCA_023428085.1 Pseudomonadota bacterium
GCGCCAGGCTTCGGCCGCCCGGTGGTCCCCGTCGCGGCGCCGGGGCGCCCGGTCGCGACGGACGGCCGTGGCCGCGTCGAGGGGGCGGGCGCGACGATCGCGGTCCCGGTGGGCGACGGACCGCCCGAGGTGGACGGAAGGTTCACCGTGGGCACGTGGCCGTCGAGGATCACCGTCCCGCCCCCGGCCCCCGCCGGAGCGCCCGGGTCGAGCTCCGGCGCCGACCGCGGGTCGAGGCAGGCCTCGAGGCGCGCCTGGACGGCGGGCGCGCTGGAGGGCCGGGCGGCGGCGTCCTTCTGGAGCAGCGCGAGGATGAGCGCCTCGAGCTGCGGATCGACCTTGCCGGGCGCGATGGCCGAGGGCGGCCGGGGGGGCTCGGTGACCTGCTTCACCAGGAGTTCCTGGATCGTGGTCCCGGAGTAGGGCAGCCCTCCCGTCGCCATCTGGTAGAGGAGGACGCCGAAGGAGTACAGGTCGCTCGCCGGCCCGACGGGCTTGCCGGTCGCCTGCTCGGGGGACATGTAGCCCGGCGTGCCGAGCAGCGTGCCCTCCATCGTCATGGCCGGCGCGTTCGCCCCCGGCTCGAGCACGCGGGCGATCCCGAAGTCGAGCACCTTGACCACGTCGCGCTCGTCGAACCGATCCTGGAGCATGACGTTCTCGGGCTTGAGGTCCCGGTGGACGACGCCCTCGTGGTGCGCCGCGGCGAGCGCGCGGAGCACCTGGGCGCCGATGTGGACGATGCGCCGGAGCGGCAGCGCCCCCTGCTCGCGCAGGATCGCCGCCAGCGACCGGCCGTCCAGCAGCTCCATCACGAGGAAGAGCTGGCCGGTCTCGGTGGCGCCGAAGTCGAGGACGCTCACCGTGTTCGGGTGGACGATCGAGCTCGTCACCTGCATCTCCCGGTGGAACCGGGCGACGAGCTCCTCGTCCTCGGCCATCGTCGGGTGGATGAGCTTCATCGCCACCGGACGGTTCATCGAGAGCTGGATGGCCTCATACACCGCGCCCATTCCGCCGCGGCCCAGCTGCCGGACGATCCGGTAGCGGCCGACGACGACCTGGCCCGCGAGCGTGCTCGGAGCGTTCATGCTCCGGGAGAATAGCAGCATCGAAACGGGGCATGCTGCGCCGCCGGAGCGGCGCAGCATGCCCCCCTTCGACCTGGCCGCGCCGCGACCCTACGCCGCCGCCTCGCCGTGCCGCGACGGGCTGCCGGCCGCGTCGGCGCGGGCGTGGGACTTCCGGTCCTTGGCGATGAGCAGGTAGATGGCCGGGACGAAGAAGAGCGTGAACGCCGTCCCGATGATCATCCCGGTCACGAGCACGAGCCCGATGCTGTTGCGGGCCTTCGCGCCGGGTCCCGTGACGAGCGTCAGCGGGAAGTGGCCGAAGACCGTGGCCACGCTGGTCATGAGGATGGGGCGGAGGCGGGTCACCGCCGCCTGGCGCACGGCGTCGACCTTCGAGAGCCCCTCCTCCTGGAGCCGGTTCGCGAAGTCCACGATGAGGATGCCGTTCTTCGAGACGAGGCCCACCAGCGTCACGAGGCCCACCTGCGAGTACACGTTCAGGGTGGTCGTGAAGCCGTCGGTCCAGAACGGCATGTTGGGGTTCGGCATCTTGAGGAACGTGACCGCCATCGCGCCGAAGAGGCCGAGCGGCACCGAGCCGGCGAGGATGACGAACGGGTCCCGGAAGCTGTTGAACTGGGCCGCGAGCACCAGGAAGATGAGGACGATCGCCAGCAGGAACGCCGAGACGAACCGGTTCCCCTCGACGCGGAGCTGCCGCGACTCGCCGGTGTAGTCGATCGTGTAGCCCTTCGGGAGGATCTGGGCGGCCTGGTCCTCGAGGAAGGTCAGCGCCTCGTCGAGCGGCCGGATGGCGACGCCGCTGATCTTGACGGAGTTGAGCTGCTGGAACCGGTTGAGCGCGCGCGCCGTGACGCTGTCGCGGATGGTGGCGATCGAGGCGAGCGAGACGAGGGTGCCGCCGGGTCCGGTGACGTAGATGTCCTTGAGCTGCTCCGGGTTGAGCCGCTCCGTCTGGCTCACCTGCGGGATCACCTTGTAGCTCCGCCCGGCGACGCTGAAGCGGTTCACGAAGTTGCCGCCCACCGCCGCGCCGAGGTCCTGGCCCACCTGCTGGAGGTTGAGGCCCAGCTCCGCCACCTTGTCGCGGTCGATCACGATCTCGGACTGGGGCTGGTCGAGCTTGAGATCGACGAGGGGCGGGAACGCGAACATCCCGCTCTCCATCGCCTTCTGCTGGAGCTGCTCCGCGAACCCGAGGATCTCGGCGGGCTCGGCGGTCGAGGCGAGCACGAGCTCGACCGGGAACTGGCCGCCGCCCGGCAGCGCCGGCGGGAGGATGGGGAACGTCTGGATGGGGGCGATCGGGTGCACCTTCCCCTGCACCTCGGGCTGGATCTCGAACGCGGTGCGCTCCCGCTCGTCCCAGGGCTTGAGCCCCACGCCCCAGAACCCGCCGTTCGGGAACGTGATCTGGAAGACGAAGTTGGCCTCGGGCAGGCTCGACACCGCCTGGTGGACCGCCTTCGTCGCGGGCGTGAGCTGGTCGAGCGTGGAGTTCGAGGGCGTGTTCACGATGCCGAACACCACGCCCTGGTCCTCCGTGGGCGCGAGCTCGCGCGGCGAGAGCCTGAACATCGCGATCGCGAGGAGGCTCACCACCACCCACGCCACGTAGATCGCGCCGCGCGCCCGGAAGGAGGCGTCGAGGTGGCGGGCGTAGGTGGCCTTGAGCCGCTCGAACCCGCGGTTCACGAGGCCGGCGAAGCCGTGCTGCTCGTGCCCCGCGCGCAGGAGCTTCGCCGACATCACCGGCGAGAGCGTGAGGGCGACGAGGCCGGAGATCGTGACCGCGCCGGCGAGCGTGAGCGCGAACTCGCGGAAGAGCGAGCCGGTGAGGCCGCCCTGGAAGGCGATGGGCGCGTACACCGCGGCGAGGGTGATGGTCATCGCCACGATGGGGCCGACCAGCTCGCGCGCGCCGCGCAGCGCCGCGTCCACGGGCGCGCTCCCCTCCCTGAGGTGGCGCTCCACGTTCTCGACCACCACGATCGCGTCGTCCACCACGAGCCCGACGGAGAGCACGATCGCGAGCAGCGTGAGCAGGTTCACGGTGAAGCCGAGCACCTGCATGAGGAAGATCGCGCCCACGAGCGACACCGGGATCGCGACCAGCGGCACCAGCACGGACCGGAGCGAGCCGAGGAACAGGAAGATGACCACCACCACGATGAGGAGGGTCTCGCCGAGCGTCCGCTGGACCTCCCGGATCGCGTCGCGGATGTAGGCCGTCCCGTCGTAGGCGATGCGCGCGTCGATCTGCTCGGGGACCTCGCCCCGGATCGACTCCATCTCGCCGCGGACGCGCCCGATCACGTCGAGGGCGTTGGCGTTCGGCAGCGACCAGATCCCGATGAACACCGCCGTCTCGCCGCTGAAGTTCACGGCGGCGTCGTAGTCCTCGGCGCCGAGCACCACGTCGGCGACGTCCCCGAGCCGCACCACCGCCCCCTCGTGCGCCCGCACCACGAGCTGCTGGAACTCCTTCACCGAGCGGAGGTCGGTGTTCGCGGTCAGGTTCACCTGGACCAGCGCGCCGCGCGTCTGGCCGATGGCCGCGAGGTAGTTGTTCGCCGCCAGCGCCTCGCGCACCTGGACCGGGCTCACGTTGAGCGCCGCCATCCGGTCCGCCTTGAGCCAGATCCGCATGGCGAACGTGCGCGCGCCGAGGATGTCCGCGCGCTGCACGCCCTCGATCGCGGAGAGGCGCGGCTGGACCACGCGCACGAGGTAGTCGGTGAT
>JAEYZK010000191.1 GCA_023428085.1 Pseudomonadota bacterium
GGGCGCGGGCGGCGGCTCGAGCGCCGGGAGCGCAGGGCCCGGGCCGCAGGCCGCAGGCGGTCCGGCGTGACGGCCGGCGCGGAGGGGGCTCCGTGGCATCCGACCCCTGCGCGCCGCCTTCCTTGACCGACCTGGCGGCGCTCGGTACAAACCGCCGACCATGCCCAACGAGAAAACGGCCGCGCCCAGGCCCAGGTACAAGCGGATCCTGCTGAAGCTCTCGGGCGAGGCCCTCATGGGCGACGGGAAGTACGGCATCTCGCCCAAGACGCTCGCCGCGATCGCCCAGGACGTGAAGGACGTGCAGGACCTCGGCGTCGAGGTCGCCATGACCATCGGCGGCGGCAACATCTTCCGCGGCGTCTCCGGCGCGACCGAGGGCATGGACCGCTCTTCGGCCGACTACATGGGGATGCTCGCGACCGTCATCAACTCGATGGCGCTCCAGGACGCGCTCGAGAAGATCGGCGTCCCGACCCGCGTGCAGTCGGCGATCGAGATGCACCAGGTCGCCGAGCCGTACATCCGCCGCCGGGCGATCCGCCACCTCGAGAAGGGCCGGGTGGTGATCTTCGCGGCCGGCACCGGCAACCCCTACTTCACGACCGACACGGCCGCCTCGCTCCGCGCCATGGAGATCCACGCGGACGTGCTCCTCAAGGCGACCAAGGTGGACGGCGTCTACACCGACGACCCGAAGAAGAACCCGGCGGCCACCAAGTTCAAGGAGCTCAGCTACATCGACGTGCTGAAGCGCAACTTGAAGGTGATGGACTCGACGGCCATCAGCTTGTGCATGGACAACGAGCTGCCCATCATCGTGTTCGACCTGACCCAGCGCGGGAACGTCCGGCGGGTGGTCCTGGGCGAGGAGCTCGGCACCACGGTGGGCGGCAAGCCGCGGGAGTCCTGACGAGAACGGAGCGATCCATGAGCGCCGGCGACGACATCCTCAAGGACCTGCACGACCGCATCCTCAAGACCCTCGACCAGCTCCGGCACGAGCTCACCACGGTGCGCACCGGGCGGGCGTCGCTCCACCTGCTCGACGGGGTGAAGGTCGACTACTACGGCACGCCCACGCCCCTCAACCAGGTGGCCACCCTCTCGGTCCCGGAGGCGCGGCTCATCATGGTGAAGCCGTGGGAGAAGAACATGATCCCGGTGATCGAGAAGGCGATCCGGGACGCGAACCTGGGCGTCAACCCGATGAGCGACCGGGACCTCGTCCGCGTCCCGATCCCCGCGCTCACCGAGGAGCGCCGCCGGGAGATCGTGAAGCAGGTGAAGCACAAGGGCGAGGAGCACAAGATCGCGATCCGCAACGAGCGGCGCGACGCCAAGGAGCTCATCGAGGTCGCCCAGAAGGACGGCGACATCTCCGAGGACGAGGGCAAGAAGTGCCTCGAGAAGATGCAGAAGGAGACGGACGACGGCGTGAAGAAGGTCGACGAGATCGTCGCCGCCAAGGAGAAGGAAGTGATGCAGGTGTGACGGCGCGGTCCGTCCCCGCCCTTCGACTCCGCGGCCGCTGCGCGGCCGCTACGCTCAGGGCGGTCGGAGCGTGAGGTTCTCCACGCGCTCATCCCGCAGGATGGGCGGCGTCCTCGGCTCCGGGGTCCTGCGCCGGAACCGCCGCCACCGCGGCCCGCGGCAGCCGCCGCGCGAGCCAGGCGAGGACGGCCACGGCGCCGGCGAGGGAGGCCCCCAGCAGCGCGACGTGCGTCGCGCGCGACACGTCGGGATCGGGGAGCGCCCAGCCCGTGGCGATCGCGACGACGTTGTTCACCGCGTGGACGACGATGCCCGGGACGGTGCTCCCCGTGCGCTGCGCCACCCAGCCCAGGTAGATGCCCGCCACGAGCGCCGACGCGCTGTGGATGGGGTCGAGGTGCGCGAGCGCGAAGAACAGCGCGGTCCAGGCGATCCCGGGCCAGGTCCCCCAGCGCCGGCAGAGGCGCGACTGGACGTACCCGCGGAAGAACAGCTCCTCGCCGATCGGCACCAGGACTCCCCCGACCGCGAGCGCGACGACGAACGCGCCCGGGGAGAGCCCGCGCAGCACGCGCTCGAGCTGGGCGAGCGAACCCGTCATCGGGATCCCGAGCGCGCGCACGGCCTCCTGCACGACGGCGCCGCAGAGGAGCAGTCCCAGGCTCGCGAGGGCCAGCGCGCCCGCGCCGACCGCGGCCCGGCGGAGCGCGAGGCGCGCGGCGAGCCGCTCGCGCGAGAGGCTCGCCGCGACGAGGGAGAGGCCGACCGTCAGCGCGAGCTGCACGAGGACACTCCCGAGCAGGAGCGGCGGCGACGCCAGCGCGGCGCCCAGCTCCTCCGGCCCCGGCGCGGCGCCGCGCTGGCGCGCGAGCGGGAAGATCACGGCCGCGGCCACGACGGCGCCCGCGACGAGGCTCCCGACCAGGTACGCGGCGAGGGCGAGGAAGGCGGTCCAGACGCGCGGCGGCGCCGCGGGAACGGGCGCCGGCGGGGCCACGGAATGCGGCGCCGTGGGCGCCACCACGAGCACGGTGTCGAGGGGCTGCTCGGGCGGCGACGGCTCCATGCTCAACGGTAGATCATCCCCACGAGCGCCACCACCCAGAGCAGGTGGCCGATGCCGGAGAACATCCCGAGCCGCTTCGCCTGCGGGGCCGCCGCGCCGGCGTCGCCCGCGGCGAGCGCCTGCTCGATCTTGCGGAGCGCCGGCAGCACCGCGCCGAGGAGGAGCCCGAGCCGGACGAGCGCCGCGAGGAACCCGACGAGGATGCCGGTGGGCGGCATGCCCCGGTACAGCATGCCGGTCAGCGCGATGCCGGTGAGGAGCGTCCCGACGCCGGACCAGAGGTCGAGCGAGAGCGCGGGGCGCACGCGCGGCACGAGCGCGTCGGTGTGCGGGCGGCCGAGGGCGAGCGTCCGCCGCACGTCGCCCGCCGCCCAGAGTGCGGCGCCGAGCCAGGTGGCGGCGAAGAGGATGTGGAGGAAGAGGATCACGTTCGTCACGGGACGGGCTCCGTCGTTCGGGGGGCGGCGAGTCTAGCCGACCTGGCGCCCCGCCGTGCGTCACGGACGTGCCTTCGTCTGCCGCGCCTGACCCTTCGGCGTGGGGCTCGGGTCGGGTCCGGGATCGGGTCCGGCATCTCCCCCGGTCGGCCGGACGCCCCGTGGGGCCGGCGTGACTCACGGCCCGAGGGCTCCGCGCGAGAGATTCACTCCGGGTTCTGCGTGGCCGGGTGACGTACACTCTGGCGCGGTGGGTGCAGCGCTCATCGCCGGGGGTAGGTCATGCGGCGGACGATCGCCTTTCTCGCGGACAGCCTCGCCGACGGCTTCCAGCAGTCGATCTGGGCGGGTGTGCGCAAGGCGGCGGAGGAGCTCGACCTCGATCTCCTGTGCTTCCTCACCGGCTACATGGCTCCCCTCCAGCCCGGCCGGCGCGTCCTCGAGCTCCTCGATCCCGCGCGGCTGACCGGCATCGTCGCGCTCTCCGGGACGCTCGGTCCGTCGGAGAGCGACCTCGAGGCGATCTACGCCCGGTTCGCCCCGGTGCCGCTCGTCGGGATCGGACGCGCCATGCCCGGCGCGCCGGGCCTCCTCGTGGACAACGCCGCGTCGATCTCCGCGGTGATGGACCACCTCGTCGAGGTCCACGGCCGGCGGCGGATCGCGTTCGTGCGCGGGCCGCCGACGAGCGAGGAGGCCGAGGCGCGCTACGCCGCGTACCGCGCGTCCCTCGCCCGCCACGGGCTCGCCGAGGATCCGGCGCGGGTCCTCCCCGGCAACTTCAACGGGCGCAGCGGCATGCACGCGGCGCGGGCGCTGCTCGAGGGCGGCGTCCGGTTCGACGCGCTGCTCGCGGCCAACGACTCCATGGCGCTCGCCGCGGCCGAGGAGCTGGTCCGGCACGGCCTCGACGTCCCGCGCGACGTCGCCGTGGCGGGGTTCGACGACGTGAGCGAGGCGATGGCCTTCGGGCTCACCACGGTCCGCCAGCCGCTGTTCGAGATGAGCCGCGAGGCGGTCCTCCAGCTCCTCCGGGCCGCCGGGGGTGCGCCGCAGCCGCCGCTCCGCCGGTTCCCGGGCGAGCTCGTCGTGCGCGGCTCCTGCGGCTGCCGC
Organism: Pseudomonadota bacterium; assembly: GCA_023428085.1. Lineage (GTDB taxonomy): Bacteria > Myxococcota > Myxococcia > Myxococcales > Anaeromyxobacteraceae > Anaeromyxobacter. The sequence goes on from JAEYZK010000191.1 coordinate 4,111, forward strand.
GCCGCCCGCGTGGACGCGCGGCCGCCCGCGGCGCCCGCC
>JAEYZK010000421.1 GCA_023428085.1 Pseudomonadota bacterium
CCGCGGTCCGGCGCGGCCGGGCCCGGGGCGCGAACCGTGCCCAGCGTCTCATCCGGAGGACGCTGCGATGGTCGCGCACCAGCAGCCCGCCGTCCGGGCGGGCGAGACGGGCCCGCTCCCGCAGGACGCGCCGCTCGCGCGCTACCACGCGCTCTTCCGCTCGCTCCCCGCGCTCGCGCCCGGCGAGGCGGTCGGCCGCTGGGACGCGCTGCCCATCGGCCCGCGCTGGTACCGCGTCCTCTTCACCGCGCTGCTGTGGGCGGGCGGTCTGCGGGGCTGGATCGGGAAGGAGTTCGCGCCGGACGGCGCGGGCGTGAACCTGTGCCGCCGCGGAGCGCGCCTGATCGTGAGGTGTCGCCTCCGGCTCGACGGCCCGGTCGCGTCGCGCGCGGACGGCCGGCCGGCGCTGCGCCTGCGCTCCCTCGACCGCTCCCCCCTCCGGCTCGTGCGCGACGAGCTGCGGAGCGCAGCCGACGGGACGGTGCTCGGCCTCACGTACCTCGTCGTGCCGCCCCTCTCGCGCGTCCGGCTCCCGTTCGCGATCCGGCGGGGATGAGCGGACCACGGGCGCTGCCACGATCAATCCAGCCCCGCGTCCGTCTGCAGCACGACCTCGTCGGTCGGCGCCCCGTGCACGGCGGGCACCGACCCCAGCCGGCCCGCCTGGAAGTCCTCGATCGCCTGTCGGATCTCGTCGCGCGTGTTCATGACGAACGGGCCCATCCACGCGATCGGCTCGCGGAGGGGGTGGCCGCCGAGGAGGAGGACCTCGAACGCGGGCGCGCGCGCGTCCTGCTCCCGGTCGGCCTCGACGACGACGAGATCGCCGGGGCCGAACACCGCGAGCTGGCCCATCTCGATCGGCCGCCGCTCCTCGCCGACGGAGCCGCGCCCGGCGAGGACGTACGCGAGCGCGTTGAACTCCCGCGGCCAGGGCAGGACGGCGCGCGCTGCGGGGGCCACCGTGGCGTGGACGAGGGTGATGGGCGTGTAGGTGGCCCCCGGGCCCCGGTGCCCGGCGAGGTCGCCCGCGATGAGCCGGACGAGCGCGCCGGCGTCCGCGGAGGCGAGGAGCCGTACGCGGTCGCGCTTCAGGTCCTGGTAGCGCGGCGCGGCGAGCTTCGACGCGCGCGGGAGGTTCACCCAGAGCTGCAGGCCGTGGAACAGCCCGCCGGACAGGACGAGGTGCTCGGGCGGGGTCTCGATGTGCAGGATGCCGCGCCCGGCGGTCATCCACTGCGTGTCGCCGTCGGTGATGACGCCGCCGCCGCCGTTCGAGTCCTGGTGGCGGAGGATGCCGTCCATCATGTACGTGACGGTCTCGAAGCCCCGGTGCGGGTGCCACGGCGTGCCCTTGGGCTCGCCGGGCGCGTACTCGACCTCGCCGATCTGGTCGAGGTGGATGAAGGGGTCGAGCCGGGCCAGATCGACCCCGGCGAAGGCCCGCCGGACGGGGAAGCCCTCGCCCTCGAAGTCCGCGGGCGCCGTCGAGACCTGGCGGACGGGGCGGGCGCGGAGCTCCGCGCTTCCGGGCGCGACGACGCGCGGCAGCCGGGTGACGTCCTCGACCGTGACGGCGGGCATGCGGGCCTCCTCGCGCGCGGGCGCGTGCTCCCTCCCATGGTGGCGCCCGTCCGTCTCCGCCACGGGAAAGGGCACGCCGGCTGCGTCAGTTCCAGGGCAGCCGGGAGCGGGTGTCCCAGTAGTGCCCGGGCGCCTCGCGCAGCTCCGCGAGCGCCCCCAGCTCGTCCGCGGAGAGCGGGAGCTCGCGTGCCCGGAGGTTGGACTCGAGGTGCGCGACCGTGCCGGGGCCGATCAGGACCACGTCCGCCCACGCGCGCGACAGCGCGGCGGCGATCGCGACGACGTCGGGCGTGACGCCGCGCGCCGACGCGAGCCGCGCGAGCGCCGAACCCTCGCCCGCGTCGCCGCGCGCGGTGAGGCGCCCGTTCGCGAGCACCTCCTTGACGAGGATCGTCATCCCGGCCCTCTTCGCCTCCGCGAGCGCGGCCTCGCACGAGGGCTCGAGCACGTTCCACGTGGCCTGGACGGCGTCGAACAGCCGGACGCCCCCGCGGGTGATCTCCATCGCGCGCCGGAGCGTGTCCGCCTGTCCGGGGCCGCTCGTCGTGAGCCCGACGGCGATCGACCGCTCCTTGAGGCGCGCGAGCGCGTCGAGGACCGCGCCGTCCTCGAGCACGCCGCTCTCTCGCGTGGCGGAGTGGATCTGGTACAGGCGCAGGTGCGCGCCGAGGAGCTCCGTGCTCTCCGCCGCCTGCCGCTCGAACATCGCGAGCGAGTGCTCCTTGCGCTCGTGGACCGGCGCGTCCACCCGCCAGTCGCCCACGTAGACGTAGCCCCACTTCGATCCCACCGCGACGTCGCCGGCGGAGAGGCCGCGCGCGTCGAGCCAGCTCCGGACGAAGCGCTCGGCGTGCCCGTACGACCGCGCCGCGTCCACGTACCGGACGCCGCTCGCGTACGCCGCGTCGAGGACGGCGTGCGCCTGCCGCTCCATCGCCTCGGGCGTGCGGTCGCGGAAGTCGGCGGCGTGCTGGAGGGCGATGTACGCGGGGCGGCCGAGCGCGGCCGTGCCGAGCCCCAGCCGACCTTCGAGGTTCCTGCGTTCGAGCATCGTGTCTCCCCGCCTCGTCCGTGCACGGTGATCATGCCCGGCAGGGCGACTCCGCGCTCGCCTGCGGGTGCGCGGGCCGTCCGGCGACGCTCAGTCCGCCCGCAGGGAGGGGGCACCCCGGAGCGCCTCCAGCAGCGCGTCGGCGTCGAACGGCGCGTCGTGGCGGTCGCCGCCGACGAAGAAGGTCGGGGTCCCGTTCACGCCGCTGCGCGCGCCGTCCAGGAACTGGCGGCGGACCTTCTGCCGGTGGCGGCGCTCGTCGAGCTCGGTCCGGAACCGGTCGACGTCGAGCCCGAGCGTCTCGGCGTACGAGACGAGCTCCTCGGGGCCGAGCGCCTCCTGGTTCTCGAACAGGAGGCGGTGCATCTCCCAGAAGCGTCCCTGCGCGGCGGCGGCCTCGGCCGCCTCCGCCGCCAGCGCGGCGTGCCGGTGGGCCTGCGAGAGCGGGAAGTGCCGGAAGGCGAACGCCAGCCGGCCTCCGAGCGCGCGCCGTACGTGCTCCACCTCGGGGAACGCCGCCCCGCACGAGGGACACTCGAAGTCCCCGTACTCGACGAGCTGCAGCGCCGCGTCGCGCGGGCCGGCGACGTGATCCTCCGGGCCGATCGGCGTCCGGAGCCGCGTCACGGGTGCACCTCGTCCCCGGGCCCGCCCGCCGCTGGCGGGGCTCCGGCGACGCCCTCACCATGCTGCGCGAGGCGCTCGAGCGCGGCGAGCACGCCGTCGACCCCGGGGTTCTCGTCCATCGGCGACACCGCGCTCCAGAACACCGTCCCCTCCCGGTCGAGGACGAAGAGCGCGCGCTCGCAGACGCCCGCGTCCTCGCGGTAGCAGCCGTAGCGGCGCGAGACCTCGCCCTTCGGGTGGGCGTCCGAGAGGAGCGGGAAGCCCAGGTTGCGCTCTCCGGCGTACGCGCGGTGGCACCAGACGGAGTCGACCGAGATCCCGAGCACCCGGGCGCCCAGCGCCTCGAGCTCGGGGAGGAGCTCGCTGAAGATGGCGAGCTCCTCCCCGCACACCGGCGTGAAGTCGGCGGGGTAGAAGACGAGGACCAACGGCGCGCCGATCAGCTCCTCGAGCGACACCCAGCGGTCCTCGGGGACGGGGTGCCCGGGCGGCAGCTCGGCCGCCCCCGGGCCGGGGAGCCGGATGGGCGGAGCGCGCGTGCCGGCGCGGAGGGGCTGGGTGGGGGCAGGGGTATCGGGCATGGGTCCCGACAAGGTGCGCCTCGCGGACCGCGGGCGCAGGCGGCGGGCGCGCTCACCCCTTCCGCCGCGCCGGGGGGAGGCGCGGCGGGCGCACGCCCCGGCGGACGGCGCCGGCGACCGGCGCGTAGGGGAGCTCCGCGCCCGCCTGCACGGCGCGCAGCAGCAGGCCCCCGCGGCTCATGTCGCCGCGACCGACGAAGTCCACGGGGAAGAGGAGGCGCTCGCCGAGGACCTCGAGGAGCGGCGTCACGTACTTGTCCGCCGCGACGCTCCCGAGCAGCACGACCTCGCCGCCCGGACCGAGCTCCGCGGCGAGGGCGGCCGCGTCGCGCTGGAGCGGCGCGCGGAACCGGGCGTCCGCGGCGTCCACGGGGACGGCCGCGTAGGCCCGCAGGTCGGCGGCGCGGACGATCGTGCTCGCCGGGACGAGGCCCGCACCCGGCGCGATGACGAGCGCCGCGGAGCGCCCCGGCGGCGGGCGGCCGAAGGCGACGGCGTAGGCGAGCTTCCCCCGGAAGTAGAGGCCGCTCGCGAAGCGGAAGACGTCCCCGAGCTCGGCGCCCGCGCCCTGCACCGCGCGCGCGAGCGGGAACTGCGCGCGCGGGGAGGAGAGGAGCTCGATGCGGACGCCGCCCGCGCGCGCAGGCGAGAGCAGGAAGACGCGCGGGGAGGGCGCGGGGCGCGGCTGGGCTGGGGCGTGTCCGTCGGCGGTCGTCGCCATGGCTCCCGGGCACCGGATCATGTCGCCGGAGGGCGGCGGGCGCAGCGTCGCGCACCCGGCGGGCGTGTATGCCCTGGCCTACACGGCGCCGGCGGGACGCGTACGGCGCCGGACCGATTCCCTTGCCGGGGTCGCTGCGCGCGTGCGAAGTTCCGTCCGCCGCGACCGGTGCCGCTCGCGCGCCGGGTCGCGCACCGTCCACGACGAAGGAGCGTTCATGAAGCGGATCCTCCTCGCCGCCTGCGCGGCGGCCCTCGCCTTCCACGGCAGCGCCCGCGCCGCGGATGCCTCCCTCCAGAAGGTGAAGTCGAAGGGGAAGCTCGTCATGGGCCTCGACGACGCGTTCCCGCCGATGGGGTTCCGGGACGAGGACAACGAGATCGTCGGCTACGACGTCGATCTGGCGCAGGAGGTCGCGAAGCGCCTGGGCGTGAAGCTCGTCCCGCAGCCCATCGACTGGAACGCGAAGGAGCAGGAGCTCGACACCGGGGCCATCGACTGCATCTGGAACGGCTTCACCATCACCGAGGAGCGGCAGAGGGTGGTCCTCTTCACGAAGCCGTACCTCCGGAACGCCCAGGTCGTCGTGGTGAAGAAGGGCGCGCCGTTCACGACGCTCGCGAGCCTGAAGGGGAAGAAGGTCGGCCTCCAGGCGGGCTCCTCGGCGGCGGGCGCGCTCGAGGGGGCCAAGGCGTTCCGCGCGTCGCTGAAGCAGGTCGTCGAGTTCAAGGACAACCTCACCGCGCTCATGGACCTCGAGGTCGGCGGCGTGGACGCGGTGGTGATGGACCTCATCCTCGCGAACGACAACATCAAGCGGTCGGGGAAGCCGTACGTGATCCTGAAGGAGACCCTCGCCCCCGAGGTCTTCGGCGTCGGCTTCCGCAGGAACGACGCCGCGCTCCGCGACGCCGTCCAGGCGGCCCTCGAGGCGATGGCCAGGGACGGGACGATCGCGCGGCTGAGCACGAAGTGGTTCGGCGCGGACATCTCCGTGGTCGGCAAGTAGGCGGGCGGGGCGCGGGCGCATGTGGAAGCTGCTGGGCCAGCTCCTCGAGGGGACCGTGGTCTCGCTCGAGGTCTTCACCCTGACGCTCGTCCTGGCCATCCCCCTGGCGCTGCCGGTCGCGCTGGGCCGGATGTCGAGGAACCCGCTCGTCCGCCTCCCCGTGCACCTCTACGTCCAGGTGATGCGCGGGACGCCGCTCCTCCTCCAGATCATCTTCGTCTACTTCGCGCCGTACTACGTCCTCGGCCTGTCCTGGGGTGAGCACCGCCTCGCCGCCGTGGTGGTCGCCTTCGCCGTGAACTACGCGGCCTACTTCGCCGAGATCTACCGGGGCGGCATCCAGGCGATCCCCAGGGGGCAGTGGGAGGCGGCCAAGGTGCTGGGGTTCACCCGCGCCGACGCGTTCTTCCGCGTGATCGTCCCGCAGGTGGTGAAGCGGATCCTGCCCGCGTCGGCCAACGAGGTCATCACCCTCGTGAAGGACACGGCGCTCGCGCAGGTCGTGGGGCTGGCCGAGCTCTTCCGCGTGGCGCAGAACGCCTCGGCGCGCCAGTTCTCCACGACGCCGATCTTCGTGGCGGGCGCGTTCTACTTCGTCATGAACTGGATCGTCTCCGAGCTCTTCCTCCGCTGGGAGCGCAGGCTCGAGTACTACTAGGGCCACTCCATGGACGTCGTCCAGGTCGAGCACCTCTCCAAGTCGTTCGGCGACCACGCGGTCCTCTCCGACGTCTCCTTCTCCGTGCACGAGGGCGAGGTGCTGGCGATCATCGGCCCGTCCGGCTCGGGCAAGTCCACGCTGCTCCGGGCGATCACCCACCTCGAGACGGTCGAGCGCGGGACGATCACGATCGGCGGCGTCCGCCTCGTGCACGACGGCGTCTACGCCGACGCGGCGACGCTGCGGCGCGCCCTCCTCCAGCTCGGGCTGGTCTTCCAGGACTTCAACCTGTTCCCACACTTCTCGGTGCTCCGGAACGTCACCGAGGCGCAGGTGCGCGTGCTCGGCCGTGCGCGGGCCCGCGCCGACGAGGTCGCCCTGGGGCTGCTCGAGAAGATGGGGCTCGCCGGGAAGGCCTCCGCGTACCCCGGGGAGCTCTCCGGGGGGCAGCGGCAGCGGGTGGCGATCGCGCGCGCCCTCGCGCTCGGGCCGCAGGTGCTCCTGTTCGACGAGCCGACGAGCGCCCTCGATCCGGAGCTGACGCACCAGGTGCTCGAGGTGATCCGGGCGCTCGCCGCCGAGAAGATGACGATGGTCGTGGTCACGCACGAGATGGGCTTCGCCCGCGACGTCGCCGACCGCGCCATGCTCATCGACGCGGGCGCCGTGGTCGAGGAGGGGCCGGCGCGGGAGCTCATCGACCACCCGCGCCACGAGCGGACCCGCGCGTTCCTGAAGCGGTTCTCGCAGCCGCGCGGCGGGTGACGGCGGCACGCCGGGCGCGCCCGGGTTAGGTCTCGCGCATGACCGCCGCGCGCGCGCCCGGAGCGCCGGGCCTCCTCCCCGCCGCCTTCCTGGGCCACGGCAGCCCGATGAACGCGCTGGAGCGGAACCGCTACACCGAGGCCTGGCGTGCCTTCGGGGCGTCGGTCCCCCGGCCGCGGGCCATCCTCGCCGTCTCGGCGCACTGGTACCACAACTCGACGGCGGTCACCGCGATGCCGCGCCCCCGGACCATCCACGACTTCTACGGGTTCCCGCAGGCGCTCTTCGACGTCCGCTACGAGCCGCCCGGGATGCCGGAGCTGGCCGAGGAGATCGCCGAGGTGGTGAAGCCGACCTACGTCGGGGCGGACGCGAGCAGCTGGGGCATCGACCACGGGACGTGGTCGGTGCTCGTGCACGCGTTCCCGGCGGCCGACGTGCCCGTGGTCCAGCTCTCGATCCACGCGCTGAAGCCGCTGGAGTACCACCTCGCGCTCGGCGCGAAGCTGGCCCCGCTCCGGGAGCGCGGGGTGCTCGTCGTCGCCAGCGGCAACGTGGTCCACAACCTGCGCGCCATCGACTGGGGCGCGCCGGATGGCGGGGCGGACTGGGCGCGCCGCTTCGGCGCGCGCGCCCGCGAGGTGCTGGCCGAGCGGCCGGCCGAGGTGCTCTCGCTCGTCGAGCACCCGGACTTCCGCGCGGCGGCGCCGACGCCGGATCACTTCCTCCCGCTGCTCTACCTGGCCGGGCTCGCGTCGGCGGCGGGGGCGTCCGTCGAGACGCTCATCGACGGGTACGCGTACGGGTCCCTCTCGATGGCGTGCTATGCGGTCGGCGCGCGCGTGCCTGCGGGCGCGTCGGAGGAGGGCCCGGCGGCGCCCCTCGGCGCGGGCGCGCCGCCGGAGAGCACGAACGTCTGACGGGAGCGAGGCGGATCAGTCCCACCAGGCCAGCAGCACGGGCCGGCCGAGCTCCTCGAGCAGCGCGTCGGTGATCCCGAAGTCGCCGCTCGTCGCGGGCACCACCTCGTCCGGCCGCAGCGCCTTCAGCGCCCGGCGCGCCTCCGTCTCCGGGATCGCGCCGGCGATGAGGGCCGCGTTCGCGAACGGCCAGTACTCCTCGCCGGGGTCCACCTCGCCGACGAGGAGGTGCACGGAGCGGACGTCCGGCCGGCGCGCGAGCCCGGTCAACACGTCGCGGAAGGTCTTGATCCCGGGGTGGGGAGAGAGGTTGCAGCCGATGGAGGCGTCGTCGTCGTTGCCGTCGAAGAACCGATCGACGGGGACGAGCGCCGGCTCGGCCGTGTCCTCGAGCTCGTCCTTGAGGGCCTGGCACTTGTTCTGGTCCATGAGGGCGCCTCCATCCGGTCGCGAGCCATCATAGCGAGAGTCGCGGCAGCCACGAGGGCCGGTGCGCTGCTGGACACGGGCGCGCCACGACCCGAGCGGTTCCGGGCACGTAGGGGGCCGGCGCGGGCGGCATCGCGGTTGCAGCATGGCGCGAGCTGCCTTCCATCGGTCACCTCGCGGTCGCGCCGCTCCTCGTGTAGCAGCTCGAGGAGCTCGGTCGCACGTCCTCGACCGCGGACGCCGGGCGCGACGTAGAGCTCGTCGATCGTGCAGACGAGCCCGCCGAGCTCGTTCGACCAGTACGGGACGCGCGGCCCCGTGAACGCGCCGAGGCCCCGGCCCACCGCAGGAGCGGCGCGCCGGGGCCTCGTGGGGACCACCTCAGAAGTGCCCGTTGACGGTGCTCGTGACGCCACCCGAGGTGTACGTGACGGAGTACAGATCACCGGCCGTGGGGTGCGCCGTGCCGTTGCCGGCGAACTGCGCGGCGAAGAGCCGGCCCGTGGCGGCGGGCAACGTCTGGCCCGCCGTGAGCTGCCACGTGTACGTGATCGCGGTGGAGGTGCTGGTGCGGGTCTGCGCGATCTGGCCGCCGACGGTGTTGAACTGGCCGGTGGGGCTGACGCCGGGCGTCACCGCGACCGTGATGGTGATGGTCGCGGCGGTGAGCGTGGCGGTGTTGTCGAGCTTCACCTGCAGCTCGTTGTACCAGGGGCTGCTCGCGCTCACGACCGGCGTCGCGGTCACGACGCCGCCGGTGCTCCCCGGGGTCACCGTGAGCGCGACGGTCGCGCTCCGGACGAGCGCGCCGCTCGTGCCCGTGAGCGTGACGGTGGTCGTCCCCGCGGCCGCGGTGGCCGCGGCCGTGAAGGTGACCACGCTGCTCGTCCCGGTGGTGGTCGACGGGGCGAACGCCGCGGTCACCCCGGCGGGCAGGCCGCTCGCGGTGAAGGCGATCGTGCCCGTGAACCCGCCGGTCCGGGAGACGGTGATCGTGCTCGTCGCGGCGGAGCCCTGCGCGACGGTGACCGCCGTGGGCGTCGCGGCCAGGTCGAAGCCGGCGGCGTCCACCACCGTGAGGACGACGGTCCCGGTCCGGGTGACGGTGCCGCCGGCGCAGGTGATCACCGCGTTCGCCGCGCCGAGCGTGGCCGTCGTGGACGCGGTGAACGTGAGCACGGTGCTGGTCCCGGTCACCGACGCCGGGCTGAACGCCGCGGTCACTCCGGAGGGCAGCCCGGACACCGAACAGGTGATCGTGCTCGTGAAGCTGCTCCGCGCGAAGGAGAGCGTCGTCGTCGCGCTCCCGCCGCGGGGCAGGGTGAGCGACCCGGGGGTGATCGTGAGCGAGAAGCCCGGGGGATCGGTCGTGGGGATCGTGAGGGTCACGCTGGCCGTGCGGCTGAGGGTCCCGCTCGTGCCGGTCACGGTCAGGGGGTAGGTGCCGGGCGTGGCGGCGCTGGAGACGGCCAGCGTGAGCACGCTCGAGGTCCCGGTGGTGGACGCCGGCGAGAACGAGGCGGAGACGCCCGCGGGCACGCCGCTCGCCGCCAGGGTGACGGCGCCGGTGAACCCGCCGCTCCGGGTGATCGCGATCGTGGAGGTGCCGCTCGACCCGCGCGCCACGCTGAGCGTCGGCGTGGCCGAGAGCGCGAAGTCGGGGGCGACCGCCGGCTGGACCGTGAGGGCCACCGTCGCCGTGCCGGTGATCGACCCGCTCGTCCCCGTGATGGTGACCGTCGCCGTGCCGGCCGCCGCCGTGCTCGAGGCGGCCAGGGTGAGCGTGCTGCTCGTGCCCGTGGCGGACGCCGGGCTGAACGTGGCGGTCACGCCCGCCGGGAGGCCGCTCGCGGCGAGCGCCACCGCGCCGGTGAAGGTCCCGGTGCGCGCGACGCCGATCGTGACCGTCGCGCTCGTGCCCTGCGTGACGGCCAGCGACGCCGGGGTCGCGGAGAGCGTGAACCCGTTCACCGGCGTGGAGGAGAGCTCGCCGTAGAAGATGCCGCGGCCGTTGGTGCCGACGTAGACCCGGCCGTAGACCCGCGGGTCACCGGCGATGACGGGGTTGATGGCGCCCCACTGGTTCCGCTCGTCGTTCACCCGGACCCAGCTCGCGCCGGCGTCGTCGGAGCGGTAGACGGCGTGCGCGCCGCCGGCCGCCGCGCCGGAGATGAAGATCGCCGGGTAGGTCTGGCCGGGGGCGGCCTTGCCGAAGCCGATCGACGGGGCGGAGGCCACGTTCGCGAGCTTCGTGAACGTCGCGCCGCCGTCGGTCGAGTGGAAGAGGCCGGCGCCCTCGCCCGCCACCCACACGTCGCCCTGGCGCCCGGGCACGGCCTCGACCTTCGCGGCGGTGACGCCGGAGAGCCCGGCGCCGGCGGCCGTGAAGCTCACGCCGCCGTTGGCGCTGACGTAGAACGAGCCGTTCGCGAACAGGTAGAACCGCAGCGGGTTCACGCGGTCCGAGGCGACCTTCCCGTTCGCGCCCGTGGGGACGCCGGTGGAGGCGGTCCAGCTCGAGCCGTTGTTCGTGGACCAGGAGACCTGCGCGCCCGGGCCCTCGGGGGCCCAGACGACGCGGCTCGCGTCGGCCGCCGCGGCGATGGTGCCGCCGCCGGCGACGCCGCCCGGCTCGGAGCTCGCCTGGAACCAGTTCGCCCCGCCGTCGTAGGAGAAGCCCGCCCGGTTCACGTTCGGGCTCGCCGACTTGTCGATGTTGCCCGCGCGCACGACGAACGTGGGGGTGAGCTCGGCGAAGTCGATGCTCGTGCCCGTCGTGAGCGTCGGGGTGGTGAACATGAGCGCCGGGACGGCGTCGAGGTTCGCGTGCCGGAAGCCGCCGACGTCGCCGATCGCGCTGAGGAGCGGCGCGCCCGACGGCGGGCTCACGAGGTCGAGCACCGCGGTCTCCTCGATGCCCGTCACCATCGGCTTGATCGTGATCTTCCCGCCGGTGTCCCACTTGCCGAGGTCCGTGGACGCGTACAGCGTCGCGCCGGTGCCGTACATCATGCGGTTCGAGTCGAAGGGGTCGATCTCGAGGTCGCCGATCATCCAGCCGAGCTTGGGCGAGGGGACCGGATCCTGGGGCAGGATGCCGAACGTGAGCCAGGGGGTGGCGGTGGTGTCGAGGGTGTAGCGGAGGCTGCGGGCGGGGTAGCCGGCCCACTCCCAGATGCGGGTCCAGGTCGTGCCGCCGTCGGTGCTCCGGAAGAGGATGGCGTCCGGCCACCACGAGTTGAGCGTGGCCACCATGATCGTGTTCGGGTTCTGCGCGTCCACCGCGAGGCCGCCGTATCCGTAGTAGTTGTCGGCCGTGTTGGTCGAGGGGACCGGGCTGATGCGCGTCCAGACGCCGGTCGCGGTGTCGAGCTTGTAGACGTCGCCCTGCTCGCCGTCGTACGGCCCGGCCTTGTTGCTGTAGGGGACGTAGAGGACGCCGGTCGAGGAGAGGACGCCGTGGTGCGCGAGGAAGCCGGTCGGCTGGCCGGGCACCGGCGCCCAGGTCGCGCCGCCGTCCTTCGTGACGTAGATCGGGCTCGCCTTGTCCGCGACGCCCACGTAGATGGTCCGGGTGGCGCTGCCGGCCGAGCCGGAGCGCGGATCGAACGTCACCCACACGACGCCAACGTTGTCGGCCGTGTACGGATTGGACGGATCCTGCACGTAGGTGCCCGGGTTCGGGAAGCTCGTGACCTTGGTCCAGGTGGCGCCGTGGTCGGCGCTCTTCCAGAGCCCGTTCCCGCTGCGGGCGCCCATGAAGAGGACGCGGTTGTCGTTCGGATCGACGGCGATCCGCTCGCCCATGTTGCGGGCGGGCATGTTGCCGCCCGTCTTGAAGGGCAGCATCGTCACCTGGAACGTGGCGCCCCGGTCGGTCGAGCGGAGCACGGCGCCGTTCTGGGACGTCCAGTCGTTCGTGTACGTGCCCGCGACGAGGTAGAGCCGGTTCGGATCCACGGGGTCGGTGGCGAGGGCGTCCACGCCGGTGAGGTTCCAGTCGGCGGGCGCGAGCCAGTCCTGGAGCGGGATCCACCGCGCCGCGGCGGGATCCCAGCGGTACGCGCCGCCGATGTCGGTGCGCGCGTAGACGAGGCCGGGCTGCTTCGTGTTGAAGACGATCCCGGAGATGAAGCCGCCGCCGCCGATGGCGACGTTCTTCCAGGTGTACGACTGGGCCCGGGCGACGGAGGGCGTGACGAGGGCGAGGCACAGCAGGGCCGCGGCGCCGATCGCGGCCGTGCGGTGCACGGAGTGCAGGACACGAGTCATGGGCTTCCTCACCGGTGAGGTGGAGACGGAGAGCGGGAACACGGGTGTCTCGAAGCGAGCGGAAGGTACACGAACGCCGCAGGGTTGGGGAGCGTCCGCCGGTGCGGTGCCCCGTGCAGGTCCTCGCTCCGCCCTCGAAATGCAAGCTGCGCGAGCGCCCCGCTGCAATCGTTTCACCCAGGGGAAGAGCCTGCGATCGCTCGCGATTCCGGGCGCGGGCCGGAAACGTTTCCGCGTTCGCGCCGTGCGCGCCGGACGCCCCGCGCTCCTGCCGGCGCCTCCGTGCAGCCGCTCCCGGACGGGCGCGCGACGCGGCCCGGGGAGGAGGGGGCTCGCCTCTCTCCCAGCTCCGGAGATCGGGCGCCGCCGGGCCCGGCGATCCTGGAGCGAACGCCCGACCCACTTCGGCCGACGCGCCGCGGCAGGTTGAAAGCATCATTCGTCGCCCTAATGCTCCCTTCGAGCGCGCGTTATCGCGCGGACTCGGAAGGGACGCATGCGGAACCCTTACATCCCCACGGGCGCCGAGCTCGAGCTCGAGGACCTGCGCGAGACCGTGGCCGCGTTCACGCGGCGCGAGATCGCCCCCATCGCGGACCAGATCGATCGGCGCAACGAGTGGCCGGACGGCATGTGGCAGAAGCTCGGGGAGCTCGGGGTGCTCGGGATCACCATCCCCGAGCGGTACGGCGGGATGGGGATGGACTACCTCGCCAACGTCCTCGCGGTGGAGGAGCTCTCGCGCGGCTCGTCCTCGATCGGGCTGTCGTACGGCGTGCACTCGAACCTGTGCGCCAACAACATCCTCCTCCACGGGACGGACGCGCAGCTCGAGCGGTTCCTCCCGCGCCTCTGCACCGGCGAATGGGTGGGCGCGCTGGCGATGTCCGAGGCCGGCGCGGGCTCCGACGTGGTCGGCTCGATGGCCTGCCGGGCGGAGCGCCACGGCGACGTGTGGGTGGCGAACGGCACCAAGATGTGGATCACCAACGGCCCCATCGCGGACGTGCTGATCGTCTACATGCGGACCGCGCCGCGCGAGGCGGGCTCGCGCTCGATCACCGCCTTCCTGGTCGAGAAGACGATGAAGGGCTTCAGCGTCGGCCAGAAGCTCGACAAGCTCGGCCACCGCGGCTCGCCCACCTCCGAGCTCGTCTTCGAGGACTGCGAGATCCCCGCGGAGAACGTGCTCGGGGCGCCGCACGAGGGGGTGCGGATCCTGATGCGCGGGCTCGACTACGAGCGGGTGGTGCTGGCGGGCGGCCCGCTCGGGCTCATGCAGAACGCGCTCGATCTCGTGCTCCCCTACGTCCGGGAGCGGAAGCAGTTCGGGCGGCCCATCGGCACGTTCGAGCTCATGCAGGCCAAGGTCGCCGACATCTACGTCGCGCTCGAGAGCTCGCGCTCGTTCGTCTACCGGACGGCGCAGGCCTGCGACGAGGGGCGGTTCACGCGGCGGGACGCGGCCGCCTGCCTGCTGTTCGCGGCCGAGCGCGCGATCGAGGTCGCGGACCAGGCGATCCAGTGCTTCGGGGGCAACGGGTACGTCAACGACTTCCCGCTCGCCCGGCTCTGGCGCGACGCGCGCCTGTTCACCATCGGCGCCGGGACGTCGGAGATCCGCCGCATGCTCATCGGGCGGGAGCTGTTCGAGGGCAGGGTGTGACGTGACGCGGCCCGTCCGCATCGGGTGCGCCTCGGGCTTCTGGGGCGACTCGGCCATCGCCGTCCCGCAGCTCGTCGAGCGCGGCGGGATCCACTACCTCGTCTCCGACTACCTCGCGGAGCTCACCCTCTCGATCATGGCCGCGGCGCGGCTGAAGAACGCCGAGGCGGGCCACGCGCGCGACTGGATCGCCGCGCTCCGGCCCGCCCTGGCGGCGATCGCCGCGCAGGGGATCAAGGTCGTCTCCAACGCGGGTGGGCTCAACCCGCAGGCCTGCCGCGAGGCGCTCCGGCGCGCCTGCCGCGAGGCCGGGGTGGAGCTGCGGATCGCGGTCGTCACCGGCGACGATCTCCTGCCGCGCAGGGCCGCCCTCGCCGCGGCGGGCGTGCGGGAGCTCTCCAGCGGCGCGCCGCTCCCCGCGGCGCTCACGAGCATGAACGCCTACCTCGGCGCGGGCGGCATCGCGGCGGCGCTCCGGGCCGGGGCGGACGTGGTGATCACCGGCCGGGTGGTGGACAGCGCCCTCGTCCTCGGGCCGCTCCTCCACGAGCACGGGTGGGCGCTCGACGACTGGGACCGGCTCGCCCAGGGCTCGCTCGCGGGGCACGTCATCGAGTGCGGGGCCCAGTGCACCGGCGGCAACTTCACCGACTGGCGCGAGGTCCCCGACTACGAGCACATCGGCTTCCCCATCGCCGAGGTGGCCGAGGACGGGACCTTCACCGTGACGAAGCCCCCCGGCACGGGCGGCCTCGTCACCCGCGGCACGGTGGGCGAGCAGATCGTGTACGAGATCGGCGATCCGCGCGCGTACCTCCTGCCCGACGTCGTCTGCGACTTCGCCGGCGTGCGGCTCGAGGAGGTCGGCCCCGACGCGGTCCGCGTCACCGGCGCGCGCGGCCGGCCCGCGCCGCGCGACTACAAGGTGGCCGCGACCTGGGCGGACGGGTTCCGCTGCGCCGGCCTGGTGGCGATGGTCGGCGCGGACGCCGCGGCCAAGGCGCGGCGCGTGGGGGAGGCGATCCTCGCGCGCACCGCGGAGCTCAACGCGCGGGAGGGGCTCGGGCCGTTCCGCGAGACGCTCGTGGAGGTGCTGGGGAGCGAGGCGATGTACGGTGCCCGCGCCCGCGAGTGTGCGGCGCGCGAGGCCGTGCTCCGGGTCGCGGCGGCGCACGCCCACAAGGAGGCGCTCGAGCGGTTCGCCGCGGAGATCGCGCCGTTCTTCACCGGCGGTCCCCCCGGCATGACGACGCTCTTCGGCGGGCGGCCCGCGGTGACGCCGATGCTGCGGCTCTTCTCGTGCCTCGTGCCGAAGCGCGAGGTGGAGGTGCGGGTGGAGCTCGAGGGGGACGCGTGGGTCGCCGTCCCCGGCACCGCGCCCGCGCCCGCGCCCGAGGCGGAGCCGGGCCCGGGCGCCGGCTCGCTCGCGGGAGCGGAGCGCGCGGCGGAGTTGCCGGCGTGCCCCGAGAGCGTCCCGCTCGTGCTGCTCGCGTGGGCCCGGAGCGGCGACAAGGGCGATCACGCCAACGTGGGCGTCCTCGCGCGCCGCCCCGAGTACCTCCCGTTCCTCCGCGCGGCGCTCACCCCCGCGGCGGTCGCCCGCCACCTGGCGCACGCGCTCGATCCGGAGCGCGGCCGCGTCCGGCGCTGGGACCTCCCGGGGCTCGACGCCATGAACCTCCTCCTCGAGCACGCGCTCGGCGGCGGCGGCATGGCGAGCCTCCGCGCCGATCCGCAGGGCAAGGGGCTCGCGCAGCAGCTCCTCGACGTGTCGATCCCGGTCCCCGCGGAGCTCGCCCGCCGGGCGCGGGAGGAGGGCGCGCGGTGCCGGTGATCCGCTCCACCGTGGACGTGACCGCGGCGGCGTTCCAGGCGAACCGCGCGGCGATGCTCGCCGCGATCCAGGGGTTCCGCGAGCTGGAGCAGCGGGTCGAGGCCACGGCGGAGAAGGCGCGGCCGGCGTTCCAGAAGCGCGGCCAGCTCCTGCCGCGCGAGCGGCTCGACCGGCTCCTCGACCCGGGGACGCCCTGGCTCGAGCTCTCGACGCTCGCCGGCTACCGCCTCTACCACGACAAGGACGGCTCCGCGGCGGGCGGCGGGCTCATCGGCGGCATCGGCCGGGTCTCGGGGATCCGCTGCGTCGTCATCGTGAACAACAGCGCGGTGAAGGGCGGCTCCATCTCGCCGATCGGCCTGAAGAAGCTCCTGCGCCTCCAGGACGTCGCCCTCGAGAACAAGCTGCCGGTCGTCACCCTCGTCGAGAGCGGGGGCGCCGACCTCAACTACGCCGACGAGTTCTTCGTCGAGGGCGGGCGCATGTTCGCCAACGAGGCGCGCCTCTCCGCGGCCGGCATCCCGCAGTTCGACGTGGTGCACGGGAGCTCCACCGCCGGCGGCGCGTACCTGCCCGCGCTGTGCGACTACGTCGTCGTGGTGCGCGGGCGCTCGAAGATGTTCCTCGCCGGCCCGCCGCTCCTCCGCGCGGCGACCGGCGAGATCGCGACCGACGAGGAGCTGGGCGGCGCCGAGCTGCACGCCGCGGTCGCGGGGACCGCCGAGTACCTCGCCGAGGACGACGCGGACGGGATCCGGATCGTGCGCGAGGTGATGGCGCGGCTGCCGTGGAACGACGGCCTCCCGCCGCCGGCGCCCCGGACGTTCCGCGCGCCGCTCCACCCGGCCGAGGAGCTCCTCGGCATCGTCCCGGCGGACCCGCGCCAGCCGTACGACGTCCGCGAGCTCGTCGCCCGGATCGCCGACGGCTCCGACTTCCTGGAGTTCAAGGAGGCGTACGACGCGCAGACGATCTGCGGGCACCTCTCGGTCCAGGGGCACCGCTGCGGGCTCATCGGGAACAACGCCCCGATCACGACCAGGGGCGCCACCAAGGCGGCGCAGTTCATCCAGCTCTGCGAGCAGGGGAACGTGCCGGTCCTCTTCTTCCACAACACCACCGGGTTCATGGTCGGCACGGAGTCGGAGCGCGAGGGGATCATCAAGCACGGCACGAAGCTCATCCAGGCCGTCGCGAACGCCCGCGTGCCGCGCATCTCCATCGTGGTGGGCGGCTCGTACGGCGCCGGCAACTACGCCATGTGCGGCCGCGGCTTCGACCCGCGGTTCATCTTCGCGTGGCCCAGCAGCAAGGTGGGGATCATGGGCGGGGCGCAGGCGGGCGCGGTGCTGCGCATCGTGGCCGAGGAGAAGGCGGCGCGCCAGGGGCAGACCCCGGACCCGGCGGCGCTCGAGCTCCTCCAGCGGACGACGAGCGAGAAGCTCGAGGCGACCTCGACCGCGCTCGCCAACACGGCGCGGCTGCACGACGACGGCCTCATCGACCCGCGCGACACGCGCGTGCTGCTGGGGCTGCTGCTCGACGTCTGCCGCGAGGCGGAGGTGCGGGTGCTCCGGCCCACCTCGTTCGGAGTGGCGAAGCTATGAGCGCATCCGGGCTCCCGGCCTGCACCACCCTCGCGCTGCGCCGCGCGCGCGAGGCGCTCCACGTGACGCTCCACCGCCCCGAGGTCCGCAACGCGATGAGCCTCCGGATGGTCGAGGAGGTGCGGGCGGTG
>JAEYZK010000272.1 GCA_023428085.1 Pseudomonadota bacterium
CCGATGCCCAGCGTGCCCGCCCGGGCCGCCCGTCCGGCGCCGCCGCCGAGCGCCGCGTTCTCCGGCGCGGCCGCGCGCCACGTTCCGCCCGGGGTGCGCGCGAGCGCGTGCCGCCCGTCGCTCACGCGGACGAGCACCCCCCGCTCGACGACCACCACCCGCCGCGCGACGACGTGACCCTGGGTCACGCGCCCAGGGAACTGCTCCTCGAACTCCTCGCCCTCACGGTAGCGGTAGAAGAGCGCGGCGACGGGCGCCCAGCGCCAGTCCACGACCCGCACGCCCGCCGGCCGATCGACGAAGGTGTGCCGCCCCAGGCAATAATCCCGCTCCTCCTCGCCCTCCCGGATGCGCAGGTGCGCGAAGTAGGGCGTCGCGGGATCGGGCAGCGCGTCCGGGCGCGCGCGCTCCATCACTGCGCGCACGACGCCCATCTCCTGGAAGACGGTGGGGAGATCCTTCGCGGTGGACTCGAGCGCCTCGTCCCGCAGCTCCCGGAGTCGATCGGCGAGGTCGCCCTCGGTCCGCAGGCCGGCGCGCCGCGCCGCGAGGGAGCGGAGCACCGCCTGCAGGAGGAGCTCCTCCTCCTGGACGAGCGCGCGCTCCTCCTGGGTGAGCTCGGCCTGGTCCGGACCGGCGAGGGCCTCTGTCCCGGGGTGGGTCAAGGTCGTGTTCCTTAAGCTCGGGCGCCGCGGCATGCACGCGCGGGGGTCGGACATGGTAGCGCGCCGCCGGCGCGCCGACGTCACCAACTCGCCGGACAGGCGAGCTGCCGCACGTCGCCGCGAGGCACGCGCGCGCTCCCCCGCGCACCGGACAGCACGCCGCGCGACTTCCTGGCGGCGCCGATCCCCCTTGGATCCGATGCGGCCCGCGCCGGCTCCCGCTACCTACTGCACGCGCGAGACGCCGAACACGGGCGGCGTCTCGCGGGAGCGCCGCGCCCGACCGCCGGGCGCGGCGCTTCGCTTCTTCTGCGCACCCGCGTCCGGGCAGGGCTCCCGCCCGGCCGCGGCGCGCGCCTCACTTCACCATACGTACATGCTCGCCCACGGGTGCTGCCCGGCGCTCGCGGTGAAGTACGTGAAGCCGTCGGAGTGCTTCGGCAGCGGGAACGGCCCGGCGCCGCAGGTGGCGGCGGCGGCGCCGGCGTTCACGCGGACCGTCCGGCCCGCGAAGCTGGAGCAGCCCCAGCCGTTCACCTGCTGGCTCGTGCGGTAGCAGCCGGCGCCGGTCGTGTTGAAGTTGCCGGTGTTCCAGGAGAACGTGATCGGGTTCGTGCACGGGGTGGTGCTCTCGCCGTCGAACGCCGCGGCGACGGCCTGGGCCTGGTCCATCCGGACGGTGCAGGTGAGCGCGGTCCCCGCGCACGCGCCGCTCCAACCCCGGAACGTCGAGCCCGCGGTCGCCGCCGCCGTCAGCGTGACCGTGACGCCGCCGCCGAAGCTCGCGGAGCACGCCGCGCCGCACTGGATGCCCGCCGGCGACGAGACGACGGTGCCCGTCCCCGCCCCGGACCTCGTCACCGTGAGCGCGTAGGTCTGGAGGGAGGTGAACGTGGCGGTGGCCGCCTGCGCCTGGGACATCCGGACGGTGCAGGTGGGCGAGGTGCCGGCGCAGGCGCCGGACCAGCCGGTGAACGTCGCGCCCGCGGCGGCGGTGGCGGTGAGGGTCACGGTCGTGCCCGTGCTGAAGAGGGCGCTGCAGGCGGTGCCGCAGTCCACCGCGCCGCCGGCGCCCGTGATCCTGCCGGCCCCGGTGCCCGCCCTCGTCACCGAGAGCGCGTAGTGGACGTCGCTCACGAACCGGGCGGTGACCGCCTGCGGCTGGGTCATGGCGACGACGCAGGTCCGCGCCGTGCCGCTGCACGCGCCCAGCCACCCCGCGAAGACGTTGCGGGTGTTCGGGTTCGGGGTCGCCGTGAGCACCACGCTCGTGCCGCTCGCGAACGCCGCGCTGCAGGGGCCGCCGGTCGCGCCGCAGCTGATCCCGGCGGGCGACGAGGTCACCGCGCTGCCGCCGTAGCAGACGGCCGGGCACGCCATCCCCGGGACGCAGCCGGGCGGCGGGTTGCAGATGCCGGTCTCGTCCAGCGCGACCTGGAGCGGGTGCCACGTGCCGGGCTGGAACGTCGCCGTGACCTGCCGATCGCCGTTCATCGAGACGACGCAGGTGGACCGCGCGCCCGCGGCCGCGCACGCGCCGCCCCACCCGGCGAAGCCCGAGCCGGACGCCGCGGTCGCGGTGAGGGTGACGAGGGTGTACGGGGCGTAGGGCGCGCTGCAGGAGGCGCCGCACGCGATCCCGGCGGGGCTGGAGGTCACCGTGCCGGCTCCCGCGCCCGCCTTCTCCACCGTGAGTCGATCGGCGGGCTCCGCTGGCTCCGCTGGCCACATGTTCTGCACGAGCTCCGTGAACTGCGCCGGGAACCACTGGCCCCGCGGCGGGGCGCCGGAGAGGGCGCCCGTCGGGACGCCCAGGCTCGTCGTGGCCGCCGGGTCGCAGTCACGATCGATCATCGGGCTGTCGGGACCGACGGCCGAAGCCCCGTCCGACGCGCCCGGGGTCTTCACCCAGACGAACGCGTCGAGGTAGGTGGCGGCGACCGACGGGGGCGTCGCCTGGGGCCGCTCCCCGATCCCGGCGCCGGCGACGTTGCACCACAGGCTCCGGTGGGCGCGCCGGTCCACCCGCGACTCGTTCACGAAGCGCTCCAGATCGGACACCTCCGTGCTCGGCCCGCCCGGCCGCCGCGCGCCGCCCCAGCCGTTCCGGGACGTGTCCACGATCATGCCGAGGGAGCCCGGCCAGCCCGCGGCCGTGAGGCGGGCGTACATGTCGGCGACGTAGCCCGCCTCGTCGATGTCCCGGTTGTACTCGTAGAACCTCGAGGTGAACACCTGCTGGCCGGCGACGACCTGCGTCGCGGTGAGCCACGGCTCCTTCACGGGCACGTACTGCGCCGTGTTGGTGGCGAAGCCGTCGAGCGCGTCCTTCCCCGCGGTGAAGCCGCTCGCGACCGCGTCCAGGAGGGTGACCATCCTCGCGGCGTTCTCCGTCCAGCCGAGCCAGCCGGAGGAGGCGAGGTCGAGGTACAGGTAGACGTTCGGGATCTCGTGGAGCTGGTTGACCGCGTACCGGACGCCGTCGACGTAGAGGCCGGACGACTGGACCACCGCGCACCGCGGCGTGGTGGTACCGGTGATGAGGTGGACCAGGCTGTCGGGCTCGACCACGAAGACGACGCGGAGGCCCGCGTACTGGGGCTGCCGCGCGATGGCCGCGATCGGATCGATGAAGTGGGTCCGGTACGTCGCGAGCCCGTCGGGCGTGGCCTCGAGCTCGCCGTCGAAGACGAGGGCGGAGCAGTCGCGGCCCGGCAGGTTGCGGAGCACGAACAGGACGAGATCGTCACCGGCCGCGAGCGCCCGGTCGAGGTGGGTGGCCACGCTCGGCACGGCGCTCGTTCGCTCGAGCCAGATCGCCGTGGGCTGGCGCCCGACCTGGCGCATCGCCTCGGCGAGCGCGGGATCGGCCGTCGCGGCGGCGGTCGCGTCGGCGAGGGCCGTGAACTCCGGGTTCACGTACATCCGCGCCCCGGCGAACGGGTTGTCGGCGTGCGTCTGGGCGTGCGCGGGGGCGGCGAGCGCGAGGAGCAAGCCGGTCGCGACGGCGGCGGGGGCCCGCGCGCGGCGGGCGAGCTTCGGATCGGGCGTCATGCGGGACCTCTCCAGGGAGGGAGAACACGGGGGTGATCCAGTCGGCAGGCAGCACGGTGCGACGGATCGGCGCGGCGGTGGGGATTCTACTCGGGGTGACCACTTCGGAGCGCGCCCCGAGCTGATCACCGTCACGCTGCAAACGTTTGCCCGAGCACGTGCCGGCCGGTGCCAGCGCCAGTGCCGGCGCAGGAGCGCTCGCGACAGGGCGGCTCGAGCGCCGCGGACGGCGCCGCGCGAATCAGGCGCCGGCGAACAGCTCGCCGAAGAAGGCCTTCATCGCCTCCCAGGACCGTCGGTCGGCGCGGGCGTCGTAGGCGCTCCCCTTCGACCTGTCGTTCCCGGCGTCCGGCTGCGTGAACGAGTGGACCGCACCGGAGTACAGCACCACCTGCCAATCCACCCCGCCCGCCGTGAGCTCGTCCTGGAGCGCGAGCACCTCGGCCCGGGGGGCGGCGGGATCGTCGGCGCCGTGCAGCACGAGGACCTTGCCGCGGATGTTCTTCGCGTCCTGGGGCGTGGGGGTGGTCAGGCTGCCGTGGAAGCTCACCACGCCGAGGACGTCGGCGCCCGACCGCGCGAGCTCCAGCGCCGCGCCGCCGCCGAAGCAGTAGCCGATGGCGGCGATCTTCTCGCCCTGGACGTTCGGCTGCTGGCGGAGCGCCCCCAGCGCCGCCTGGGTCCGCGCCCGGAGGAGCGGCCGGTTGGCGCGGTACTTCCCGGCCTCCGCGCCGGCGGCCTTGGGATCGGCCGGGCGGACGCCCTTGCCGTAGAGGTCGGCGGCGAACGCGACGTAGCCGAGCGCCGCGAGCTGCTCCGCCCGCTTCTTCTCGTACGCGGTGAGCCCCTTCCACTGGTGGAAGACGAGGACACCCGGCTTCTTCGCGGGCCCCGCGCTGTCGTACGCGAGGTAGCCCTCGAGGACCGTGTCCCCCTGGCGGTACTCGACCGTCTTCGTGACGAGCTCGGCGCGGGCGACGCTGGCGGCGAGGGCGAGCGCGGCGGCGGCGAGGTGGCGGGCGCGGATGGTCATCCGGCCCGCATAGCGAGCGCGCCCGGGCGAAGCACGGCCTGCGGGGGGCCGCGCTACGGAGGGAGGACCGTCTCCCCATGCGACAGGTACCGATCCACCGCCTGCGCGGCGAGGCGGCCCTCGCGGATCGCCCAGACCACGAGCGACTGGCCGCGGGCCATGTCACCGGCCGCGAAGACGCCGGGGACGCTCGTCATCTTGTTCGCGTCGGTCCAGACGTTGCCGCGGTCGTCGAGCTTGACCGCGAGCTCCTGGAGCATGGGCTTCTCGGGGCCGGTGAACCCGAGCGCGAGGAGCACGAGCTCCGCCGGGAGCACGCGCTCGGAGCCGGGGACCTCGCGCGGACCGAGCCGGCCGTCCGCGCCCTTGGCCCACTCCACCTTCACGAGGTGGAGCTCCTTCACCTGCCCCTGCGCGTCGCCGACGAACCGCTTCGTGAGGACCTGGAACTGGCGCGGGTCCTCGCCCCACAGCGCCCGGGCCTCCTCCTGGCCGTAGTCCACCTTGAGGACCTTCGGCCACTGCGGCCACGGGTTGTCGGCCGCGCGCTCGTCGGGCGGCCGGGGCATGATCTCGAGCTGGACGACGCCCTTCGCGCCGTGCCGGATCGAGGTGCCGACGCAGTCGGTGCCGGTGTCGCCGCCGCCGATGACGACGACGTGCTTGCCCCTGGCGGAGACGTACTTGCCGTCGGCGTGCTTCGAGTCGAGCAGCGACTTCGTGTTCGCGCGCAGGAAGTCCATGGCGAGGTGGATGCCCTGGAGGTTCCGGCCCTCGACCGGGAGGTCGCGCGCCTGCGTGGCCCCGCCGCAGAGCACGACGGCGTCGTACTCCTTCACGAGCCGGCTCGCGGCGAAGTGCTTGCCGATCTCGGTCTGGGTGACGAAGCGGACGCCCTCGTCGGCGATGAGGCGGACCCGGCGCTGGACCACCTCCTTGTCCAGCTTCATGTTCGGGATGCCGTACATGAGCAGCCCGCCGATCCGGTCGTCGCGCTCGAAGACGGTGACGGTGTGGCCCGCCTTGTTGAGCTGCTGCGCGGCGGCGAGCCCGGCGGGCCCGGAGCCGACGACGGCGACGCGCTTCCCGGTCCGCGCCGCGGGGGGCTGCGGCTTCACCCAGCCCTCGCGGAAGGCCCGGTCCACGATCTCGCACTCGATGGTCTTGATCGTGACGGGCGGCTCGCCGTTGATCCCGACGGTGCAGCTCCCCTCGCACGGCGCCGGACAGACGCGCCCCGTGAACTCGGGGAAGTTGTTGGTCTTGGCGAGCCGGATGTACGCCTCGTGCCACTGCCCCCGGTAGACGAGGTCGTTCCACTCGGGGATCAGGTTGTTCACGGGGCAGCCGCTCGCCATGCCGGCGATGAGCTTCCCCGTGTGGCAGAAGGGGATGCCGCAGTCCATGCAGCGCGCGCCCTGCTGGCGGAGGGTCTCCTCCCCGTAGGGCGGGTGGTCCTCGGCCCAGTCCTTGATGCGCTCGAGGGGCGGCCGCTGGTGAGCGGGCTCGCGCGGAAACTCCAAGAAACCAGTCGGCTTTCCCATCGTCAGTTCCCACCCACCCGAGTGGATTGAACGGGGGCTGCGCCCCCGCCCCGCCGGCGGAGCCGTCGGGGCCCTGCGCCGTGCTCGCCGCTCCGCGGCTGCGCGCGGCTGCCCCGCGCCGAAGGGCCTTCGGCCCCTCCCCCTGCTTCGCAGGGGCCCCCACCCCAGGTCGCCGTCGGTCTTGTCGTTGCCATCAGTTCCCACCCACCCGCGCCACGTCGCGCGCGTTTTCCTCGAAGGCGGCGAGCTCGGCCTGCTCGGGCGAGAGCCCCTTCTCGCGCATCTTCCGCTGCGCCTCGATGACGCGCCGGTAGTCGTTCGGCATCACGCGCACGAGCCGCTGCAGCGTGTGCTCCCAGTTGTCGAGCACCCGCCGGGCGTTGGCGCTCTCGGTCGTCGCGGCGTGCTTCTCCACGAGGGAGCGCACGAGGGCGATCTCGTCCGCGTCCTCCAGCCGGGAGAGCCCCACCATCTCCTTGTTGCAGCGGCTCGCGAACCCGCCGTCCTCGTCCAGCACGTACGCGACCCCGCCGGACATGCCGGCGGCGAAGTTCCGGCCCGTCTTGCCGAGCACCACCACGCGGCCGCCGGTCATGTACTCGCAGCCGTGGTCGCCCACGCCCTCGACGACGGCGTGGACGCCGGAGTTTCGGACGCAGAACCGCTCGCCGGCGACGCCGCGGATGAACGCCTCGCCGGAGGTGGCGCCGTAGAAGGCCACGTTGCCGATGATGACGTTCTCCTCGGGGATGAAGGTGTGCTGGCGGGGCGGCAGCACGACGATGCGCCCGCCCGAGAGCCCCTTGCCGCAGTAGTCGTTGGCGTCGCCCTCGAGCACCAGGGTCATGCCCGGCGGGACGAAGGCGCCGAAGGACTGGCCGGCGGAGCCGATGAACCGGAAGCGGATGGTGTCGTCGGGCAGACCCTGCGGGCCGTGCCGCCGGGTGATCTCGGAGCCGACCTGCGTGCCCACCACGCGGTGGACGTTGCGGATGGGCACCTCGGCCCGCACCGGCTGCTTCTCCTCGATGGCGGGCCGCGCCAGCTCGAGCAGCGTGGTGGCGTCGAGCGTCCGGTCGAGCCCGTGGTCCTGCGGGATCTGGCAGGTGCGGCCGTAGTTCTTCGGCACCTTCGGCTTGTAGAGGATGCGCGAGAAGTCGAGGTTGCGCGCCTTCCAGTGATCCACCGCCCGGCGCATCTCGAGCCGCTCGGACCGGCCCACCATCTCGTCGATGGTCCGGAACCCGAGCTCCGCCATGTGCTCCCGGACCTCCTGGGCGATGAACCGCATGAAGGTGACGACGTGCGCGGGATCGCCGGTGAAGCGGGCCCGCAGCCGCGGGTCCTGCGTGGCGACGCCCACCGGGCACGTGTTGAGGTGGCAGGCCCGCATCATCACGCAGCCGAGGACCACGAGCGGGGCGGTGGCGAACCCGAACTCCTCGGCGCCGAGCAGCGCGCCGACGACGACGTCGCGGCCGGTCTTGAGCTGGCCGTCCACCTCCACGACGATGCGCGAGCGGAGGTCGTTGAGGAGCAGCACCTGGTGCGCCTCGGCGAGGCCGAGCTCCCAGGGGATGCCGGCGTGCTTGATCGAGGTGAGCGGCGACGCGCCCGTCCCGCCGTCGTGGCCGGAGATGAGCACCACGTCGGCGTGGGCCTTGGCGACGCCGGCGGCGATGGTCCCGACGCCGACCTCGGCCACGAGCTTCACCGATACGCGCGCGCCCTTGTTGGCGTTCTTGAGGTCGTGGATGAGCTGCGCCAGGTCCTCGATCGAGTAGATGTCGTGGTGCGGGGGCGGCGAGATGAGGCCCACGCCCGGGGTGGAGTGCCGCGTCTTGGCGATCCACGGGTAGACCTTCGTGCCCGGGAGCTGCCCGCCCTCGCCGGGCTTCGCGCCCTGGGCCATCTTGATCTGCAGCTCCTTGGCGTGGACGAGGTAGTTGCTCGTCACCCCGAAGCGGCCCGAGGCCACCTGCTTGATGGCGGAGTTCTTGGAGTCGCCGTTCGGCAGCTTCTCGTAGCGCGCCGGGTCCTCGCCGCCCTCGCCGGTGTTCGACTTGCCGCCGATCCGGTTCATGGCGATGGCGAGCGCCTCGTGCGCCTCCTGCGAGATCGAGCCGTAGCTCATCGCGCCCGTCTTGAACCGGCGCATGATCGCCTCGACGGGCTCGACCTCGTCGAGCGGCACCGGCTTCGCGGCGGGCAGGAAGTCCATGAGCCCGCGCAGCGTGTTGAGGTGCTGCGCCTGGTCGTTCACCAGGGCCGAGTACTCCTTGAACAGGCCGTAGCTCCCGGTCCGGCAGGCGAACTGGAGCTTGTGGATCGTCTCGGGGTTGAAGAGGTGGTGCTCGCCCCCGGCGCGGTACTTGTAGTGGCCGCCCGCGGGGAGGCTCGTGTGGTAGATGGGCCGGTTCGGCGGGAAGCCGCGCTCGTTGCGCATGCGCGCTTCCTTGGCGACGACGTCGATGCCGACGCCGCCCACGCGCGTCGCGGTCCAGGTGAAGTACTCGTCGATGAAGTCCTGGTTCAGGCCGATGGCCTCGAACACCTGGGCGCCGTGGTAGCTCTGGATGGTGGAGATCCCCATCTTGGAGATCACCTTCACGACGCCCTTCGAGACGCCCTTCACGTACTTCTTCTCGGCCGCCTCGGCCGGGCCGGGCACGAGCCCCTGCCGGACGAGATCGTGGATCGTCTCGAACGCGAGGTACGGGTTCACCGCCGAGGCGCCGTAGCCGATGAGGAGCGCGAAGTGGTGCACCTCGCGCGGCTCGCCCGTCTCGAGCACCAGGCCGACGCGCGTGCGGGTGCCCTCGCGGATGAGGTGGTGCTGCACCGCCGAGACGGCGAGGAGCGACGGGATGGGCGCGTCCTCGGCGTCGTGCCCGCGGTCCGAGAGGATGATGATGTTGTTCCCCTCGGCGATGCACTCCGACGCCTTCCAGCGGAGGTCCTCGAGCGCCTTGCGGAGCCCCGCGCCGCCCGCCGCCGCCTTGAACACCATCGGCAGGGTCACGGCCTTGAGGCCCTTGGAGGCCACGCCGCCGTCGAGGGCGCGGATCTTCTCGAGGTCCTCGTTCCGCAGCACCGGCGAGGGCAGCGAGAGCTGGCGCGCGCACTCCGGGCCGGGCTCGAGCAGGTTGCCCTCGGGGCCGACGGACGTCTCCGCGGCCATGATGATCTCCTCGCGGATCGCGTCCACGGGAGGGTTCGTCACCTGGGCGAAGAGCTGCTTGAAGTAGCTGAACAGCGGCTGCGGCCGCTCGGAGAGGACCGCGAGCGGCGCGTCGTTCCCCATCGACCCGTTCGGCTCGACGCCGTCCGTGGCCAGGGGGGTGACGAGCATCTTCACCTCCTCGGCCGTGTACCCGAAGACTTCCTGGCGGCGGAGCACGGTCTCGTGATCCGGCTCGTGGACCTTGGCCGGCTTGGGCAGATCCTCGAGCTGGACCATGTGCCGGTCGAGCCACTCGCGGTACGGGTGCTGCCGCGCGATCCGCTCCTTGAGCTCCTCGTCGCCGACGATGCAGCCGAGCGAGGTGTCGACGAGGAACATGCGGCCGGGCTGGAGCCGGCCCTTCCGGACGATCTTCTCCGGCGGGATGTCGAGGACGCCCACCTCGGACGCCATCACCACGAGGCCATCGCTCGTGACGTAGTAGCGCGAGGGGCGCAGCCCGTTCCGGTCGAGCTGGGCGCCCACCCGGATGCCGTCCGTGAAGGCGATCGAGGCCGGGCCGTCCCAGGGCTCCATGAGGCAGGAGTGGAACTCGTAGAAGGCCCGCTTCGTCGGGCTCATGGTGGTGTCGCGGTTCCACGGCTCCGGGACCATCATCATCATCGCGTGCGGCAGCTCGCGCCCGGAGAGCGTGAGCAGCTCGAGCACGTTGTCGAACATCCCCGAGTCGGAGCCCTCGGTGTCCACGACGGTGAGGATCTTCTGCAGGTCGTTGCCGAAGAACGACGACCACATCTGCGACTGCCGCGCGTGCATCCAGTTCACGTTGCCGCGCAGCGTGTTGATCTCGCCGTTGTGCGAGATGTAGCGGTACGGGTGGGCGCGGGCCCACGACGGGAAGGTGTTGGTCGAGAACCGGGAGTGGACCATGCCGATGGCCGAGGTCATCTCCGGCCGGGTGAGGTCCAGGTAGAACTCGCGGAGCTGCCCCGCGTTGAGCATCCCCTTGTAGACGACGGTCTTGTAGGAGAGGCTCGAGACGTAGAAGTGGCCGCGCCCCGCGATGGAGGAGCGGGAGATCTTCTTCTCCACCATGCGCCGGATGACGTAGAGCTTCCGCTCGAAGCTCATCGGGTCCTGGCAGCTGTCGCCGCGGCCGACGAGGATCTGGCGGATGACGGGCTGGCTGCTCTTCGCGGACGGGCCGAGGGTCGAGTTGTCGGTGGGGACGTCGCGCCAGCCGAGGACGGTCTGGCCCTCGTCGCGCACGACGCTCTCGAAGATCTCGACGCAGGCGGCCCGGCCGGCCTCGTCCTGGGGCAGGAACACCATGCCGACGGCGTACGCGCCCGGCCTCGGCAGCGCGATGCCGAGCCGCTCGGCCTCGGCCTCGAGGAAGGCGTGCGGCGTCTGCAGGAGGATGCCCGCGCCGTCGCCGGTGTTCTTCTCCGCGCCGACCGCGCCGCGGTGCTCGAGGTTGAGCAGGACGGTGAGCGCCTTCTCGACGATGTCGTGCGAGGCGCGGCCCTTCACGTCCACCACGAAGCCGAAGCCACAGGCGTCGTGCTCGTACTGGGGATCGTAGAGGCCCTGCCGCGGAGGGGTGCCGGTCTCGGTCTCGCGCATCGTTCCTTCGTCCTTCGGAAAAGCCCTCAGTGTTCCAGGGCGCGCGTGGGACGGTCAAGGCCACGCCCGGTCCGGGTACCCGCTCCTGCTGCGCGCGCTTTGGGCTGTCTCAATGCGCTTTGTGCGCGTGGAGCGCCCTTCGCAACTCAAAACAGAGGCGCGCGATCGCCGTGGTTTTCAGGACAACGATCTTGCCCTACGGCCCGCGTGCTTGCAGCGCGACCCGGAGACGCACTTCTCTCGAGCAGTGACCGCAACCGAGGCAGTTGCACGGTGTTCGGGCAGCCGCCCCGCGTCGCGGCGCGCGAGGATGCGCCCTCGCCGGGTGCCCCGCCTCAGTTGCTCGGCGGCGCGGCCCGCCGCGCGCACCGGTACTCCTTCAGGCGGTACTGGACCTTCCGGACGGAGACGCCGAGGAGCTCGGCCGCGCGCGACGTGGAGCCGCCGCAGCGATCGACGGCACGGAGGATGGCCTCGCGCTCGATCTCCTCCATCGTCGAGCCGGGCACCGGGAACGGGGAGAGCGCCGCGTCCTCGCGGGCGGCCCGCACCGGGGGCGGGAGATCGGCGACGGCGATCTCGCGGCCGCGCGCGCCCGCGACCGCCGTGCGCATGGCCTCGGCGAGCTCGCGGACGTTGCCGGGCCACGCGTGCGAGAAGAGCGCGACGAGCGCCCCGGGGGCGAGGCCGCGCACGTCCTTCCCCAGCGCGGCGCTCGCCTCGGCGACGAAGCGGGCGGCGAGCGCCGGGATGTCGTCGCGCCGGGCGCGGAGCGGCGGCAGCGCCACCGAGACCACCGCCAGCCGGTAGTAGAGGTCCTCGCGGAAGCGGCCCAGCGCGACCTGCCGACCGAGGTCGTCCTGCGACGAGGCGATCACGCGCACGTCCACGGGCGTCGCCGGCCCGCCCGCCCGCTCGATCCGCCCCGCCTCGAGCACCTCGAGCAGGCGGAGCTGGGACGCGGGCGGGAGCCGCCCGACCTCCTGGAGGTACAGGGTGCCGCCGCGCGCCCGCTCGATCGCGCCGGCGCGCCACCCCTCGTCATCCGGGAACGCGCCGGGGTCGGGCCCGAACAGCTCCGCCTCGAGCAGCGGCTCCGAGAGGCCCGCGCAGCTCACGCGGACGAACGGCGCGTCGCGGCGCGGCGAGGCCTCGTGGAGCGCCTGCGCGACGTGCGCCTTCCCGGTGCCCTGCTCGCCCGTGAGGAGGACCGGGGCGCGCGTGGGGCCCGCGCGCTCGACGAGCTCGCGCGCGGCGGAGATGGCCGGCGTCGTGCCGACGAGGACCGTCCGGGCGCGCAGCGCCTCCCGCAGCGCCGCGCGCTCGCGGCGGAGCCGGCGCCGCTCGAGGGCCCGCTCCAGCGCCAGGCACACCTGCGCCAGCTCGACCGGCCGCAGGACGAAGCTCTCGGCGCCCGCCTTGATGGCGGCGACGGCGGCGTCCACGCGGTGCCGCGGGGCCGTCACGACGACGCCCGCGTCCGAGCCGAGCTCCCCGAGCCGGACGGCGAACGCGGTCGCGTCGGGGAGCGTCACGTCGAGGAGGACCGCGCCGGGGCCGAAGCTCGGGACGAGCGCGAGCGCGTCCTCGATCCCGCTCGCCGCCACCGCGTCGAAGCCGCGCTCGCCGAGGCTCGCCCGGAGCGCCTTCCCGGCCTGCGCCTCGCCGTCGATCACCAGGATGCGCTCGGGAGCCATGCCCGGACGCGAAGCAAGGCGCGTACCCGCCCCTGGGAGCGGTTCTCGGTGCACGTCTTGCGCGCGGCGATCTCCGCCCGATCGAGCCGGATCGCCCAAGGCCGCGTGGCGTCAAGGCCTTTGCGCGGCCTCCGACCCGGACCCTCGCGCGCGCCGCCTCGCAAGCCGTTCGCGGGGCCGAGCCCTTACGGCTGGTTCCCCTGCTCCACGTCGGCCGCCGGCGGCGGGCGCACCGCCCCCTCGGCAGGCAGGGCGCCGCGCGCTCCCGGCGGGTTGGCGAGCGGGAACCGGGTGGCGTTGTCGGCGATGATGAGCCCGATGAGCAGCGCGACGAACACGAGCGAGGTCAGGAACACGAGCCGGTTCGCCCCGCGCTGATCCCAGAGGTGCATGAAGAACAGCGCCACGAGCCCGCCCTTGAGGCTCGCGATGGCGAGCGCGACGGCCACGGCCCAGGCGCCGGGCAGGTGGACCTTCGCGACCGCGTACGTCACCACCGTGAGGACGAGGAGCGCCACCCACACGCCCAGGTACACGGGCATGTGGCTGCGGTGCGTGGCTTCGTGCTCGTCGTGGGCGACCGGTTCGGCCATGGGGGCTCTCGTTCTCTCGTTCCGCTGCAGGGTCGGGCGCGGGCTGGGGCTCGGGCGCGGGCGGCGGGTCAGATCAGGTAGATGAGGGGGAAGACGAAGATCCAGATCAGGTCCACGAGGTGCCAGTACAGCGCGCCCAGCTCGACCGGCACGTGGTAGGCGGCCGTGTAGCGGCCCTTCCGCGCGAGCGCCCCGATGACGATCAGGACCGTCATGCCGATGACGACGTGGATGCCGTGCAGCCCGGTGATGAGGAAGTACAGCGTGAAGTACATCGGCGCGCCCGGCGCCGTGATGCCCTCGAACGTGTAGAAGCGGCCCGGGAGCTGCCCCGTGTGGAAGTGGTGCGAGTACTCGTAGGCCTTGAACCCGAGGAACACGAGGGCGAGCAGCACCGAGACGGAGAACCAGAGCGCGGTCTTCCTGCCGTCGCCCCGCGTCGCGGCGTTCAGGCCGGTCGCCACCGTGAGCGAGCTCGTGACGAGGACGACCGTGTTCACGAACCCGACCCACGTCTCGAGCGCGCGGCTCGAGAGCGCGAACGCCTCCGGGAAGAGGAAGCGGTAGAGGGCGTACGCCGCGAAGAGCACCGTGAAGAGCAGGATCTCCGTGGCGAGGAAGAGCCACATGCCCAGCCGCGCGGCGTGGGCCTGCTTCTCGAGGTTCTCGAAGTGATGTGCGAGCGGGCTAGCTTGCATGGGGCTCGGGCTCCGGCGCGTGCTGGTGCGGCGGGAGGTGGATGTTCTCGCCGTCGTACTCGTGCGGACCGTGCGCGATCTCGGGCGTCACCGGGTAGTTCTCCGGCGGCGGCGGCGAGGGGGTGTCCCACTCGAACCCGCGCGACCGCCATGGGTTCGGCCCGGCGGCGTGGCCGAAGCGGAGCGCGACGAGGAGGTAGACGAGCACGATCACGAGGCCGATGGCCAGCACGCTCGCGCCCGCCGTGGAGGCGACGTTCAACGCCTGGAACCGCTCCGCGTACGAGTAGTACCGGCGCGGCATCCCCATGTTGCCCAGCAGGAACTGCGGGATGAACGTGAAGTTGAAGCCGAGGATGATCATCACCGCGGCGACGATCCCCCAGCCCTCGGGGTAGGTGCGCCCGGTGATCTTCGGGAACCAGTAGTGGAGGGCGGCCAGGAAGGCCATGATCACGCTGCCCACCATGATGAAGTGGAAGTGCGCGACCACGAAGTACGTGTCCTGCCAGTGAACGTCGAGCGACACGGTGGCGAGCGCCACGCCGGTCATCCCGCCGAACACCAGGAAGAAGAGGAAGCCGACGAAGTAGGCGAACGGGGTCTTGAACGAGATCGATCCCTTGTAGAGCGTCGCCGTCCAGTTGAAGACCTTGATGGCCGTGAAGATACCCACGAACATCGAGAGGATGCCGAAGATGCCCGCGTTGAAGGCCGATTGACCCGACGTGAAGAGGTGGTGGCCCCAGGTGAAGAACCCGACGAAGGCGATGCCGAGCGACGAGTAGGCGACCGCCTTGTAGCCGAAGATGTTCTTGTGGGAGAACGTGCAGACGACCTCGGAGATCACCGCCATCGCCGGCAGCACCATGATGTAGACGGCGGGGTGCGAGTAGAACCAGAAGAAGTGCTGGAAGAGCACGGGGTCCCCGCCCCAGGTCGGGTCGAAGACGCCCAGGTGGAACGCGCGGTCGAGCGCCACCAGCAGGAGCGTCATCCCCAGCACCGGGGTCGCCAGGATCTGGATGACGCTCGTCGCGTAGATCGACCAGACGAAGAGCGGCATCCGCATCCAGCCCATGCCCGGCGCGCGCATGGTGTGCGTGGTGACGATGAAGTTGAGGCCGGTGAGGATGGACGAGAACCCGAGGATGAAGGCGCCGAGCAGGATCGGGGTGACCTTCGTGATCGTGTCGGTCGCGTACGGCGTGTAGAAGGTCCAGCCCGTGTCCGCGCCGCCCCACAGCATCCCGCCGAGCGCGACGACGGCGCCGAGCACGTACAGGTAGAAGCTGAGGAGGTTGAGCTTCGGGAACGCGACGTCCTTGGCGCCGATCATGAGCGGCACGAGGAAGTTGCCGAAGCCGCTCGGGATGGCGGGGATCATGAACAGGAAGATCATGACCACGCCGTGGAGCGTGAACATCCGGTTGTAGGTCATGGGATCCATGACCGTCGGGCCGGGCGTGAGCAGCTCCAGCCGGATGAGCATCGCGAACAGGCCGCCGACCGCGAACGAGACCGTGGTCGCGATCAGGAACATGACCCCGATCCGCTTGTGGTCGCGGGTGTTGAGCCACGACAGGAGCCCCGTGGCCGGCGCGTTCAGGTAGTTCCGCGGCGCGTAGGCCGGGGCGTCACTTGGGAGCGGGGATGGCTTCATAGGCGGGCGGCTCCGACGGCCCGGGGCGCGAGGCCGACGAGCGGAGGGACTTGATGTACTCGACGATGGCCGCGGTGTCGGGCGGCGCGAGCTTGCCCTGGAAGGTGGGCATCACGTTCTGGTACCCGGCGACGAGCTCGACCGCGGGGTCCATCATCGACCGCGTGAGGTACGCCTCGTCCGCGACGACGGACTTGCCGTCCTGGAGCTTCTCCTCGCGGCCGTACAGGTCCACGAACGTCGGCCCGATGTGGCGCGAGCCGTCCACCGAGTGGCACTTGAGGCAGCCCTGCGCGGCGGCGATCCGCGCGCCCTCGTCCACGACGTTGGCCGCCGGGCGGGCGTGCTCGCGCTCGCCGTCCCCGGGGGCCGCGTCCTGCGCGACCGTGATCCCGCGGCGCTGCGTGCCCATCCAGGCGTCGAACTCCGCCGCCGGCATGACCACGAGCTCGCCCACCATGCCGGAGTGCGACAGCCCGCAGTACTCGGCGCAGAAGATCTCGAAGCGGCCGGTCTGCTCCGCCTGGAACCACACCTGCGTGTACCGGCCCGGGAGCGCGTCCATCTTGATCCGGAGCGCCGGGACGTAGAACGAGTGGATGACGTCGCGGGAGGTGATGAGGAGCCGCACCGGCCGGCCGACGGGCACGCGCAGCGTGTTCACCGCGCTCGGGCCGTCCGGGTACGCGAACTTCCACATCCACTGCTTGCCCTGGACGTAGACGTCCATCGCGTCCTTGGGCGGCGTCTGGAGCGACACGAACTGCGGGTAGCCGATCGCGAACCAGAGCAGGAAGAACGCGAGCGGCACGCCGATGAAGAGGATCTCGTGGATCGCCCGCGGCCGGACGTGCGGCGTCGCCTCCCCGTCGCCGCGCCGCCGGTACCGGACGAAGAAGTAGATCGCGACGCCGAACACGCCGGCGGCGGCGATCATCGTGGTGATGATCACGAAGTAGTGGAGCTGGTCCACCGACGTGGCGTAGCTGCTCGCCTGCTCGGGGAGAAACAGGATGCGGCGCAGGAGCTCGTTCATGGGTCTGCCTCGCGGAGCGCGCCCGCGCGCTACGCCTTCGCCTCCCGCTTCGCGCGCTTCCGCTCGCGCCAGAAGAGCCGGCCCACCACCGCCGCCAGGACGACGAGCGTGAGCGCGCCGCCGGCGCGGACGATGCCGAAGGCGTACGGCTGGTACTTGCGCGAGGCCGGGTCATACCGGAAGCAGGTGAGGAGGATCCGGTCGAAGCTCGTGCCTACCTTCCCGCCTCCGGCCTCGACCACCGCGAGGCGCAGGTCCTTGGGCGCGTAGTCGATGCCGTAGAGGTAGCGCGAGATCCGCCCGTCGGGCGTGATCACGAAGATCGCGGCCATGTGGGCCCACTCGCCCGAGACCTGGTCGAACTTGTAGTAGAAGCCGAGCGCGTCCGAGACCTGGCGCGACGCCTCCTCGGTCCCGACCAGGAACGGCCACTCCTCCCCGGAGTCGGAGAGCCCCACCGACTGGAGGTAGCCCCGCCGGCGCTCGGCGGCGAGGCCGGGCCGCTCCGCGGGGTCGAAGGAGATCGTCACCGCGGCGAAGTCCTTGCCCAGCGCGAGGCCGTTCTGCCGGATCGCCTTCGCCATGCCGGAGAGCATGAGCCCGCAGAGCATCGGGCAGTCGTAGTAGACCATCGCCAGCACCACCGGCCGGCGGCCGTCGAACGCCTGCCGCAGCGTCATCGGCCGGCCGCGCCAGTCGGTGAAGGCCGCGTCGAGCGGCAGCGCCTGGCCGAGCTTCTCCTCGATCCGGACCTCCTGGAGCGGCACCGGCTTCACGTCCGGCGGCGGGCCCGACGGGAGCTCGCGGTGGCGCCAGAACTGCGCCCGCGCGGGCGCCGCCGCGCCGAGCGCGACGAGCGCCGCGAGCGCGGCGACGAGGTGCGCCCCCCTCACGGCTGCCCTCCGGGCGGCGGCGCGCCGTCGGCGGGCGCGGGGCCGACGCGCGCGCCGGAGGCGACGAGCCGCATCGCCTCCGCGATCGGGATGTGGACGACGCCCGCCTGCCGGTCCACCCACCCGTAGGACTCGAGCCGCTCGCGCTGCTGGACCTTGGCGCGCTCGCCGCGGACCGCCTGCGCGAACGGCTGCTGCTCGACCAGGCCGATCTTCGAGAGCCCGATCTCCGGCGGGATGGTGATCGGCCCGTGCGCCTCCATCCGCGCGCCGAGGTACGCGACCGTCGCCCACGAGCCGAGGAAGAAGACGAGGAGCGCGCCCACGCCGACGAGGATGATCTTGAGCGCGTTGACGTGGTCCTCTTCGGACCGGACGCCGTGGTCGTGACCGTGGAGGTCGTCGTTCGAGACGTCGCTCATGACGGCAGGTACCTCAGCGAGTCGGCGAGGTAGGGGTCGCGGGCAGGGACGGCCAGCGTCCCGCGCATCCGGGCGACCGCGAACGCGACCGCGACGCCGCCCACGCCCACGAAGGCCGAGAGATCCCAGAGGCTGAACCGCGGACCGCCGGCGTCGAGGTGCGGCATCACCAGCCAGTAGAGGTCGAGCCAGTGCAGGACGAGCTGCCAGACGGCGACGAACGCGAGCCGGCGCGGGTCGCGCTTCAGGTCGCGCGAGAGGAGGAGGAAGAACGGGACCAGGAAGTGGAGCCCGGCCAGGATCGCGCCGACGATCCCCCAGCCGCCGTCGATGCGGAGGATGTACCAGGGCACCTCCTCCGGCACGTTGGCGATCCAGATGAGGAGGAACTGCGAGAACGCGATGTAGGCCCAGAACGCGGTGAAGGCGAGCAGGAACTTCCCGAGCGAGTGGAAGTGCTCGAGGTTCAGGTGCGCGCCGAACTGGGTCGGGTCGCGCCGCGTGAGGGCGGCGGCGACGATGATGACCGCGAACGTGGCGAGGAAGCTCCCCGCGAACCAGTAGACGCCGAAGATCGTCGAGAAGAACCGGACGTCGATCGACATGATCCAGTCGAACGCGGCGAACGAGAGCGTCAGGGCGAGGAGCGGGAGGGAGCCCGCGCCGAGCCGGCGCTGCCACCGCGTGAGCGTCAGCCCGCCGGCGGCGTCCTGGCGGAGCGACCAGCGGCGGAGGAGCTCGGCCACCACCACCCAGGAGAGGAAGTAGAAGACCGCGCGCCCGACGAAGAACGGCAGGTTGAGCCAGGCGTGCTTGTGCTCGACGAGGTGCCGGAGCTCGCCCTCGAACGCGTCGGCCCCGGCGCTCCAGGGGAAGACGTGGCGGGCGCCGAGCACGAGCGGGACGAAGAGCACGACGAAGAGCGGCAGGACCGCGGGCACGTGCTCGACGAAGCGGCGGAGGACCACCGGCCAGCGGGCGTTGGAGGCGTGGAAGGCGCCGAGGAGGATCAGCGCGCCGAGCGCGATGCCCAGCCAGTAGACGAACGCGACGAGGTACGCGTAGAGCGCGCGCCGCGCGTCGAACGCCGCGGCGCCGAGCGCCGTCACGGCGAGCCCGACCGCGCCGACGACGGCGGCCTGGAGGACGAGGCGGCGCCCGCCCGTGAAGGGAGCCGGAGCCTCCGTCATGGCGTCTTCTCCTTGGTCTGCTGTTCCAGCCGCTGGCGCGCCTCGCCCGGGAGCGAGTCCACCGTGGCGTTCTGGCTGAGCTGCAGCGCGCGCACGTACGCCACGACCGCCCAGCGGTCCTCGACCGCGAGCTCGTGGGCGTACGAGGGCATGAGGCCGAAGCCTTCGTTGATCACCTGGTACAGGTAGCCGTCGGGGCGATCGCGGTAGAGGTGGAGCGACGGGGGCCGCCGCAGGGACATGTTCATCGCCACCTGGCTGTCCCCGTCACCGAGCAGGCCGTGGCAGACGGCGCAGTGCACGTCGTACTTCTTCCGGCCGCGCTCGAGCAGCGCCGCGTCCACCAGCACCGGCGCGACCGCGATCGGCTTGCCGTCCGGCCCGCGGCCCGTCGCGACGGCGGGCGCGACGAGGGAGCGGAACGGGACCGTCCCGGCCGGCGGGGCGCGCATCGCGAGCCCGTCGTCGTAGAACTCGCTGGCCTCGTACGCCTCGTACTTCGCCTGCTGCTGCATGGGATCGAGCCGCGGGCAGCCGGCGAGCACGGCGAGGGCGGCGGCGAGCGCCCAGGGCTGGAGGCGCGGTCGCAGGGCGGCGCGCCTCACGGGGCCACCTCCTCGGCGACGACCGAGACCTGCCGCGCGCCGAGCTTCCGGAGCGACTCGGCCACCGCCGCCGCCTCGCCGGCCGGGGCCTCGGCCGAGAGCCACATCCCGTCGATGGTCGCGGAGCGGAACGCCTCGACCTCGAAGACCGGGTGGTGGACGCGCGGGAACCGGAAGTACGCGAAGAGCAGGCCGAAGAAGATGCCGAACGCCGCGAACAGCACGCCGAGCTCGAAGGTGACCGGGATGAACGCGGGCGGGCTGTGGGGCGGCCGGTTGCCGACGTTGTACGCCCAGGCGTGGGAGTTCACGAACCACTGGAGCCCGTACCCCGTGACCGCGCCGGCGAGGCCGGCCGCGAGCGCGACCTTCGGCACCGACGAGCGCGGGAGCCCGAGCGCCTCCTCGGCGCCGTGGACCGGGTACGGCGTGTGGAGGTCGAGGCCCTTGCGGCCCTCGGCCCGCAGCGCCCGCGCCGCCGCGAGGAGCGCGCGGTCGTCCGCGAACTCGCCCAGCACGGTGCTCATCGGTGGCCTCCCTGCGCGGCCGCGCCGGCGTGGTGGTGATCCTCGTGCTCGAGCTCGCGCCGGAGCTCCTTCACCTCGGAGATCGGGATCGCCGGGACGAACTTGAGGAAGAGCATGAAGAGGAAGCCGAACGTGGCCATCGAGCCGAAGAGCGTGCCCCAGTCCACCCAGGTCGGGGTGTACATGGACCAGGACCCGGGGATGAAGTCCCGGTGGAGCGAGATGGCGATGATGACGAACCGCTCCGCCCACATCCCGAAGTTGACGAGCACCGCGATGACGAAGAGCGCGAGCACGTTGTTGCGCACCTTCGGGAACCAGAGCGCCTGCGGGACGACCACGTTGCAGAAGATCTGCATGGCGTACACGAGCTGGTACGGCCCGGTGACGCGGTTCGCGAACGCGAACCACTCGAACTCGCTCCCCGAGTACCAGGCGATGAACCACTCCATCGCGTAGCCGTACGAGACCATGAGCCCGGTCGCGAGGGTCACCTTGGCCATGTTGTCGAGGTGACGCTGGGTGACGACGTGCTCGAACCCGAACACCTTCCGCGCCGGGATCATGAGCGTCAACACCATCGCGAAGCCGCTGAAGATGGCGCCGGCGACGAAGTAGGGCGGGAAGATCGTCGTGTGCCAGCCCGGCAGGTTCCCGATGGCGAAGTCGAAGGAGACGATCGTGTGGACGGAGAGGACGAGCGGCGTGGAGAGGCCGGCGAGGAGCAGGTAGCCGATCCGCCAGTGCTGCCAGTGGCGGGCCGAGCCGCGCCAGCCGAAGGAGAAGACGCCGTACACCAGCCGCTTCACGCGGCTCGTCGCCGCGTCGCGCGCGGTGGCGAGGTCCGGGATCAGCCCGAGGTACCAGAACAGGACCGAGACCGTGGCGTAGGTGGAGATCGCGAACACGTCCCAGGGGAGCGCGCTCTTGAAGTTCGGCCACATCTGCGTGGTCGAGGGGTACGGGATGAGCCACCAGAACAGCCAGGGCCGCCCGAGGTGGATGATCGGGTACATGCCCGCCATCGCCACCGCGAAGAGCGTCATCGCCTCGGCGAACCGGTTGATCGACGTGCGCCACTTCTGCTGGAAGAGGAGGAGGATCGCGCTGATGAGGGTGCCGGCGTGGCCGATGCCGATCCACCAGACGAAGTTGGTGATGTCGTAGGCCCAGCCGACCGGGATGTTGTTGCCCCAGACGCCGATGCCCTCGACCATCACCTTGTACAGACAGACGAGCCAGAGCCCCACGCCGAGCGCGAGGACGCCCATCATCGCCTTCCAGCCCTTGCCCGGCGGCGTGCTGATGGGCCGCAGCAGGCTCTCCGTCAGGGCGCGGTCGTCGGGGCGCCCCACCAGCACCGGGGAGGACTCCAGCGGATCGTGGACCGGGAGTTTGTCGGGAGCGGTGCTCATCCTGCCAGCTCGGGGTTGGGGTTGCGGAGCTGCACGAGGTAGGCGGTGCGCGGCCGGGTGCCGAGCTCGTGCAGGAGGTCGAACCGCCGCTCGTCGCGGTGCCGCCGGGAGACCGTGGACTCCGGGTCGTTCAGGTTCCCGAAGACGATCGCCTGGGTCGGGCAGGCCTGCTGGCAGGCGGACTGGACCTCGTCGCCGCCGATCTTCCCGCCGCTCGCGCCGTGGACGTTCCGGGCCCGCTCGATGCGCTGCACGCAGTAGGTGCACTTCTCCATGACGCCCCGCGCGCGGACGGTGACGTCCGGGTTGTGGAGCATCTTCAGCGTCGGCGACGTGCGCTGGTGGAAGTCGAACCAGTTGAACCGGCGGACCTTGTACGGGCAGTTGTTCGAGCAGTACCGGGTCCCGACGCACCGGTTGTAGACCATCTGGTTCAGCCCCTCCTCCGAGTGCACCGTGGCGTTCACCGGGCACACGTACTCGCAGGGCGCCGTCTCGCAGTGGACGCAGCCGAGGGGCTGGGAGACGGACGTCGGCTCCTCGAGGCTGCCCTCGAAGTAGCGATCGACGCGGAGCCAGTGCATCTCGCGGCTCTTGGCGACCTGGGCCTTGCCGACGGTGGGGATGTTGTTCTCGGCCTGGCACGCGAGCGTGCACGCGCCGCAGCCGATGCAGCGCGACAGGTCGATGTTCATGCCCCAGGCGTAGTCCTGCTTGGAGTAGTCCACCGGCGGGTGGATCGTCGCCGGCACCCCGCGGTGGTGCTCGAGCTCCTCCTGCGCGTGCCCGAGCTCGGTCGCGGCGATGGCCGGCGCGATGAACCGGCCCTCCATGTCGAAGTGCTCCTGGGTGGTGACGAGCTCGACCTTCCTGCCGGTCTTGCGCAGGGCGCCGCCGCCCGCGATCCAGGGCGCCGCGGCGGTGCGCACCGCGTACGCGTCGAAGCCGGCGCTCTTCCCGACCGGGCCGGCCGCCCTCTGGCCGTACCCGAGCGCGAGCGTGACGGCGTCGTCGGCGTGGCCGGGGACGACGAGGACGCCGCCGGCCAGCGTCCGGCCGCCGGCGGAGACCTCCACCTCGTCCTTGGTCGCGAGCCCGAGCCGCTGCGCCGTGGCCGGCGAGAGCTGGACCGCGTTGTCCCAGGTGAGCTTCGTGACCGGGTCGGGCAGCTCCTGCAGCCAGGCGTTGTCGAGCTGCCGGCCGTCGCGGACCTTGTAGTCGAGCGCGAAGTTCACCTCGACGCCGTCGGCCGGCGCGCGCGCGTCGCGGAGCGCGGCGGCGACGCGGCCGGCGTCGAGCGCCGGCGTCTCGTCGGGGAACGCCGAGCCGGCGACGACGCCCGCCGCCAGCCACCCGTTCCACCGCTGGTCGAACCCGTCGTCGCCGCTCCGGGCGCGCCAGCCGTCGCGCACGAGGGCGTGCCCGCCGCGCTCCCCGGCGTCCACGAACCCGGCGAGGAGCTCGACCTCCGAGACCGTCTCGCGCAGCGGCGCGATGAGCGGCTGGACGATCGACGCCGTGCCGTCGCGGGCCCGCAGGTCGCCCCAGGCCTCGAGCGGGTGCGTGGCGGCCACCCTCCAGGTCGCGGCGGCCCAGGTCTCGTCCGGGCGGAGCGCGAGCACGATCCGCTCGCGCACCTTGCCGAAGGCGGCCCGCAGGTCGAGATCCGCGGGCGCGGTGTAGAGCGGGTTCCACGCGGTGACGACGAGCGTGTCC
Source organism: Pseudomonadota bacterium (assembly GCA_023428085.1). GTDB lineage: Bacteria > Myxococcota > Myxococcia > Myxococcales > Anaeromyxobacteraceae > Anaeromyxobacter. Next base: position 23,562 of record JAEYZK010000272.1, read on the forward strand.
ACGGCCCCGGCCTGGAGCTCCTTCGCGAGCGCGGCGAGGTCGGCGGGCCCCGCCTCGGGGTCGAGCAGCGCCGAGGCGCGGTAGCGCACGGTGGCGCCGGCGTTGCCGAGCGCGTCGTTGAGGGCCGCCGCGAGCGCGTGGACCGCCGGCGGCTGCCGCGGCCCGGCCGCGACCAGGGACCGCCCGCGCGCCCGCGCCAGAT
>JAEYZK010000342.1 GCA_023428085.1 Pseudomonadota bacterium
CCGCCTCGCGGCCGCGGGCGTCCGCGTCGAGAGCGCACCGGCGCGCGCGCTCGTCTCGGCGGTGGTGCGCCGCTACCTCGACGTGAAGCGCCGCGGCGAGCTGTGACGCCGTCGCCCCCTGCCGCACACCGGCGCCCTGGCGCGCGCGAGGCGGACCGCCGCGCGGCGCGGCCGGGTTGCGGGGCACTCGTCCAGGACGATCCCGACGGAGCCTCACCGCGGAGATCGGATGCTGCTACAGTGTCGGCGGCCGCGGAAGTGGGGCGGCGTGGCGGAGTCTCGGAGGCGTCGAGGAATGGGATCGCAGCAGGCGGCGTCGGTTCCGGTGCGTGAGGGTCGTGCGCTCACGCGGTTCCACCAGCGGATCGCCGCCGAGGCGCTCACCGCGCGCGGCGGCGGAGGCGCCTCACGGCTCGCCCCGGCGCTGGCCCACTCGGCGGTCGATCTCAACCCGCACCAGATCGAGGCCGCGGCGTTCGCGCTCAACTCGCTCCCCACGGGGGGCGCGGTGCTCGCCGACGAGGTGGGCCTCGGGAAGACCGTCGAGGCGGGCATCGTGCTCGCGCAGCTCGCCGCCGAGGGGAAGGGGCGCGCCATCATCCTCGTCCCCGCGTCGCTCCGGGCCCAGTGGCGCGACGAGCTCCGGTCGAAGTTCGGCCTCGAGGCGGAGGTGCTCGACGGCGACGTCCTCCGGGATCGCGAGCGGCAGGGGCTCCGCAACAACCCGTTCGACACCGGCGGGGTCGTCATCTGCTCGCACCCGTTCGCCGCGCTGCACGCCGCGGAGATCGAGCGCGTGCCGTGGGACGTCTCGATCATCGACGAGGCGCACCGGCTCCGGAACGCCTACCGGAAGGATCACCGCACGGGCCAGGCGCTGCGCCGCGCGCTGCGCAAGGCCCCCAAGCTCCTCCTCACGGCGACGCCGCTCCAGAACGACCTCATGGAGCTGCTCGGGCTCGCCTCGTTCATCGACGACGCCCTGCTCGGCACCGAGGACTCCTTCCGCCTCCAGTACGCGGCGGGCGAGCTCACCGACGACAAGGCGGCCGACCTCAAGTCGCGCCTCGCCCCGGTGGTCGTGCGGACGCTCCGGCGGCAGGTGAAGGAGTACGTGAAGTTCACCGCGCGCCGCTCCATCGTGGAGGACTTCGCGCCGACGAAGCAGGAGCAGGAGCTGTACGATCGCGTCTCCGAGTACCTGCGCCGGGAGGACGCGTACGCCATCCCGATGGCGCGGCGGGCGCTGTTCATCCTCGTGTACCGCAAGATCCTCGCCTCCTCCTCGTTCGCCCTGGCCGCGACGCTCGACCGGCTCGCGGACGGGCTCGAGGCCAAGGTGGCGGGCGTCGAGTGCGCCGCGCAGGCCGACCTCCTGCTGGAGATGGAGGGGTTCTCCGAGGAGGTGGAGGAGCTCTTCGACGACGGCACCTCCGCCGCGCGCCCGAAGGGCCAGCTCGCGCTCCGCAAGATGAACGACGAGCTCGCGGAGCTCCGCGCCTGCGCCAAGCTCGCCCGCACCATCCAGGTGAACGCGAAGGGCGACGCCCTCGTCCGCGGCCTCGAGCGCTGCTTCACGGTGGCGAAGGCGTGCGGCTGGCCGGACAAGGCGGTCGTCTTCACCGAGTTCCGCCGGACGCAGCAGTACCTCGAGAGGCTGCTCACCTCGAAGGGCTACTCCGTCACCTGCCTCTCCGGCGACGTCTCCGGCACCGACAAGCGCCAGGCGCTGGTGGAGGAGTTCCGGAACACCAACCAGATCCTGCTGATGACGGAGGCGGGCGCGGAGGGCCTGAACCTCCAGTTCTGCAACCTGGTCGTCAACTACGACCTCCCCTGGAACCCGCAGCGCGTCGAGCAGCGCATCGGCCGGTGCCATCGCTACGGCCAGCAGCGCGACGTCCTGGTGCTGAACTTCCTCAACCGCCAGAACGCGGCGGACGCGCGGCTCTTCGATCTCCTCTCCCAGAAGCTCGCCCTCTTCGACGGGGTGTTCGGCTCCTCCGACGAGGTGCTCGGCGCCCTGGGGAGCGGCATCGACTTCGAGAAGCGGGTGCTCGACATCTACCAGTCCTGCCGCTCGCCGGACGAGGTGGACCAGGCGTTCACGAAGCTCCGGAGCGAGCTCGACGCGCGCATCTCGGCCCGCTTCGCCGCCGCCCGGGCGCTCCTCTTCGAGCGGTTCGACGGCGAGGTGCGCGGCCGCCTGCGCGTGGCCGAGCAGAAGGCGAAGGAGGCCGTGGCGCGGCGGGAGGCGGAGGAGGAGGCGCTGCTCGCCGCGGTCGAGTCGGAGGACGCGGAGGCGGCGCCGGCGCCCGAGCCGGAGGCGCCCGCGCGCGGCCGCTCGCGCCGCGCGAGGCGGGTGCAGGCCGCCGCCGAGAAGATCCGCGCCCGCCCGCAGGACGCCGTCTCCTTCCTCGAGATCGAGGATCGGGGCTTGCCCGCGGCGCTCGGCAAGCTCGCGGGCCGCGAGGGGTGGTGGTTCGCGTACCGCTACGCCTTCGACGCGCTCGTCTCGGAGGAGCGGCTCGTCCACCTCGTGCTCTGGACCGACGGAGAGCGGTTCCACGCCCTGCCGCTCGACGAGGCGGAGGTCTTCGCCGCCCTCCCCGCACGCGAGGGCAAGGGCGGCCCCCGCGGCGCCACCACCTCCATCGGCGAGGCGCAGGAGCAGGCCCTCGCGGCGCTCGGCGCACGCCTCCTCGCCGACCTGCAGGAGCGCATCGGCGCGGCGTACGACGCCTCGCGCGATCGCTGGGACCGCTCCGTCGAGGACGCGCTCGCCGCGCCGCGCAAGGCGGTCGAGGACGCGCGGGCCGCGTGGACCCGCGCCCGGAGCCTCCTGGCGGAGGGGCCGAAGAAGCCGGCCCCCCCGGGCCCCCCGCTCGCTCCGGTCCAGCCACCTCCGGCTGGACCTGCGCTCGCCCGCGGAGAGCTGTCGGTCCGCGACCGGCGCGCGCTGCTCGAGCGTGCCGAGCGCGAGTACCGGCGCAAGCTCGACGACCTGCGGGCGCTCGAGGCGACCCGCTACGGCGAGAAGGACCGCGCCGTGACCGAGCTCAAGAAGCGCTCCGAGGTGAAGGAGCGCCGCACGCTCGTGGCGACCGCGTACTGGCGGTGCGTGTAGCCCGCGCCGGGCGCGCAGCGCGCGCGGGCCGCGCGGGAGCGGGAGGCAGCCGTCTTCCGGATCCCCGGTCCCCGGTCCAGGGTCGGCGGCGGCGCGCAAACGTTTTGCGGACTCTCCACGCCGAGTGAACGCAAACGTTGGCCGGCGGGGGCCTCGGAAAACGTTTCCTCCGACTGCGGCCCAGGTGCCTCGCGCAGCGGCGGCGGAAAACGGTTTCCGCGACCGGAGGGTCGCCCGCGGCGCGCCACGCGCCGCCGTCGTGCCCTCGCGCGGCCGCGTCCGGACGGTCGACGACCGCGGGAAATCCTCTGTGAGCGAGGGCTCCTAAAACGATTCCCCGTGGGGAGATTGACGGCCTTCCTGCGATTGGGGCAGACCAGGGCACACACCGCGGAACGGAGCAGAGACGGTCGCCTCCTCGGGGGCGACCCGCCTTCGAGGCCTCGTACCCCGGCGTGGGAGACGGTAGGCGCTGTCCCGTGTTTCGCGGACGCAACACTCACGAGGAGTGCTCATGAAGATCGCGAAGGCCCTGTCACTGACTCCGCTGCTCGCCGCGCTGGCCCTGCCCGGCCTCGCGGTGGCGCAGACCCACCTCGACAACCCCTTCTCCGGGGCGAAGATGTACGTGAACCCGGACTACGCGGCCAAGGCCAACGCCGAGGCCGCCCTGGTGAGCAACGCGACGCTCGCCGCCAACATGCGGGCCGTCGGCCAGCAGCCGACGGCGGTCTGGATGGACCGGATCTCCGCGGTCGCCTCCCTCCCGACGCACCTCGACCAGGCGCTCGCCCAGGGCGCCAACCTCTTCCTCGGCGTGGTCTACGACCTGCCCGGCCGCGACTGCGCGGCGCTCGCCTCGAACGGCGAGCTCCCCGGCACGGCCGAGGGCCTCGCGCGCTACAAGGCCGAGTACATCGACGCGATCGCCGCGGTCGTCGGGCAGTCGAAGTACGCGAACCTCCGGATCGTGTTCGTCATCGAGCCGGACTCGCTCCCGAACCTCGTGACGAACCTCTCCGACCCCGAGTGCTCCGCGATGAACTCGGGCGGCTACTACGTCCAGGGCGTCCAGTACGCGATCAACAAGCTCCGCACGTACCCGAACGTCTACACCTACGTGGACATGGCGCACTCCGGCTGGCTCGGCTGGACGAGCAACAACGGCCCGTTCGTGCAGCTCATGTCCAACCTCGCGAACGGCCTCACCCTCGGCAAGGCCGGCATCGACGGCTTCGTCGCCAACACCGCGAACACGCTCCCGCTCCGCGAGCCGTTCATGACCGCCACGCAGACCGTCGGCGGCCAGCAGGTGATGTCGAACAAGTTCTACGAGTACAACCCGATGATCGACGAGGTGTCGTTCGTCACCGACATGTGGACCCGGTTCACCGGCGCGGGCTTCCCGACGTCGCTGGGCATGATGATGGACACCTCGCGCAACGGCTGGGGCGGCCCGAACCGGCCCACCGCCGCGAGCACCAGCACGGACCTCACCACCTTCGTCAACGCCTCGAAGGTCGATCGCCGCGCGCACCGCGGCCTGTGGTGCAACCCGGCGGGCGCGGGCATCGGGGAGCGCCCGAGCGCCTCGACCGGCATCGCGCACGTGGACGCCTTCGCGTGGGTGAAGCCGCCCGGTGAGTCGGACGGCTCCTCCATCGAGATCCCGAACGACCAGGGCAAGCGGCTCGACCGCATGTGCGACCCGACGTACACGACCCAGTACGGCGTGCTCACGGGCGCCCTCCCCGACGCGCCGCTCTCGGGGGAGTGGTTCGGGGCGCAGTTCCAGCAGCTCGTCGCGAACGCCTACCCGCCGCTCTCCGGCGGCGGCACGACGTACTCGCTCGCGGTCACGAAGGCGGGCACGGGCTCCGGCACCGTCTCCGGCGGCGCCATCAACTGCGGCTCCACCTGCGCCGCGACGTTCACCGCCGCCACGACCGTCACCCTGACCGCCTCCGCGACCTCGGGCTCCACGTTCGCCGGCTGGAGCGGCGCCTGCTCCGGCACCGCCGCGACCTGCGCGGTCTCCGTCAACGGCGCGCAGAGCGTCGGCGCCACGTTCAACACGACCGGCGGCGGCACGACCTACGCCCTCACCGTGACCAGGTCCGGCACGGGCGCCGGCACGGTCACCTCGAGCACCGGCGGCATCAACTGCGGCACCGTCTGCTCCGCGACCCTCGCGTCCGGCACGACCGTCACCCTGACCGCGGCCGCGGCCTCGGGCTCGACGTTCGCCGGCTGGAGCGGCGCCTGCACCGGCACCTCCGCCACCTGCTCCGTCTCCATGACGGCGGCGCGGACGGCCACCGCCACGTTCGACAGCACCGGCGGCGGCACCAGCATCGTCGCGCAGCACGGCCGCCTCCGCGTCTGCGGCAACCGCATCTGCAACGCCGCGGGCACGCCGGTCCAGCTGAAGGGCATGAGCTGGTTCTGGTCCAACACCGGCTGGGGCGCCGAGCGGTTCTACAACCGCACGGCCGTCGCCAGCGTGAAGGGCTGGGGCGCCACCGTCGTCCGCGCCGCGCTCGGCGTGCACGGCGGCGGCGGGTACGTGAGCGGCGACTCGCTCAGTCCGGCCGACCCGTCCGGCAACATGACCCGCGTCCGCGCGCTCATCGACGCCGCGATCGCCGAGGGCGTGTACGTCATCGTGGACTGGCACAGCCACGAGCTGCTCCAGTCGCAGGCGCAGTCGTTCTTCCAGCAGCTCGCGACGGCGTATGCCTCCTCGCCGAACGTCATCTGGGAGACGTTCAACGAGCCGCCGGGGACGACCTACTCCTGGTCGACCCTGAAGCCGTACCACACGGCGGTGATCAACACGATCCGCCAGGCCGGCAGCCAGAACCTCGTCATCGTCGGCTCGCCGAACTGGTCGCAGGACGTGGACGTCGCGGCGTCGGATCCGATCTCGGACGCCAACACCGCCTACACGCTCCACTTCTACGCCGGCACGCACACGCAGTACCTGCGTGACAAGGGCAACTCGGCGATGAGCCGCGGCCGCGCCCTCTTCGTCACCGAGTGGGGCACCTGCGACGCCTCGGGCAACGGCAACTTCAGCGCGAGCGAGTCGCAGAACTGGGCCAACTGGATGGACCAGAACCTCATCAGCTCCGCCAACTGGTCCCTCAACGACAAGGCCGAGACCGCCTCGGCGCTCGTCGTGGGCGCGAGCGCGACCGGCCCGTGGGCCGACAGCGCGCTCACGCAGTCGGGCCTCTGGGTCAAGGCGTACATCGCCAGGACCACCGGCGGGACGACCTACGCGCTCAACGTGACGAAGTCGGGCACGGGCGGCGGCACGGTCACCTCCAGCGCCGGCGGCATCAACTGCGGCTCGACCTGCTCGGCGACCCTCGCGAGCGGCACGACCGTGACCCTGACCGCCACCGCGGCCTCGGGCTCGACGTTCGCCGGCTGGAGCGGCGCCTGCTCCGGCACCGCCTCCACCTGCACGGTCTCCATGACCGCGGCCCGCACCGTCAACGCCGCCTTCAACACCTCCGGCGGGACGACCTACACGCTCTCCGTGACGAAGTCCGGCACGGGCGGCGGCACGGTCTCGGGCGGCGCGATCAGCTGCGGCTCGACCTGCTCGGCCTCCGTCGCCAGCGGCACGACCGTGGTCCTGACCGCCACCGCGGCGTCGGGCTCGACGTTCGCCGGCTGGAGCGGCGCCTGCTCCGGCACCGCCTCCACCTGCACGGTCTCCATGACCGCGGCCCGGACCGTCACCGCCACGTTCAACACCACGGGCGGCGGCACCGCCCCGTGCGCGAACGCGATCACGTTCACCGGCAACACGAACAACTTCAACACGACCGGCGCGGTCTGCTACCGGACGAACGCGCAGATCAACGGCTGGGGCTGCTACAACATGGACGGCCGTACGATCCGGATCAACAGCAACACCACGGCGACGGCGTGCGGCGCCGGCCCGTTGCCGCTGGCGAAGCACTCCGACGGCTACACGTACTTCTCCGTCAGCGCGGGCAGCTACGCGTGGGCGGGCCTCTACGCCTGGTGAGGCCGGTGTCGTGAGGCGGTGAGCCGTTGAAGCACCGGGGGTGGGGCGGGCGCGCGCTCGCCCCACCCTCTTCACTTCTCCCCGACGATCGCCGCACGGCGGCGGCGCGGCGTCAACGCTCCGGGCCGCGCCGGCCGCGCGCGTGGAGCGCGGACACGAGCAGGAGCACCGGCACCGCCGCGAGGAACCCGAAGCGGAGCGGGACGGCGCGGGCGAGCAGGCCGAGCAGCAGCGGGGCGAGCAGCACGGCGGTCCCGGAGCCGAGCGCGGCCACCGCCGAGCCGCGGCCCGGATCCATCCCCGGGATGCGCACGAGCTTCCCGACGGTGAGGGGATAGAGCGGCGAGAGGCCGAGCCCCGCCGCGAGGCAGGCGAGCAGGATCGGGGCCGGGCCGAGCGGCGCGCTGCAGGTGAGCGCCGCCGCGGCCGCGAGCCCCACGCCCGCGTGCGCGAGGGGGAACCTTCCCCCGAGCAGCCGCGGGACCACGACGAGCCGGCCCAGCGCGAGGCCGAGCGGGAACGCCGCCGCCGCCGCGGTGGCCGCGGTCGGGCCCAGGCCGCTGTCCTGGAGCCGCGCCGCGCCCCAGACCACGAACGCGAACTCCGGGGAGACGGACGCGACGAGCGCCGCCCACCAGAACGCCGCCCGCGCGCGCG
>JAEYZK010000352.1 GCA_023428085.1 Pseudomonadota bacterium
GGGCCGCCCAGTCGGCCCGGCCGCCGAGGTCCCGCAGCAGCGCCCCCAGGAGCTGCCGCGGCGAAGCGTCCGGCCGCCCGAGCTGCGCCCGGAGCCGGCGCCGCCAGAGCGCGACCCCGAACACCGCCTCGGCCACGGCGGCGCGCGCCGGTCGGGAGAGGGGCGCCAGCCGCCGGAGGAGGCGATCGAGGACGCGCTCCGCGGCGGCGCCCGCGAGGATCTCGGCGAGCGGCGCGTCGAGCGCGGGGGCGAGGCCCGCGAGCGCGTCCCAGGCCACCTGCGCCACGCGGCGCTCGGCCGGGGACGGGACCTCCGGCGTGCGCTCCACCCTTCACTCCCCCGCGCGCGGCCGTTCGAGCAGCCGCGCCACGAGCTCGCGGAGCGCCGCCGCCTCGAACGGCTTCTCGACGCGCTCGTTGGGCACGCGCTCGAGGAACTCGCGCGCGCCGGGCGTGAACGCGCCCCCGGTCAGGAACACGAACCGCGCGGCGAGGTGCGGCGCGCGCGCGGCGACGGTCCCGAACAGCTCCATGCCCGAGAGGTCCGGCATCATGAGATCGCAGATGACGAGGTCCCAGCCGTCCTCGTGATCGAGCAGCGCCAGCGCGCCGTGCCCGCTCCCCTGCACGCGCACGTCGTGCGGCGGCGAGAGGATGCGCTGCAGCGCCCGGCAGACGAGCGGCTCGTCGTCGATCACGAGGACCTTGGCCCGCCGCGTGGGCGCGGGCGGCCGCGGCGCCGGGCGCGCCGCCGCGCCGGCGGGCGCCGGGGGCAGGAGGACGCGGAACGTCGAGCCGCGTCCCACCTCGCTGTCGAGCGCGATCTCGCCGCCCATCGCCACCACGATGCCGTGGCAGATGGAGAGCCCCAGGCCCGTGCCGACGCCGACCGGCTTCGTGGTGAAGAACGGGTCGAAGATGCGCGCGCGGAGCGCCGGCGGGATCCCCCCGCCGTCGTCCGAGATCTCGATCGCGACGCGGCCGTCCTCGTGCAGCGCGGTGGCGGCCCGGACGACGTGGGCCTCGGGGCGGCCCTCCGGGATCGCCTGCGCGGCGTTGATGAGGAGGTTGAGCAGCACCTGGCCGAGCCGGTGCTCGCTCCCGAGGATCCGCGGGACCTCCCCGAGCGAGACCTCGAGCCGGGCCCGGGCGCGGATCTCGTTCGAGGCGAGCGAGAGCGCGGAGCGCAGCACGCGGTTCACCTCGAGCGGCTCGCGCGCCTCGTCGTCCGCGCGCGAGAACGTCTTCAGATCGCGGACGATCTCGCGGACCCGCGTCCCGCCCTCGCGCGCCTCCTCCAGCGCGGCGACGACGTCCTGGTTCGTCCCGTCGCGCCGGAGCTCGCGGATCGAGTACTCGAGGTTCGCGAGGATGAACGCGAGCGGGTTGTTGATCTCGTGGGCCATCCCGGCGGCGAGCGTCCCCATCGACGCCATGCGGTCGGCGAGCCGGAGCTGGGCCTCCATGCGCCGGCGATCCGAGACGTCCTCGACCATCGCGAGCGCGTACGCGGGCGCGCCGTCCGCGCCGGCGAGGGCGCACGCCCGGACCTGCGCCTGCACCCACGCCCCGTCGCGCCGCTGGTAGCGGCAGGCCGCGTCCTCGAGGGAGGCGCTCCCCGCCCGGAGCCGCGCGAGCCGCTCCTCGGAGCGCTCGACGTCGTCCGGGTGGACGAGCCCGACGTACGCCGTGCCCCGCAGCTCCTCCTCGGGGCGATCGAGCATCGCCTGCATCGCGCGGTTCGTCTCGACCACGTGGCCGGCGCGGTCGAGGAGGACCATGCCGACCGGCACGCCGTCGAAGGCGGCGCGGAAGCGCGCTTCGCTGGCCCGCAGCGCGTCCTCCGATCGCTTGCGCTCGCTGATGTCGCGGACGATCCCGTGGAACCAGGGCTTGCCGCCCGACCGCTCGACCTGGACGGTGACGTCCACCGCGAAGGTGGAGCCGTCCTTGCGCCGGAACCGCGTCTCCCAGTGGCCCCAGCCGGCGGCGAGCTGGGCGGAGGCCCGCAGCGAGAGGTCGTCGGAGCTCTCCGGGGCGCGCAGGTCGTGGAGCGTGAGCCGCAGGAGCTCGTCGCGCGGGTAGCCGAGCAGCGCCTCCGCCCGATCGTTGGCCTCGACGATCCGCAGCTCCTCGTCCACGAGGAACACCATGTCGTTGCCCCACCGGGAGAGGAACTCCACCCGGCGGGCCAGCGCGTCGCGCTCGCGCCGGGCGGCCTCGCGGCGGCTCCGCCACCAGTGCCCCACGCCGAGCGCGGCCGAGGCGGCGAGCGCGAGCGCGGTGGCGAGCGTCCACAGGAACCGCTCGCGGAGCGGGAGGAACGCCTCCGCCGCGTCCACCTTGACGAGCACGGCCCAGGTCGAGTTCGGCACGGGCCGCGTGGCGTACATCGACGACACGCCGCGGTAATCGGGCGCGGCGCCCGAGCGCCGCTCGCCGCGGATGGCGGCGATGAGCGCCTCCGCGCCCGGCTCGCGGGGCCCGACGCGGAGCCGCATCGCCGACCCCGGCAGGTGCCGCAGCCGGTTGAGCACGCGCGCGCCGTCGCCGTCGGCGCGCGCCAGCACCGTCTCGGCCGAGACGCTGTTCGGGACGGGCCACTGGAGGAGCATGGGGAAGAGGCGCCGCTGCGGGTCGATCCGGAGGAAGACGCCGCCGGCGAGCTGCCCGGCCAGGCGGACGGGGGCGATCAGGTCCACGTGGAGTCCGATCCGATCCACCTGGAAGTCCGAGAACCACGCCTCGCCCGTCGCCTCGGCGATCACGAGCGCGCCGCGGATGCGCGTGGGGGTGTGGCCCTCGGCGAGGCCTGCGCCGGCGAAGACCTGGAACTCGCCTGCGGCGTTCACGAGCCCCACGCCCACCACGTCGCCCGCGCGCTGCATGCCCGCGAGCCACGCCTCCACCTGCGCCGAGGGCGGCTGGCTCCGGGTCGCGGCGAGCCGCGTCTCCTGCATCTGGTAGCTCGCGTCCGCGGCCAGCGACTCCGCCGCCGCGATCTTCTCGCTGCGCCACTGGACGACCTGATCCACCTTGAGCGCGGCGAGCGCGTCGAGCTCCGCCGCCCGCCCCCGCCGGAACGCCGTCGCCTCGCTCTGGTAGAGGCCGAGCCCCGCGCCGCAGATGGCCAGCCCGAGCAGGGCGGCGAGCGCGAACGCCGTCCACCGCGACGGCGTCCGGCCGAGCGCGTCATGGGGCGGGGCGGAGGGAGGGCTCGAGGGCATCCGCGGGGGGAGGGACCGGAGCGGGTGAAGCCGACAGGATAGCGCAACGGGGGGCCGACGGGTCGGCGGGGGGGCCGCGGACCGGGAGCCCGGGTGGTTCCCGGGGCGTACGTACCCTGGCTCCGCTACACTCCCCCCCGATGACCCCGCGCGTCCTCGTGGTGGACGACAAGGAGAACCTGCGCAGGCTGCTCGTCCGGATCCTCGCGGAGGGGTACACCGTCGAGGAGGCGGAGGACGGGGCGCGCGCGCTCTCGCTCGTCGCGACGCACCCCTACGACGTGGTGGTGACGGACATCCGGATGCCGGGCGCGGACGGGTTCGAGCTCCTCGCCGCCGTCAAGGCGCGGGCGCCCGACACCGAGGTGGTGATGATGACCGGCTACGCGACCGTCGCCGACGCGGTCCGGGCCATGAAGCAGGGCGCCTTCGACTACCTCGAGAAGCCGTTCGACCCGGACGCCGCCCTGGGCGTCATCGCGCGCGCGGCCGAGCGGAAGCGCCAGGCCGACGAGGCGCGCCGCCAGCTCGCCCCAGGCACCGCCGACGCGTTCCACAACCTCGTGGGACGGAGCCCGCGCATGCGGGAGGCGTTCGGCCTGCTCGAGAAGGCGGCGGGGCTCGACATCACCGTGCTGCTCCTCGGCGAGACCGGGACGGGGAAGGAGCTCGCCGCCCGCGCGATCCACTATCACTCCGCGCGCAAGGAGCGCCGGTTCGTCCCCGTCAACTGCGGGGCGCTCCCCGCCGACCTCGTCGAGAGCGAGCTGTTCGGCCACGCGCGCGGGGCCTTCACCGGCGCCGCCGCCGCGAAGCCGGGGCTCTTCGAGGAGGCGGAGGGCGGGACGCTGTTCCTCGACGAGGTCGGCGAGCTCCCCCTCCCGGCGCAGGTGAAGCTCAACCGCGCGCTCCAGGAGAAGGAGATCCGGCGCGTCGGCGACACCCAGCCGGTGAAGGTGGACGTGCGGGTGATCGCCGCGACGCACCGGGAGCTGCGCGACGAGGCGAAGGCGGGCCGGTTCCGCGAGGACCTCTTCTACCGCCTGCACGTGTTCCCGGTGACCCTGCCTCCGCTCCGCGACCGCGCCGACGACGTCCCGCTGCTCGCGCACCACCTCCTCGGCAAGCACGCCCGCGCCCTCCGGCGCGAGGAGGTGGTCGCGTTCGAGCCCGAGGCGCTGGCGCGCCTCGCGGGCTACCCCTGGCCCGGGAACGTCCGGGAGCTGGAGAACGCGATCGAACGCGCCGTCGCGGTGAGCGCGGGCGACCGCGTCCGGGTCGCCGACCTCCCGCCCGAGGTGGCGGGGGCGACGCCGGCCCCGATCGCCGCCGTCGATCCCGCGGCGCTCGCACGGCTTCCGTACCGGGAGGCCGTCGCGGAGGCGCGCGACCGGACCTCGCGCGACTACCTCGTCGCGCTGCTCGCGGAGTTCGAGGGGAACGTGACCCGCGCGGCGGAGCGGGCGGGGCTCGAGCGGGAGAGCCTGCACCGACTGCTGCGGAAGCACGGGATCCGCTCGGACGACTTCAAGTAGCCGCCCCCGGCGGCTCTCCTAGACCGGCTGCGCCGGCTCCCCGAAGTCGGTGCTCGGCATCTTCGCCCCGAGCTGGCCCTCGAGCCGCTCGGCGAGCCAGGTCCGGATCGACTGGAGGTGGACGTCCTCCTCGGCGAGCGCGTTCGCGAACCGCTGGGCGAGGTCGTCCTGCCCGAGCGCCTCGGCCATGGCGATGAGCGTCTTCCACCCGTCGTTGTCGGTGAGCTCGGCGACGAGGAGCGCGTCGAGGCACTGCGTCAGCGTCGAGCGCGGATCCGTCACCACCTTGACGATCCCCTCCGACGCGACCGCGGCCACGTCGGCGCACGGCGTCACCGCGGTGGGATCGCCGCCCATCTGCTCCACCGCCTGCTTGCAGAGCAGGAAGTGCGCGTGCTCCTCGTCGCGGAACCGGCGGAGCTCCTCGGGCGGAAAGGAGTCCTTGCCGGTGGAGGAGGCAGGGAGCTTGGCGAGGATCGCGTCGTAGATGCGCGTCCCCGTCCGCTCGAACGCGAGCCGCTCCCCGAGCTTGTCGAGGAAGACGGACGCCTTCTCGCCCTGGAGGGCCTTCATCGCCGTCTTCGCCATGCCCTTCACGTTCCCGGGCACGGGCATCGTCCCGACGGGCGGGGCCTCCTTCGACATCTCGGCGCGCATCATGGCGATGGCCGCGGCGCCGCGCGGGTTCGCGGGGACGGCGTGCTCGTTGTCGAGCATCTCCTTCGTCATGATCGGGTTCGCCTGCACCCCGGTGCGGTTCAGGCCCAGATCGGTCGGCTTGGTGGGGCGGTCGGCCATGGCGCTCCCTCCTCAGTGCACGGCGGTGGACGGCTCGACGGCGGCGAGCTCGGTGCCGGGCGTCCACGCGTAGCCCTCGGACACGATCGTCGAGGGCGAGCCGGACGCGTTCACGCGGGCGCGGTACTCGAGCGAGCGCTCCGGCTCCTGCGCGGCCGGCACGAAGTCGTGACCGCTCGCGCGGAGCTCGATCTCGCGCAGCGTCTCGCGGACGAACCTCCGGTGGCTCTCGTACTCGATGGGGTCCGGCAGCGTCGCGGGGAGGATCTCGAACGGATCCCGGTTCTCGAGGCGCTGGAACTCGGCCTTCGCGACGGCGAGGTGGCCGAGCTCGTAGTCGAGGAACCGCTCCCAGACGGCCTTGAGCCGCGGGTCGCCCTCGGTCTGGAGGCAGCTCCAGTAGTTCCAGACCTCGGTCGCCTCGTGCAGCAGCCACTTCTCGAGCCAGCTCTCGGCCGGATCGGCGAGCGACTCGTACTGCGTCACGTGCTGCTCCTCGATCGACGCGATCTCCGCGTAGAGCTGCCGCGCGACCGGGTCCGCGAAGAACGGGCCCACGTGCATGTAGTAGTCGTGCGTCTGGTACTCGCCCGCGACGAGCGTCATGGCGTTGAGCTTCGAGAGCGGGTGCGCGGTGCGGCGGTCGTAGGGGCGGCGCAGGTCGTCCTCCGGGTGGCGGTGCTCGTCCGCCGTCGGCCGGCCCGGCTGGACGTCCGTGTACCCCTGGAGGATCGCGTTCGCGTCCTTGCCCTCCAAGCGATCGAGCAGCGACGCGTAGCGGTACATGTGATCGAAGTCCTCGAGCAGGCCGAAGCGGTAGACCTGGGCCAGGTACGGATCGGGCTCGTGCTGCGCGACGTGGGCGGTGACCTCGATCGCGACCTGCTCGTACCCGATGGTGGTCTCGAGCGCCGACTGGTCGGCGGGGTTGAGCCAGTTGACGAGCGTCTGCTGGTGGTGCTCCTTGCGGCGCACCTCCGCCAGCGCGCGCCGCAGCCCCTGGTCGCTCCCTCGGGCGAGGACGTGCGAGAAGCGGACCGCCTCCGACTCGATCCCGTTCATGAGGATGACGCGGACGCGCGAGAACGCATCGGCGTCGAGCTTCGAGTACGGGACGCGTCCGGCGATGTCCTTCCAGTCGAACTCCTGCCGCCCCAGCTCCACGCCCTGCTCGCTCTTGAGATCCAGTGACACGTTCACTCCTCCCCGGCTCGGTTCCGACCAAGTTGCGCAGCAGGCGACTCCAGCGGAACCCCGTCCGGCCCGGGCGGCCGGCCGCGGCGGCGTGGTACCGTTCCGCGGTGCGCGCGGCCGCTGCCCTCTCCCTCGCCCTCCTCGCGACCGCCGCCCCGGCGCGCGCCGTGGACGACGGGCCGCTCGGCGTCCGGACGCCCGGCGTGTTCCGCGACCTCTTCCTCGACATGCCGCTCGCCGACGCGCGCGGCATGCGCGGGGTGCGCGGCGCGCCCGCGGAGGTCCGGCTCGACGTGCGCTGGTGGTTCGCGAACGACTGGTCGGTCCCGACGCGGCTCGCGCGCGGCGACGCCGTGGTCTGGGTCCAGCAGGACGCGCAGACGGACGCGCTCGAGCTCGCCGCCACCGTCCCCTGGTCGCGCCTCGGCGAGGCACCCTGGCTCGCGCGGTGGCAGACCACCGCCGGGCTGCGCCTCCTCACGCGCTGGGGCGGCTGGTCGGACGGGATGATCGAGGACTGGCACGACGCGATCGGCTCCTGGAACTTCCAGCGCGAGCTCTACCCGCGGAACGCCGTCCACCTGCGGCTCGCGGAGGAGGGCGGCCGGACCCTGGCCGACCTCCGCGGCTCCGGGACGACCCTCTCCGACCTCGCGCTCCGCACGTCGGGCCGCCTCCTCGCCGGCGCCCCGCGCGACGACGGCGCGCTGCCCTGGGCGGTCGCCCTGCGGGTGGATCTCGAGCTCCCCACGGGCCGGCGCGGCGCGCTGGGCGGCTCCGGCGGGCTCGACGCGGGCCTCGGCGTCGCGGCGACGGCGGCGCCGCTCCGCTGGCTCACGCTCCACGGGCAGGGCGCCCTCCGCCTCGTGCCGCCGCTCTCGCGCGGGTTCGCGCTGCGCCCGCGGACCGTGCAGTGGGGCGTCGATCTCTCCGTGGTCGTCCGGCTCTCGGACCGCGTCGCGCTCGTGGCGGAGGATCGGCTGTCGTCGCCGCTCTTCCGCGGGGGCTGGTCGCTGCCGGCGGACACGAAGGAGCCGGAGGCGACCGCGTACTACGCGCTGTTCCGGCCCCAGAACCAGATCTCGGGCGGCGTCCGGGTGGGCGAGGTGACGGTCTTCTTCTCCGAGGACTTCACCCCGGGGAGAAGGCTCGGCGCCGACCCGGGCCCGCGCTGGTTCTACAACTCCAACGCACCGGACTTCGTCTTCGGGATCTCCTGGGCGCGGACGCGGTAGCGCTCGATCGGCCCTCCGCTGCCCTGGCGCCGCTGCACGGAGCGGGAGACGTGAACAGGATCGAACGAACGTGCCCACCGTCGGACACCTCGCTGTCGGACTCGCCGGCTGGAGACTCCACGGACGGGTGCGCCCGCCGGTGCGCCCCGCGCTGGTCTACACCGCGCTCGCGACGTTCCAGGACCTGGACCTCTTCCTCCCGCGCGGGTGGGGAGCGGGCTGGGTGCACCGCGGAGCGCTCCACTCGCCCGCGGTGGCGCTCGTCGCGGCCGCGATCGGCCTCCTGCTCCTGTGGGACCACGGGGACCGGACGAAGGTCTTCCTCCTCGCGTTCGCGACCGCCGTGAGCCACGGCCTGCTCGACACGCTCACGCTGGGCGGCGCCGGGGTGATGCTGCTCTGGCCGCTGTCGCTCGCGCGGTTCGAGTCGCCGTGGGAGCCGCTCCCGCCGTCACCGTTCTCGGCGCGCCACGGCTCGCCGCGCTTCCTGCTGCGGCTCGCGTACGAGGCGCTCTTCTTCGCGCCCCTGTTCCTGTGGGCGCTGTGGCCGCGGCGCTGTGGCCGCGGCGGCACGAACACCGCCGCCCCGACCGCGGCTCGACCGGACCCTTAGGTCCGTGCTCGTCTCGGCGATGTTCACGGACTCCTCTCCCCCAGTTCCCACCGGAGCCCGTCCGGCGCCGCGCCCTGGACGCGGACGTAGCCGTCGTGCACGCCGCGCAGGTGGTGCGCCTGGCAGAGGGAGGTGAGGTTCTCCTCCTCGTCGCCGCCGCCGTGCGAGCGGTACACGATGTGGTGAACGTGGTCCGCGCTCTTGCTGCACCCCGGGCACGTGCAGAGGCCGCGATCGCGCTCCATCGCGCGGCTCGCCGGCGTGTTGGGCCGCTTCGTCTCGGCCTCGTAGGTGTCGATGAAGTGCTGGCACATGACGACGAGGCACTTCGACGTCCCGATCCACTCCTGCGCCGCCGCGCGGACGGCCCGGCAGGCCGCGCTGAAGACCTGGTGCACGTCCGAGGGCAGGCGCACGGCCCACTCCCTCCGTGCGCACATCTGCGCTTCCTCGTCGGCCTCGACCGCGCGGGCGAGCTCGACGACCTTCATCTTCTCGGCCCTGGCGATCCAGGCATCGCCCTTCGACTCCGGGCCAGCTTCGCTGGCCCTACGCTCAGGGTGGTCGGCCCCATCGGACATCGCGCGGGCGACGAGCCGCGCCTGCTCGTACCCGAGCCGCCCTTCGCGCATCGCGCGGCGGAGGGCGGGAAAGCTCCACAGGCGCCTCTCGAGCCAGGCGCGCTGCTCGATCGCCCGACCGGACATGCCGAGCCGCTCGGAGGCGTAGTGATCGAGGTCGAGGAACTTCATGTCGCGCCACAGCCCCGTGTTGATGAGGAGCATCGAGAGGTGGCCGACGAGCTCATCCCAGCCCCGCGCATCGAGGCGAGCTCGAGGAGGCGCTCGTGGATCCGGTGCGCGCGGTCCCAGTCGTCCACCCCCGCCTCCGGCGCCGGCACCGGGTCCGCCGCGTGGAGATACCTCCAGCGCTCGTACTCCCGCTCGAGCCACTCGCGGAGATCGGGCTGCGGCTTCGACGGCGCCAGTCCCGAGGCCTGCCCGGAGGCACCGGCGGCCTCGGGCGGAGGACGCGGATCCGGATGACTCCCCAGGTACTCCTGGGCGATGGCCTCCACCCGCTGCCACTTCGGCGTGTTCGCTTGCCGGCCACCTCCAGCGCCCGATCGAGGACCTCGCGCTCCTCCGGCTCGAGCTCGATCACGATCCGGTCCCAGCGCCTCGCTTTCTCGACCTCCACCGCCGCGCGCAGCACCGGCCGCGTTCGCAGGTCGCGCGCAAGCTTCATCCACTCCTTCGCCGTCCGCGGCGCGAGCGAGAGCTCCTCACGCGCGTAGTCGCCGAGGTTCGTGTACCCGAGCCGAATGGGGCCATCACCCGTGCAGAGGCAGTCGAGGCACTCGCCCATCGCGACCGCGATCGCCCCGCTCCCCCGCGCGACCTTCACGAGCAGCTCGTCGATGAGCAGCGCCGCCTCATCGCGGAGGAGGTGCCGCCGATCCTCGGGCTGCACGGGCAACAGCGGCCACGCCCGCTTGCCGAGCGCCGCGAGGGCCTCGGGGGAGCGCGGCGACTGGGCGCCGGACGTGAACGCGTCGCTCATTGCTGAACATCTGTATGGCAGGACGGTCCGTCATCATCACCGGCCGAGCGTCGTCCCCGATGGGCTGGGCGTGAGAACGCAGGCAGCGGCCGGCCCGGCGACAGGGCCACGCGTCTCGGCCCGCGCCTTGCGGTGCGCGCCCTCGTGGCCCTCAGCACGCCGCAGCTCGAGCGGCCCGAGGGCGCCGCGCTCGCGCTCGCCGACCGCTACCGCCGCCGCGACCCCGGGGCCAGAGCGCCCATGGAGTACTGGCTGGTGGTGCACCTCCGGGTCGCGCCGTCGAAACGTTTCACCCGGCGGCAAGCGCGCGTCGTGAAGAATTCTCCCGACGACCCCGAGCGGCATCCGCGAGGAACCCTTGGCGGGAGCCCGGGCGGGCGCGGTCCGCCTTTCCTCGACCCAAGGTGAAATGACTCGTGTAGCGTGTCCTCGACGTCGATGGTCCTGGGCAGCGGCGGCGTCACGGAGGCCGCGAGCCAACCAGGCTCGGGTCCTCGCGCCGTGTGTCGCTCGTGGAAGGTGTCCTGGGTGGCGGTGGAGCGTGCGCTCCTCGCTGTCCTCCTCCTCTTTCGTTCGAGGCCGCCGATGGCACGTCGTCGATCCCTGGCAGAAGCCCTCGCACTCACGCCCTTGCTGGTCCTGCTCGCCGCGTGCGGCGGCGCGGAGTCCGAGAACCGGCCGTACGCCGAGAGCGACGCCGAGGCGGCGGTGTCGGCCTGCGGGACCGGCCTCTTCTGCGCAGCGGGTGCGATCCCCGGGTCCTCGGCCTGCATGAGCGGGAGCACGCAGATCTACTGCTGCCCGTCGGGCCAGACGATCGTGAACGGAGCGTGCTCGTCGAGCTCCGTCCCGGCGTGTGGGACCGGGCTCTTCTGCTCCGCGGGGTCCATCCCCGGCGCGTCTGCCTGCATGAGCGGGAGCACCCGGATCTACTGCTGCCCGTCGGGGCAGACCATCGTCAACGGAGCGTGCTCGTCCAGCTCCGTCCCGGCCTGCGGGACGGGGCTCTTCTGCTCCGCGGGCTCCATCCCCGGCTCCTCGGCCTGCATGAGCGGGAGCACGCGGATCTACTGCTGCCCCTCGGGGCAGACGATCGTCAACGGCGCGTGCTCGTCCAGCTCCGTCCCGGCGTGCGGCACCGGGCTCTTCTGCTCCGCGGGGTCCATCCCGGGTTCGTCGGCCTGCATGAGCGGGAGCACCCAGATCTACTGCTGCCCGTCGGGCCAGACGATCGTCAACGGAGCGTGCTCGTCGAGCTCCGTCCCGGCGTGCGGGACCGGGCTCTTCTGCTCCGCGGGGTCCATCCCCGGCGCGTCTGCCTGCATGAGCGGGAGCACCCAGATCTACTGCTGCCCGTCGGGCCAGACGATCGTCAACGGGGCGTGCTCGTCGAGCTCCACCTGCAACGCGATCACCTCGCTGCCGAGCTGCAACGACGCGGGCTGCGCCTGGTACGCATGCGCGAACGCGTGCCGGGAACGGGGGACGGACATCTGCGAGGTCTGCCCGGACTACGCCGGGTGTGGGCCGAGCTGCGCCTCGAACACCTCCCTCCAGAGCTGCGACGCGGCGGGCTGCGCCTGGTACGCGTGCGCGAACGCGTGCCGGGAGAGAGGGACGGGCCTCTGCCAGGTCTGTCCGGACGATCCCTCCTGCGGCCCGGGGTGTGAGCGCTTCGACGGGAGCTCCGCGAGCTGCAACGCCGACCCAGCCTGCGACTACTTCACGTGCAGCGGGCAGTGCTGGCCCGCCGGGACGCCCAGCGAGGTCGCGTGCAGCGGCTGCGTCCGGCCGCGCCCCGGCCTGGTCATCACCCAGAACACGACGCTCTGTCCCGGCACCTACCGGCTCGACGTCCCCGCCGGCCAGGCGGCGGTGACGGTCGCCGCCAGCGGCGTGCGCCTGGTGTGCAACGGGACCGTGATCGAGTCGACCGCGCCCATGGGGCCGACCGACCGTCCGAACGTCGGCATCCAGGTCCAGGGTCGCAACGACGTGTCGATCGAGGGCTGCGCGGTCCACGGCTTCCGCTACGGCGTGGTGGTCCGTGACGCACGGAACGTCACCGTCGACGGCGTGGACGCCGACGACAACTTCACCGACCCGCGCGCCGGCTGGGTGCAGGACTCCGTCCAGGGAGGCGGCCTCCGTCTCGAACGCGTACACGGGGGCCTGGTGCGCGGGTCCTCCTTCTCCCGCAACTGGAACGGGCTCGAGCTGCGGAGCAGCTCGGGCGTCCAGGTCCTCGACAACGTCGCGAGCCATTGCTCCAACACCGGCGCCACGCTGGTCCGGTCGAGCGACAACCTCCTCTCCGGGAACGACTTCTCGTTCGGCATCCGGGGGTCCGGGTTGGCCTTCCCCGCGTGCGCGGGCTGTCCGCTCCCCAACCCCGCGGCCTGGTACGGGATCGACACCCGGGACTCCGCGGGGATCATCCTCGACGCCGGCTCCTCCCGGAACCAGGTGCTCGACAACGACCTGCGCTACGGCGGCGACGGGATCTTCGTGCGCATGGTGATCGAGCCCGTGTGCGCGGAGGACAACTACTTCGCCCGGAACGACACCCGGTTCAGCCCGCACAACGCCATCGAGTCGTGGTGCGACGGCAACCAGTTCCTGAGCAACGACGCCTCGAACAGCCACTACGGCATCTGGCTCGGCGCGACGGATCGAGGGCTCGCCATGAACAACGTCGTCGACAGGAGCATCGTCGACGGCATCTCGATCCAGAACGGATCCGATCGCCACTCGCGGGTCGTCGGCAATCGGGTCACCAACAGCGGGCGCGTCGGCATCCTCCTCTCCGGCCGCGTCTACCAGGCCTGGGAGTCGCTGAGCCGATGGAACGACCCGTCCGCCGGCGCCAACCCCGCCGATCCCACGAGCCGGATCCACAACTCGAGCCAGATCCTGGTCCAGGGCAACACCGTTCAAGGGAGCGGCCAGCACGACGTCTTCGTCACCTGGTCCCGGGGCGTGACGCTCGCGTCCAACTGCACGTCCGGGTCCGTCCATGTCGGCGCGGGGACGCTGCTCGCCCCGAGGGTCGGCGGCTGCGGTCAAGCGTCCGGGCCTGCGCCGCAGCCGGTCCTGACCGTACCCGGAGCGCCGGGCGCGGGGACGTCGATCACGCTGGACGCGTCCGGTTCCCGATCGCCATCGGGTCGCACCCTCAGCTACTCCTGGCTGGTCCAGGCCGACTTCGAGACGATCTCGAGCGGCCTGCCTCCGGCCCCGCTCCTCTCGGTCTCGCGGGGCGGACCGGTCCAGTCGGTCGTGTTCCCCGCCCCGGGCGCCTACGAGGTCATGGTCACGGTGGACGACGGCGCCGTGGCCGCGCAGGCGTACCAGCGCGTGGTGGTCGGCGCCAGCTGCGTATGCACCGGAGGGACGGACGTCAACGGCCAGCCCGTCTCCGCGGCGTGCGGCGCGAGCGTCTGCGGGCTGGATCGGCAGCTCTACGCGTGCACGGGCGGAACGTGGGTCCCGACCGGCGTGGCCTGCGGCCAGGAGGCCGCTCCCCCCGACGCGTGCGTGGTGCGGGTGATGATGCTCGAGGCGCCCGAGTCGGCCTGCCCGGAGGCGACGCCCGGGCAGCTCGCCGTCCTCCGCCAGCTGTACGACGGGATGCAGGAGGTCGTGGAGGACCAGCGCCGGAACCTGCTCGCGGAGGCGCGCGCCCGCGTGTCGTTCGAGGCGGACGGGTCACCGCTCATCAGCGTCTGCCTGCCGGACGGCTCCCTCTTCGGCGGTGTCGCCTCGGTGTCGCCGGCGGAGCCCACGACCCTCCCGGCCGGCTGCCGCTGGGTGAGGGCGCGCGAGCTGCGCCAGGTCGGGGCGAACATCGGCTCCCGGGTTCCGTCCGAGTTCATCTTCGCCTGGTCGAACCTCTGTACGTCCCTGCCGCTCTGCGCGACGGCGCAGGGACAGGACCGGTACTTCCACTTCGAGGCTTCGCAGGCCGCGCGCGCGCAGATTGTGTCGCAGATCCAGGCCCGCCAGTATCTCGACCCCGGGTTCTACGCCGAGGTCGCGCTGACCTACGACACCCGGCTCCACCCGCTCCTCATCGAGCCGCTGAAGGACGTCGGCGTCTTCGACTACGTCACCGACGAGCTGCTCGACCAGTGGGTGACGGCGTCCTTCCGTTGCCAGGTGCTGAACCAGTGCTGCGAGGGGGTCCTCTGCCCGATCGTCGCGGGGATCCTGAACGACGTCTACATCCGGATCGCCTCCGCCTACATCGCGGTGACGGGTTCCTATCCCGGCGGCCAGCCGCTCTCGTTCGAGGAGCGGCTGGCGGCCGCGCTCCTCGTCGCGTCGCCTGCGCTCGGGTACGCGAACGCCGCCTGCTCCGCGGGCGTGTCGGCGGACTGCGCCCTCAACGTGTTCCTCGCCAGCCTGGAGCTGATGCCCGTCGGGGTCGAGGCCTTCCGCGCGTCGAAGTCGCTCCAGGCGGCCGCGGACGTGGTCCCGGCCACCCGCTTCGGGCGCGTCTTGCCGTACGTCGACGAGTTCGCCGGGAGTCGCGGGGGCCTGTTCGCCGGGCTCGGCGACGAGCTCACCTCGCCCGAGCTCGCCAACCCGCTGGTGAGGAATCACCTCGAGATGTTCCGGAACGGCGGCTCGAAGCTGGTCACGAAGAGCTACTACGACCTGTTCATCGAGGGCGCGGAGTACGTGGGGTACAACAACGAGCTCTGGCTCACCACCAGCAAGGCGATGGACGATCTCCTGGAGACCACCGGCGGCGACTACCTCCTGATCAAGGAGAGGCTCGGTACGGTCCACTGGCCCGCGAACCCCGAGCCCCTGTACCGGATCGACGTGTACAACCCGCTCCTGCACAACGGACGCCTGCCGACCGGGCTGGAGGACGCCGCGAACAGCGCCTGGCTGCCGGGCGGATACCTCCCCGGTGGGCAACCGGAGCTGGTGATCGACACGCTGCGCATCGACCCCGGACTCGTGAGGATCACGGCCGTCGGGCCCTGAGCGAGACCGTGCGAATCATCTTCAAGGACCAGCACCGGTACTACGCCCTCCTGGAGGACGACGCCCGCGGGCTTGTGCTCCAGGTCGGCGTGGGCCGGGTGCTGCGCGCCACGATGCGCCTCGTCCTCTCACGGGAAGAGCGGGAGCGGTACGAGGCCGAGGGGAAGGGGTTCCTCGACGACCTCGCGAAGCGGGTCGCTGCGGATCCGGACGCGTTCCGGGAGCGGGCGTTCTAGACTGCGCCGCTCACTCCCGGGAAGGTGCCCGGCCGGCTCAGGGACCGTGAAGGTATCGCCTTGGCCGAACCGACAAGTCTCTCTTCGATGACTTTCGGTCTTCTCGCGTCCAGTGGGCGTCCGTCCCGCGGCGCCCGCTTGGTCACTCGTCTCCA
>JAEYZK010000363.1 GCA_023428085.1 Pseudomonadota bacterium
GGACGCGGCGGGCGCGCGGCCGCCGGACGACGCCGGCCCCCGGCCGCTGGGCGAAGCCCGGATGGAGGAGGCGGAGGCCGCGGCGCCCGCGGGCGAGACCTGGACCGAGCGGGTCTTCGTGCTCGGGCCCGATCCGCACAGCTCGCAGCTCCTGTGGGACGCGCTGCAGCGCGGCGGGGTCGCGCTCTCGTTCGGCTGGACCCACTGGGCCGAGGGCGTCGATCGCCCGCGCGTCGAGGTGACCGGCACGCCAGGCGTCGTCCCGGCGGACGCCGCCCGGCCCGCGTCGAGCGCGCCCTCCGCGCGCGTGGCCGGGAGCGGCGCGGTCCCGCTGGAGGTGGACGCGCGGCGCTTCCCGGATCGCTTCCGCCGCGTCGATCTCAACCAGGGCCTCCCGCCCGGGTTCGCGGTCCTCGAGGTCCGCTGCTACGACTTCGACAACGCGCTGCGGCCCGACCTCGCGCGCAAGGCCGTCGAGCTCCGGGCCGCGGGCGTGCGCGGCCGCGTGGTCCTCCAGGCGGTCACGTTCCGGCCGCAGACGCCGCACGTGGCCGTCGCCACGGTCCGGTTCCCGCAGGCGGTCCGCCTCGACCGCCCGTTCCAGTGGCGCACCGTCGAGGTGACCACCGCGGGCGAGGTCCGCACCTCGCCCTGGGCCGAGCGGTCGGACTGGATCTCGCTCCTCGACGCGACCTCGCCGCCCGAGGCGCGCCCCGTGCTCCCTTCACCCACAGAGGACGTCCCATGAGCTCCACGACCCTCCGCCGCCTCCGCCTCCCGCTGGCCGTGCTCGCCTGCCTCGCCGCGTCTCCCGCCCTCGCGCTCGTCAACCTCGACGTCGGGGCCCGGATGGTGAAGGGCGTGCAACTCCTCCAGGACTACTCGGATCCGAACGCCTACTACTACGTCCCGCAGCTCCCCCGGCTCGCCACCCGCCCCGACGGTACGTACGAGCTGCTCTGCCTGAAGTACGTCGGCGCCGACGGCGCCTCGAGCGGCGGTCTCTTCCACGCGCTGGTCGAGTTCACGCTCCCCGCCGAGGCGGTCGAGGCGCTGGAGAAGGAGCTCAGGAAGGCGGTCCCCGCGGGGCGGATCGTCGGCCCGGTGCCCCTCCTGCAGGCGACGGACGGGGAGGAGGGGATGGGGTCCTTCCAGGTGGTCTCCGCCACGCTGTCGAGCCGGGGCGAGGGCGGCAGCCTCACCCGGTCGCTCGTCACGTCGGGCAAGGCGCCCCTCGCGCCGGGGTCGCGCGCGGTGGTGGCCGCGCTCCTCGCGCCGGAGGGCGCGACGCTCCTCTGGGACTCGCTGAACGGCGCGACCTCCGACGTCTCGGTCGCGATCCACGCGTACTACGAGGCCGCGGTGAAGGGGTACGACGCGCGGGTCACCGCCGACGTGGCCACCGTCTACAAGCACTTCTCGCTCATCTCCAACCAGCAGAAGGAGTACACGCGGCGCCAGATCCGCGACGTGATGGACGACCTCCAGCGGACCGGCTCGCTCAAGATCGAGGTCCTCGACCGGACCGCCGGGCTCGGCCTCAAGGCCGGCGACATGGAGGGCGTGCTCAACACGGTCACGAGCAAGATCACCGAGCTCATGTTCGACAAGGCCTCGGGGTGGTCGGCGGACCCGCAGCGCGAGGCGGCGGTCGAGGCCAACCAGCTCCTCGGCCGGCAGGAGCGCGGCTGGTTCTCGTCGGTCTTCGGCGGGGCCGAGGACACGAAGTACTTCACCGACGACCAGTGGGTCCTGAAGAAGCGGACGGACGTGAAGCACAACGTCTTCTCGATCACGCTCGCCAAGAACTCCACCGTGAAGGTCCCGCTGGACGCCGCCGGCAACCTGGGCGGCCTGTACCGCGCGCTCAAGGACGACCCGCGCTACTTCCGCATCGTGGACATGGGGGACCCGGCGTTCGAGCGCCGGGCGATCCACTTCCGGCTCGACGGCGATTACCTCGAGGCGTTCCAGGACACGATCAACTTCGTCGCCGTCAACTTCCGCAAGAAGTACCCGGGCGACCGGCCGGCCGTGACGAAGACGCTCCGCTTCTCGCTCGAGGACGTGAAGGCGGGCCGGACCGTGCAGGAGGCGGTGTTCAACCGGCTGGGCGAGGCCGGCGCGGACTGGATCGACTACGAGTACCAGGTCCGCTGGAGCCTGCGCGACGGCCCGACGCTGAGCGTGCCGGCCGGCGCGAACGAGTGGATCCGGTCGAGCGACCCGGCCATCTCGCTCGTCCCGCCCCTCGAGAAGCGCGTCGTCGAGTTCGACGCGGACCGGCAGCTCTTCCGCGACCGCGGGGTGGCGAGCGCGCTCCTCGAGTTCGCCGTCCAGCTCGGCGGGCGGCCGAAGCTCCAGCGGAAGGTGACGCTCCGCGCCCGCGACGCCGACTCGAGCGGTCGGGTGGCGCTCTACCGCGATCGCGGCTCGCCGGCCGTGTACGTGGTCTCGTGGTTCTCGCCCGACCGGACGGTGAAGGGCTCCCGCGCGCTGCTCGACCAGGACTACCTGTTCCTCGTCCCGCCGGGCCCCCCCGTGGCGCCGCCGCCGCCGATCCCGGATCCCGCGGCGACGCCGGTGACGCCCGCCGTCGGCCCCGCGCCGGGGAGCCCGCAATGAGCCGCGCCCTCCGGGCCCTCGCCCTCGTCCTCGCGCTGGCGCTCCCCGCCGCCGGCCGCGCCCAGCTCGTCCTGGTGGATCGTGGCCTGCGGGCCGGCGGGCTCTGGTGCTTCCCGCTCGCGACCGACGATCGCCAGTGGGTGTACGTCCCGGCCGCGGGCCGGCTCGCGACCGACGCCGCCGGCGTGCCGCAGTTCTCGCTCCTGCTCTACACGCAGGAGGCGGCCGAGCCGGTCGCCCCGGCGGCCGCGCCCGCCGACGGCGGCGCCGTCACCCCCGCCGCCGCCGACCGCGGCAGCACCATCAAGCAGTCCGGCGGCGGCGCGGTGCTGCACATGCTCGTCCTCTACGAGACGCCGCCGGAGGCGGTCGCGGCCGCCCAGCGCGAGCTGCGCAGGACGCTGAAGCGCGACGATCTCGTGCTCCGCGGGCCCATCGTGTTCCAGGAGGGGCGCTACGCGGTGGTCTCGGCGATCCTCGACCAGGGCGCGCCGGAGCGGAAGCTGCTCGCCACCGGTCGGGCGCCGGTGCTGGAGGGCAACCGGCTCGCGCTGGCGTTCGACCTCACGCCCGCGCAGGCCAGCGTCCTCTGGCAGAGCTTCCAGCTCAGCACGCCGGACGTGTCGATCGTGTTCGACCTCGCGTTCCAGGGGCTCACCGACGCCTACCAGGCCGAGCTCCACGTGGACTGGGCGGAGGTGCGCAAGAGCGCGTCCTTCAAGGCGGGCGGGACGGTCTACTTCATCGGGGCGGACGTCGAGAAGGCCATCGACGAGCTGCGTCGGAACAACGCCATCACCCTCAAGACCGCGGGGGACAGCCCGGCGACGCAGGGGCTCCTCGACGCGGTCTACGCGAAGATCATCGACCTCCTGTTCGCGCCGGTGGAGCCGGACCGGGTGCCCGACGAACAGCAGGGCGGGCTCGCGAGCGCGATCTCCGCCCTCGTCGGCGGGCAGGGGGCGCTCTCGTCCCGGAACACCACCGGCTTCGGCGCCTACGTCGGGTTCCAGCTCAAGGACATGAAGACCGAGGGCCGGTCGGTCCTCCGCTTCGATCACCGCTCGTCGGTCGAGCGCCACGCGCTGGTCACCGTCAACGTCGGCGACCTCTACCGGCGCCACGGGGCGAAGCTCTTCAAGCGGGTCAACCCCGCCGATCCCGCGTTCCGCCAGCGCGAGGTGCACGTCTCCGTGGACGGCGGGCTGGTCCCGGACTTCGACACCTACGTCAACAGCGTCACGCTCACGCTCCGCAAGCAGCACGCCGCGGGCGGCAGCACCGTGAAGGAGCTGGTGGTCGATCGCGCCGCCGCGACCCGCGGCACTCCCCCGCTCAAGCTCGTCTACGGCTGGAGCGGGGACGACGACCCGCTCCAGTGGCTCGAGTACGAGTTCCGGACCCGCTGGGCCTTCAAGGGCGGCGGCGCCTACCACACCGAGTGGACGCGCGCCGACGCGCCGATGGTCTCGCTCTACGCACCGTACGAGCGCCGCGTGATCCGCGCCGCCGGCGACGGCCCCGCGCTCCGCGCGCGGAAGGTCCGCGTGGTGGTGGTGACGCTCGAGTACCCGTTCTTCGGCGAGCGGCGCCGCAAGCAGATCGTGCTGCGGCCCGGCGACGCCCCGCTCGAGGGCGAGGCCGAGATCACGCTGCCCGCCGGGCAGTTCGACTGTGAGTACACGGTGACCTGGTCGTTCGAGGGCGGTCGGAGCGCGAGCGCGCGCGGCCGTGACGCGAGCGGCTGGATCTTCGTGGACGACCCTCCGGCCGAGTCCCCCGCCGTGGACCCGGCCCCATGACCCGACGGCGAGGAGAGAGGACCATGCAAGCACACAGACTGAAGCCGCGCCTGGCGCCGCTGGCGATCGCGGCGGCCCTGGCGATCGCCGGCGCGCCGGGCGGCGCGCAGGCCCTCGTGCTGGACGACGAGAACCGCGTGTCGATCACCCTCGACGACGGGACCAACCTGGTCCTGCTCGGCGAGGCCACGAGCACGCCCGGCACGAAGACCCGGAACTACTACTACCTGCCGACCAACCTCCGCCTCGGGACGCGGCCCGACCGCACGCCCGAGTTCCTGTTCATGAAGTTCACCTCGGAGAAGCGCGCCGAGCAGGGCGGCGTCTCCGGCGCGATCGTCCACTTCCTCATGCAGTGGGGGCTCACGCCGGCGCAGGAGGAGGAGGCCCGGCAGAAGCTGAAGCAGCGGTTCCGGGACGCGAAGCTCCTCGGCGCCGTGCCGGTGGAGACGCCCGCCGACGCGAGCTCGTTCCAGATCGTCTCGGCGACGCTGTCCGACACCGGGATGACCAAGGCGGTGATCACCTCCGGCAAGGCCCCGCTCGTCGAGGGTGGGAAGGCCGCCGCGGGCGCGCGCCTCGGGCCGGAGGGCGCGGCGCTCCTCGCGGCCAGCTTCGAGAAGACCCGGTCGATCACCGACCTCTCGATCGCCCTCAACTACTCGTACACGACCCTCATGCCCGCGGCGCGCGGCTCCATCACCATCGACTGGAGCCGGCTCGAGAAGGAGTCGGAGACGCTGCGGGCGGAGTACTCGAAGAAGGAGTCGGGGCGGAAGAAGGAGAGCTCCTGCTTCTTCATCTTCTGCGCCTCGTCGGACAAGCCCGAGTACGCCTACTCCTACGAGGAGGCGCGCAACCAGTACAAGTTCCTCGAGGAGAAGAACATCGTCCGGCTGCAGTTCGACGAGCTCATCGCCGACGAGCGGGTCGCCAAGATCCGCGAGGCGTTCTTCCAGTTCTTCCTGAACAGCATGGCGCAGCCCTCGGACCAGCAGGCGCCGCCGCCCGCCCCGAGCCAGACGGAGAAGGACAAGTCGCCCGACATCCGCCACGGCACGAGCTACAAGTGGAGCCAGTCGTCCTTCAAGCGGAACTTCTCCCGGAGGACGCAGCGGTTCGACCTCAACTTCCGGACCTCGGTGAAGTGGCCGCTGCAGCTCGTCGGCAACGTGGCGAGCTGGTACGACGCGGTGCGTGACAACCCGAAGTGCGTGGGCTCGGTCAACGTGTCGGCCCCGTTCTTCGACCACCGCGACATCAACTTCATCCTCGACCTCGACGCGAAGGAGATCTTCGACGAGTCGGTGAACTTCGTGACCGTGAACGTCCGGAAGCGCCGGAGCACGGGCACGCCGTTCGAGAGCCGGGTGACGATCGACGCCGCCCACCTCCAGAAGAAGGGGATCAGCGCGTCGGTCACCTACGCCCGGGGCGAGGACACGGCGCCGGACGAGTACGAGTACCAGGCGCGGTGGAGCCTCAAGGGCGGGAAGGACTGGCCGGCGCAGCCGGAGTGGACCAAGGGCACGTGGGAGGGCGTCACGCTGGCGCCGCCGATCGTGCCGCGCGTGATCGAGGCCGAGGCCGACCTCGAGCGGATGCGGGCGAGCGGCATCACCCGGGCCACGATCCAGATCCGCTACCCGAAGTTCAGCGCCGAGGCGGAGGAGAACATCCAGATCTCCCCGGCGAAGAACGAGCCGATCGTCTCGAGGAAGGTGTTCGTGGATCGCGGATCGAAGGGCTACGCGTACCGCGTCGTCCTGAACCACCAGACGCTGGGCAAGCTCGCGCTGCCGTGGAGCGCCCAGGTCGGCGACAACTACGTCTACGTCACCATCCCGCCCGACCTCGTGACCGACGGGCCGCTCCTCACCGCGGCGAAGGAGGCGGCGAAGACGCTGGAGACGACCGCCAGCGAGAAGATCCTCGACAAGTTCAAGGACGTCCTCGGAGGCATTCCATGACCCGCCTACTGCGCACCCTCGCCCTCGTCGCGGGGCTCGCCGGGACCGCGGCGCTCGCCGCCGTCCCCGGCGCGGCCGCGGCCCAGCAGATCCTGCTCGACAAGCCGGTCCGCGCCGGTGAGCTCACGGTCTTCCCGGACCTCAACGACGCCAACGTCTACTACTACGTCTCGGACAAGCCCCGGCTCGCCACCGACGCCAACGGGCGCCCGCAGTTCTCGTTCCTGCGCTGGGTCCAGAACACGCGCAGCGGCGCGGACCAGCCGGACGCCCGCGAAGGGGAGGGCGGCGGCATCGTCCACGCCGTCGTCGAGCTCGGCGTCACCCAGGACCAGCTCCGGCAGGCGCAGCAGGAGCTCCAGCGCGTCCGGCCGGGCGCCCGGATCCAGGGGCCGGTGGTCTACAAGTCCGGCCGGTTCGGCCTCGTGGCCGCCGTCGCCGACCCCACCACCGGGCTCTCGCAGAAGGTGCTCGGGCTCGGCAAGGCGCCGATCCTCGACGGCGAGAAGGCGGCGGTCTCGATCCTGCTCACGAAGCAGGGCGCGAAGATCCTGTGGGAGTCGTTCAACACGCCCACGCCGGACGTCAGCTTCACGTTCGAGATGGACATGGCCGGCTTCCGCTCGCCGATGAAGGGCGTCATCGAGGCCAACTTCGACCAGATCTACGAGCACAGGGCGTTCTCGGTCGGCGTCGCGTCGAGCTACCTCTCCGGCGAGATCAAGGGCGCCTTCGACGACCTCACCCGGAGCGGCGCGATCAAGGTCACGCAGGTCGGCGCCGACGAGAAGATCGAGAACCTGCTCAACGTCGCCTACGGCAAGCTGACCGACATGATGTTCGCGCCGGTCGGCGGCACCGGCACGCCGTCGCTCGGATCCCTCGAGGGCGTGGGCGGCAACCAGCCCAGCATGCTCGATCGCGCGACGCAGCAGCTCCAGCGCTCGCGGGAGGAGACCCGGGCGGAGAACGAGCGGATCCGTCGGGAGAACCGGGAGGAGGAGGAGCGGGCCGAGGCGCGGCGGCGGGAGCGCGCGGCCGCCGGCGGCGGGACGACCACCGTCGCCGGCGCGGGCGAGGCGG
>JAEYZK010000440.1 GCA_023428085.1 Pseudomonadota bacterium
AGCCCTTCCTCCTGTGGAACGAGAGGCGAGCCTGGACGCTCTCCCCTCCGCAGCCAGCTGGTACGCGCCTGGGCCCTCATCGTTTCGCAGGTACTTTCGCCGCGCCGACAGCGCGCTCCAGGAGCTCGACCTCGTACTGCTCGCCGTCGCAGCGAAGACCTTCCGCGAGGACCACGGCGCATGGCCCTCGACGGCCACGATCCTCGTGGAAGCCGGGCTCGTCACGCCAGCCGAGCAGCAGCGCGTGGGTGCCGCGCGCTTCGTCCCCGCTGCGAACGGCGGCCTGGACCTCGGCCTGAAGCTGGCGCGGGCGAGCGACGAGGACCCGGAGCGGATCGTGACCGTGAGGGTTGCGCCATAGGCACCGAGGTGCCGCCTGCCTGGCAGCGCCCCGTCCCATCCGGCCCCTGCTCGGCGGGAGCACCCCGGACATCCGCGACGCATATGCTCGCTGGGGGAGGCGGCAGAGTTCCCTTCCGTGGCCCCGTGGGAGGAGACGATGATCACGAACAGTGCCACCGCGACCCGCATCGACGAGGTGGCGAGCGGGCTCTACCGCATCTCGACCCCCATCCCGCCCAGCGCCGTTCCTCCGTACGGCTTCAGCTTCAACCAGTACCTCGTCGTGGACGACGAGCCGTTGCTCTTCCACGCCGGCCCGCGGCGCATGGCGGGGCTGGTGCGCGAGGCGATCACGGCGGTGATGCCGGTGCAGGAGCTCCGCTGGATCGGCATCTCGCACGTGGAGGCCGACGAGTGCGGCGCGCTCAACGAGCTGCTGGCCGCGGCGCCGCAGGCGGCGCCGGTGTGCGGGCGGATCGGCGCGATGGTGTCGGTCGAGGATCTCGCCGACCGCC
The DNA here is from genome assembly GCA_023428085.1 of Pseudomonadota bacterium. GTDB lineage: Bacteria > Myxococcota > Myxococcia > Myxococcales > Anaeromyxobacteraceae > Anaeromyxobacter. The sequence continues at coordinate 858 of JAEYZK010000440.1, forward strand.
CGCCCCGCGCCCTCGCCGACGGTGAGCTCCTGCGGACCGGGCGCCGGGAGCTGCTGTGGATCGACGCGCCGCACTTCCCGCACGGCTGGGACTGCGGGTACCTGTACGACCGGACGGCGGGGACGCTGCTCTGCGGAGACCTCATCACGCAGCCCGGCGAGGCGACCGGCCCCGCGCTCACCGCGGGCGACGTGTTCACGCCAAGCGAACAGCTCCGGCAGGGCCTCGACTACTTCAGCGGGACGCGGCGCGCCCCGGAGCTGGCGGAGAAGCTCGCCCGGCTCGAGCCGAGGCTCCTCGCGTGCATGCACGGGTACGCGTGGGAAGGGGACGGGGCCGCGCTGATCCGCCGCCTGGGCCAGGCGCTCGGGGGGTGATGGGAGCGCACCCGTCCGCGATCTGATCCGATGCCGCTCGTGCTTCGACAGGCTCAGCACGAGCGGACGAGCAAGCACCGCTCACCGGTTCGAAGGCTCAGGGCGAGCGGCCTCTGCCAGGCGCGCGGGTCCGCGACAGCTCGCCCCTCGACACAAGCTCAGGGCGAGCGGACCTCGAGCCCCCGCCCTCACGCGCTTCACCTCCCGCCTGCGCGCTTCACCGCCCCCGCGCCGCGCGCTTCACTTCCTGCCCGCGAGCACCGCCAGGTCGATGAGCTTGCTCGCGTACCCCCACTCGTTGTCGTACCAGGCGATCAGCTTCACGAACGTCGGATCGAGCTGGAGCCCCGCCTTCGCGTCGAACACCGAGGTGCACGCCTCGCCCCGCATGTCGGTCGAGACCACGTCGTCCTCCGTGTACGCGAGGACGCCGCGGAGCGAGCCCTCCGCCGCCGCCTTCATCGCCGCGCAGATCTCGGCGTAGGTCGTCGGGCGCTCGAGCTCGGCGGTGAGGTCCACCACCGAGACGTCGGACACCGGGACGCGGAACGCCATGCCCGTGAGCTTGCCCTGGAGCTCCGGCAGCACCTTCGTGACCGCCTTCGCCGCGCCGGTCGTGGCCGGGATGATGTTCTCCAGGATGCCGCGGCCGAAGCGCCAGGACTTCCCCGAGGGGCCGTCCACAGTCTTCTGGCTGGCCGTGGTCGCGTGGACCGTGGTCATGAGCGCCCGGCGGATCCCGGAGCGTTCGTGGAGCACCTTGGCGACGGGCGCCAGGCAGTTGGTCGTGCAGGACGCCGCCGAGAAGATCGCCTCCCCCGCGTACCGGTCGCTGTTGACGCCGTACACGTACATCGGCGTGTCGTCCTTCGGCGGCGCCGAGAGGAGCACCCGCCGCGCGCCGGCGCGGAGGTGCGCCTCGGCCTTCTCGCGCGTGAGGAAGACGCCCGTGGACTCGATCACGACGTCCACGCCGAGCTCGCCCCACGCCGTGGCCGCCGGGTCCTTCGCGGCCGTGGCGCGGACCCGCCGATCGCCGACGACGAGCGCCCCCTCCCGCGCCGCCACCGGCCGCCCGAGCCTGCCGCGCACCGAGTCGTACGTGAGCAGGTAGGCGAGGTGGGGGAGCTCGAGCAGGTCGTTGATCGCGACCACCTCGACGTCGTCCCGCTCCAGCGCCGCGCGAAACGCCATCCTGCCGATCCTGCCGAAGCCGTTGATGCCGATGCGGACCATCGTGTCTTCCTCCTTGATCCAGGGTGTACCGCGGCGCGCGGTGGCCCGATGGACAAAGACATTGCATTTCCGGCCACGGGCCGACAGGATCACGCCATGCCGCGTCCGCGCACCTCGAAGCGGGTCTGGTTCGTCGTCGTCCCCCGCGTCTCGATGCTCAACGTCTCGGGGCCCTGGGAGGTGCTGGGCCACGCCAACGACCTCCTGGGCCGCGAGGCGTACGCCATCGAGGGCTACGGCCCGACCGCCCCCGCGATGCGGACCCGGTTCGGGTTGACGCTCGGCGGCCTGCGGCCGCTCCCCACGCGGCTGGACCATCCTCCGGACCTCCTGGTGGTGGCCGGCGGATCGCCCGCCGCGCCGCTCCCGGACGACCACGCCCCCGTCGTCCCGTGGCTCCGCCGCCACGCGCCGCGGATCCCGACCGTCGTCTCGGTCTGCACCGGCGCGTTCCTGCTCGCCGCCGCGGGGCTCCTCGACGGGCGCCGCGCCACGACCCACTGGCTGCACCTCGACGACCTGCGCGCGCGGTTCCCGGCCATCCGCGTCGTGGACGAGGGGATCTTCGTGCAGGACCGCGGCGTCTGGACCTCGGCCGGCGTGACCGCGGGGATCGACCTGGCCCTCGCCCTCGTCGAGGAGGACCACGGCCACGCGCTCGCGATGCGCGTCGCGAAGCGGATGGTCCTGTTCCTGCGGCGCTCGGGGAACCAGGCGCAGTTCAGCTCCGCGCTCCTCCGCCAGGAGCGGGAGCCCTCGCGCCTGCGCGACATCTCCACGTTCGTGCTCGAGCACGTGGACGAGCCGCTCCCGGTCGAGCGGATCGCGGCGGAGGTGGGGATGAGCCCTCGCACGCTCACCCGCTGGTGCCGCGAGCACCTCGACGAGTCGCCCGCGGAGCTGGTCCGCAGGCTCCGGCTGGAGGAGGCGCGCCGCCTCCTGGAGGAGACGTCCCTCCCGCTCAAGGACGTCAGCGCGCGCACCGGGCTCGGCGACCAGAGCACGCTCTGGCGGGCGTTCATCCACGATCTCGGGGTCACGCCGGCCGAGTACCGGCAGCGGTTCGCGGCGACGCCGGCGTGACGCGGCCGCCGCGCCTCACTTCGCCCGCGCGTACTGCTTCGGCCACGGTCCCTCGACGCCGAGGACGCGCGCGGCGCGGAGCGCGAAGTGCGGATCGCGGAGGAGCTCGCGGGCGAGGAGGACGAGATCGGCCTGTCCGGAGCGGACGACGTGATCGGCCTGCTCGGGCGCGGTGATCATCCCGACCGCGCCCGTCGCGATCCCGGCCTCGCGCCGGAGCCGCTCCGCGAGGCGGGTCTGGTACCCCGGTCCGACGGGCACCGGCGCGCGCGGGACATTGCCGGCCGAGGAGACGTCCACGAGATCCACGCCGAGGCGGGCGAGGCCGCGGCAGAGCTCGACCGACTGCTCCACGTCCCAGCCGCCCTCGACCCAGTCCGTCGCCGAGAGGCGCACGAGGAGCGGCAGCTCCTCGGGCCAGGCCGCGCGCACCGCCTCCACCACCTCGCGCAGGAGCCGGGTCCGGTTCTCGAACGACCCGCCGTACGCGTCGCTCCGCTGGTTCGAGAGCGGCGAGAGGAACTGGTGCAGCAGGTAGCCGTGCGCGGCGTGCACCTCGACGACCCGGAACCCCGCGGCGCGGGCGCGGCGGGCGGCTTCGGCGAAGGCCAGGACGATCGCGCGGAGCCCGGCCGCGTCGAGCGCCTCCGGCACCGGCGACTCGGGGGAGAACGCGAGCGCGCTCGGCGCCACCACCGGCCAGCCGCCTTCTCCCGGGGCGAGCGCCGCGCCGCCCTCCCAGGGAGCCCGCGTCGAGGCCTTCCGCCCGGCGTGCGCGAGCTGGATCCCCGCGGCCGCGCCCTGCGCCTCGACGAACCGCACGACGCGCGCGAGCGGCGCCACGTGCGCGTCGTCCCACAGCCCGAGATCTCCGGCGGTGATGCGCCCGCGGGCCTCGACCGCCGTCGCCTCGGCGAGGACGAGTCCGACGCCCCCCGCGGCGCGCGCGCCGAGGTGCACCAGGTGCCAGTCGTTCGCTCGCCCCTCGGCGGCCGAGTACTGGCACATCGGCGACATGGCGATGCGGTTGCGGAGCGTGACGGAGCGGAGCGAGAGCGGGGCGAAGAGGTGCATTCCCGAAGGAGAGCGCGCGAGGCCCGCCGGCGCAAGGCGATCGTGACGCAGGGACGAACGCTCGCCCGCGGCACCTGCGCGCGCGGGCGGGCGCCGAGGCCGGATCGGCTCGGCTCAGGTCTTCTTGGGGCAGTTGAACATCCACTGGACCCCGAACGCGTCGGTGAGGGTGCCGAACCTCGCCCCCCAGAACGCGTCGTGCGGAGCCATCGTGACCTTCCCGCCCGCCGCGAGCGCGGCGAACTTCCGGTCCAGGTCCGCCGGGTCGTCGAGCTGCAGGCACACCTCGACGTTGCCCCCCCGCGCCGACGGCTGGCCCGGCATCGTGTCGCTCACGAACACCACTCCGCCGCCCACCTGGAGCATCGCGTGCATGACGCGGTTGCGATCCGCCGGCGCACACTCCACGCCGGGGGCCTCGCCGAAGCGCATCACGGCGCCCTCGACCCTGGCGCCGAGGGCGCGTTCGTAGAGCTGGATCGCCTGCTCTGCGGTGCCGTCGAACATGAGGTACGGGTTGAGCTGGGTGATCGCCATGGAGGCCTCCTGGAAGGTGCGGGAGCAACGGCTCCCGGGTCGCTGCATGGACGGCACGCGCGGCGCCGACTCATCGGCGCCGCGCGGGGGGGCCCCAGCCGAGCCTCCTCACCGCGCCGGAGGTCCCTCGTCGCTCGCCCGCGCCACCAGCTCGATCGGCCAGCGCTCCTGGACCGGCGGCGGCTTCCGCCTGGCGTCCGGCGCCGCGAGCCGCGCCAGCATCGCCTCGGCGAGCCGCTGGCCCAGCGGGCGGTAGGCGACGCGGAAGCCGGTGAGCTGCGGCGAGAGGTACTCGGCGAGCTCGCCGGTGAGCACGCCGCCCGAGACGGCGAGGTCGCGCCCCGGGCGCAGGCCGAGCTCGCTCAGCCGCCGGTACGCGCCGATGGCCATGCAGTCGCTCTGGAACAGGATGGCCGTGGGCCGCCGGCGGGCGGACACCTCGAGCGCCGCCTGCGTGATCCGGTAGCCGCCGCGCTCGGAGAGCTCGTCCCGGTAGACGAGCTCCTCCGGCGCCTGGAGCCCCTGCGCCTGGAGCGCACGCCGCCACGCCTTCAGGTAGACGTGTCCCTGCATCGCGTCGTCGGCGGGGACGCCGATCGCGATCCGCCGGTGTCCGAACCCGGCGAGCCGCGCCACCGCCGCCTGCGCGCCGGCCTCGAAGTCGAGGTCCACCCACGGGTGCACGCCGCCGGAGCGGCTCCGCCCGAACGCGACGAACGGGAACCCCTTCTCGGCGACGTACGCGAGGCGCGGGTCGGCCCCCCGCGTGCCGGCGAGGATGAGCCCGTCCACCGCGCGCCGCTCCACCATGCGCCGCACCTGCCCGAGCTCGGTCTCGTCGGAGCGGCCCTGCACGAGCACGAGGTCGAGCGCCTCGGGGGCGAGCACCGACTGGATCCCGTTCGCGAGCGGGAAGAAGAGCGAGAGCGTGTAGCTCTCGTCGGGCCCCTTCGCCGGCAGCATGAGGCCGATGGTGCTCGACCGGCCCTGGCGGAGGCTGCGCCCGGCCTGCTGCGGCGCGTACCCGATCCGCGTCGCGGTGGCGACCACGCGCCGGCGCGTCGCGGCGCTCACCTCGTCGCTGCCGTTCAGCGCGCGCGAGACGGTCGCGATCGAGAGGTTGAGGTGGTGGGCCAGCTCGCGGATGCCCAAGGGTGCTTCCCTCCGCGCGCGAGTCTACTCCCGTTCCGGCCGTCGCTGGGCCTCGCCTTCAGCATCCCCCGCCGGCACGAGCTGCCGGAACAGGCTCGACTCCCGGCGAAAGAAGCCCTCGGTGTGGAACGACTCGTCGAGCCCGAGCAGCTCGTAGTCGAGGTGGTGGACGAGCTCGTGGAGCAGCGTGCGGAGGAACGTCCGGAACGCGACCACCCGGCCCCTCCGCGCCGTCCGCATCCAGACGCGGATCGCGGGCGGCCCGTCGTCGCCGGGCTCCGGCACGTACAGCCCGTGCAGCTCGTGCGTCGCGCCGCGCGGTCGGACGGCGTGGATCTCGAGCCGCGGCGGCCGCACGCCGAGGGCGCGGCACAGGCCCGCCGACACCGCGAAGGCGCTCCGCGCGACCGCCTCCCCGTCGTCGTCCGCGAGCGCCTGCCGCAGCGCCGCGACCGCGGGGTGCAACCGCGCGGCGCCGGGGACGGCGATCGCCGGGACCTCGTCGCTCCTCCGGTAGGTGGCCTGGCCGCGGCGGGTCAGGCGCCGGTAGTACGCGAACGGCACGGGAGGCGCAGCCTCCGTCAGTTCATGTACGTCGGCGGCCGGACCTCGATCCCCTCGATCGGCCGGCGCCCGGCGAACCCTTCCTCGAGGCCGTGCCAGTGCGTGACCGCCGGCTCCCCGAACTGCCAGCAGAGGAACACGGGCTCGTCGTCCTGCACGGCGTAGAAGTCCACGAGCCCCGCCTCGAGGTCCTTCACGAGGCACCCCATCGCGTTCATCCGCTCCACGGCCGCAGTGATCTCGGCCGCGAGCGCGACGAGGCGGCGCGCGTCCTCCTCCCGCCCGGCCGGGGGCTCCACGCGCTCCTGGAGGAGCTCCAGCGCCAGGCCGGACCCGAAGGACTCCATGAGCGGGGCCAGCTCCGCGCGGACGCGCGCGACCCTGCCGAACTCGATCTCGAGGGCCCCGACGAGCCCGTTCGCCTCCTCGATGGTGAAGAACCGTGGGCCTTCTTCCATGGGCGGAAACCTTAGCATGGCCGTGTTATAAGCGCGGCCCCGGCCGCGGGCGGCAACCATGCCCAGCCGGCTTCCGGCGCGGGGCGAGAGCCCCCGGACAACCAGGACTCCACAGTGCTCGAGACGGTCAGCAGAGGGTTCAAGGCGGCCCGGAACAAGCTCCAGGGCCGCGCCGAGATCACCACCGACGTGGTGGACGACGCGCTGCGCGACATCCGCGTCTCGCTCCTCGAGGCGGACGTGTCGTTCGAGGTCGTGAAGCGCTTCGTCTCCCGGGTCCGCGAGAAGGCGGTCGGCGAGGTGGTGGACGTCAAGGTCCGCACCGAGAAGGGGCTGCTCCGCGTCACCCCGCAGGACCACTTCGTCAAGATCTGCCACGACGAGCTCGAGGCCCTCATGGGCCCGGTGGACACGTCGCTGCGCGCGGGCGAGAAGGGCCGCCCGACCGGCGTGATGATGATCGGCCTCCAGGGCTCGGGCAAGACGACCACCGCCGGCAAGATCGCGAACCGGTACCTCAAGGAGGGCAAGAGGCCCCTCCTCGTCGCCGCCGACGTCTACCGGCCCGCGGCCGTGGACCAGCTCAAGATCCTCGGCCAGCAGCTCGGGGTCCCCGTGTTCCACGAGCCCGGCCTCTCGCCGCCGGAGCTCTGCCGGCGCGCCCTCGAGCTCGCGCAGAAGGACAGGCAGCAGGTCGTCATCTACGACACCGCCGGCCGCCTCGCGATCGACGAGCCGCTGATGGCGGAGCTCGAGGAGATCAAGCGCGCGGTCGCGCCGGAGAACGTGCTCCTCGTCGCCGACGCGATGATCGGCCAGGACGCGGTCAAGACCGCGGCCGAGTTCGACCGGCGGCTCTCGATCGACGGCTTCATCCTCACGAAGCTCGACGGCGACGCGCGCGGCGGCGCCGCCCTCTCCATCAAGGAGGTCACGGGCAAGCCCATCAAGTTCCTCGGCATGGGCGAGACCCTGGACCGCCTCGAGGAGTTCCGGCCCGAGGGCCTCGCCTCCCGCATCCTCGGGTTCGGCGACATCGTCGGCCTGGTCAAGGACTTCGAGCAGCACGTCGACGAGGAGCAGGCCGAGGCCGACGCGCAGAAGATCCTCTCGGGCCAGTTCACGCTCGAGGACTTCGTCAACCAGATCCGCCTCGTGCGGAAGATGGGCCCGCTCGGCGAGCTGATGGAGAAGTTCCCGCTGTTCGGGGAGCTGCCCGAGGGGTTCCAGTTCGACGACTCGGCGCTCACGCGGATCGTGGCGATGGTCGACTCGATGACGCCCTCCGAGCGGCAGCGCCCGGACTCGATCACCGACGGCCGCGTGCGCCGGATCGCGAAGGGCTCCGGCCGGACCGAGAAGGACGTCCGCGACCTGCTCAAGCAGTACACCGCGATGCGCGGGGTGATGAAGCAGATCGGCGACGCGCCGGGCCTGCTCTCCCGCCTGCCGGGCGTGAAGCAGCTCATGCAGCTCCGCAAGCTGCAGGGCAAGGGCATGGACGACGTGCTCGGCCCCGACGCCGCCGCCGTCGAGCGCGCGCTGCAGGGCGGGATGGGGATGGACCCCCGCGCGATGGCGCAGGCCGCCGGGCTGCCGAAGGGCTACACGCCGCCGATGTCCGCCGGCGCGATGGCCCGCGCGCGCATGATGGGCTACGCGCCCGAGCCGATCTCCGTCGAGTCGAAGAAGGAGCGCGAAGCGCGAGCCAAGAAGCGAAAGGCCGAGCGGCAGGCGCGCAAGAAGGCGCGGAAGCGGAACAAGCGGTAGCGGGCGGGGGCCCCTGCGAAGCCGGGGGAGGGGTGCAGCCCCTCGACGCGGGGCAGCCGCGCACAGCCGCGAAGCGGCGAGCACGGCCCAGGGC
>JAEYZK010000456.1 GCA_023428085.1 Pseudomonadota bacterium
GCTCGCGGCGCTGGCGGCGCTCTGGCCGCGCGACGCGCGGCTCGAGACCGCGCGCGCGGGGTACCTCGAGCTCGCCGGCGATCGCGCCGGCGCCCGCGCCGCGCGCGAGCGCGCCCTCCTCCTCGACGGCGGCGACCTCGCCCTCCGCCGGGCGCTCGCGCTCGAGGACGGGAAGGAGGCGCTCGACGACCTCGCGTTCGACCCGCGCGAGGCGATCCGCGCCTACGAGGCCGCGGGCAAGCGGAGCGGCACGACCGCGGTGATGGTCCTCGACGCGGCGGCCATCGACATCCACCCCGGCGGCGTCGCCACCGAGCGCACGCAGCAGGTCATCCACGTGCTCGACCAGGCCGGCGTGGACGAGCACGGCGAGGTCTCGCCGCCCGCAGGCGCCGAGCTCCTCGCGCTCCGGACGCTCAAGCCCGACGGCCGCGCCCTCGAGCCGGATCGCACGACGGACGAGAAGGGGGCGATCTCGCTCGCCGGCCTCGAGCCCGGCGACTACGTGCTCGTGGACTACGTCCGCGCCGTGCGCGCGCCGTTCGCGGCCCTGGGCTACGCGGCCGACCCGTTCTACTTCCAGGTGGCGAACCAGCGCCTCTTCCGCTCCACGTACGTGGTACGCGCGCCGGCGGGGGCCGGCCTCACCGCCGACGCGCACGCGATGCCCGCGCCCGAGGTCGTCCGGCAGGGCGGCCACGAGCTCGTGCGCGGCGAGCAGCATGACGTGCCGCCGTACGTCCCCGAGCCCGACGCTCCCTCGATGGGCGAGCACCTCCCCTACCTCGCCGTCGGCACCGGCGCCTCCCGCGAGGCGTTCCAGCGGAACGTCGCCGACCGCCTCGCGGGCAAGACGCTCGCGACGCTGGAGATCGCCGCGTTCGCGCAGCAGATCCGCGCCGAGGCGAAGGACCAGGGCCCGATGGCGCTCGCGCGCGCCGCCTACGCGAAGGTGGCGCGCACGGTCCTCGGGGAGGGTCCCCTCCTCGAGGAGGCGAGCGAGGTGCTCTCGCGCGGGCGCGGCAACCGCCTCCTGGTGCTGCGCGCGGTCCTGGAGGCGCTCGGGCTCGAGGCCCGGGTCGCCCTCGTGCGGCCGTTCAACGTCGACCCCGGCTTCCATCGCTTCCCGACGCCGGCGGTCTACCCGGCGCAGGTCCTCCGCGTCCGCGCGGGCGGCGAGGTCGTGTGGCTCGACCCGAGCACGCGCCTCAACCCGTTCGGCGCGCTCCCGGGCTGGCTCGCCGGGTGCGAGGCCCTCATCCTCCCCGCCCCCGGCGAGCGTCCGTCCGAGGACCGGACGCCCGAGGCCGCCGCGCAGGGCGACCGCAAGTCGGCGGAGCTCCGCGTCGTCCTCGCCCCCGACGGCGGCGCCGCGCTCGAGGGCGCGGACCGGTACGACGGCCCCCTCGGGGCGATGCTCAAGGCGCAGCTCGAGCCGCTCGACGAGAGCCAGCGGCGCCAGGCGCTGGAGGGCATGCTCGCGCGCGCGTTCCGCGGCCTCACCGTCACGGCGCTCTCCTTCGAGGGCGAGGACGACCCCGCGGCGCCGCTCGTCATCCGGTGGAAGGGCCGGACCGCGTCGCTCGCGCGGCCCGAGGGCGACGGGCTCGTGCTCGAGGCCGCGCTCCTGCCGGCGGAGCTCGGCCCGCGGTACGTGCGGCTCGCGGCGCGCACCACGCCGCTGCTCGTGCAGATGGCGGAGCGCGGGAGCTCCCGGATCGAGCTCGTCGCCCCGGCCGGCATGCGGATCGCGGCCGCGCCGCCGGTCCGCCTCGAAGGCCCGTTCGGAAGGTTCGAGCGGACCGAGCGTCCGACGGGAGAGGGCGGGCTGGTGCGGGAGGAGCGGCTGGAGCTCGCCCGCGCCCGGATCGCGCCCGCGCAGTACGGCGCGTTCGCGTCGTTCGTCGCCAGGATCGACGAGGTGCAGGACGCACCCGTGCGTCTCACCCGATGAGCGACGACCCAGGTGTCACGAACCCCAGCCCCCCGTTCGAGAAAAGCCCCCGGGGATTGACATGATCGTCGCCATCGCGTGAGCGGATCGAGCGGCACGGTGGCTGCAATCCCCACGATCGTGCGCTTCGTCCTCCAGCTCCTGAAGAGTGTTCACCAGCTCCTCCGGCTGGTGTCCCCCTCCGCTCTCCTCGAGCCCGTCCCCGTCCACTCCTCCACCGCACGCACGGCCCGGCTCACCCCCGGCCGCGCCGCGCGTCGGCTCCACTGACGCGGACCGGAGGACGGCGAGCGCGCTGTGTTCGGAGGGCGTCCGCTTCCCCGGGCGGGCGTCCTCCGGACAGCTTCGACGACGCGGTGCGGCCGCGCGGCCCGGTCTCCTCCCTCGACCGGGCCGCGCTCTTCACTGCTCAGCTCTCGGGCGGCGCCCCAGGGACGAACCGCACCTCGTCGTAGCCGAGGGACAGGAGCAGGCCGCGCAGGGCGCGCTCGGCGGACGCCCGGGCGCGCGCACGCAGCGCAGCGTCGGCCTGCACCTCGCGCTCGAACGCGGCGCGGGCGAGCTCGAACAGGCGCGCGGTCTCCGCGGAGTCGAGGTTCGAGCCGACCACCTCGGTCTCGCCCGGCTTGAGGACCACCTGCACCCGGATCTCCGGGAGCACGACCTCGACGGCCCGCCCCTGCACGCGCAGGTTCGCGGCGTCCAGCTTCGAGAGGTCGAGGCCGAGCTCGGCGTCGGCGAAGACGATCGCCTTCCCGTGCGGCGTGCGGAGGGTGAACCGGAGCCAGCCCGCGACGTCGCCCCACAGCGTCGCCGCCTCGCGCGGCTCCGGCGAGAAGCTGACCTTCTTGTAGAGCGAGACGTGCAGCGTCTCGAGCCGCGCGACCTCGCGGATCTGCGTCACCACCGCGGGCGGATCGGGGAGCGGGCGGCCATCCGGGAGGAGCCGCCGCACCAGCAGGAAGCCGCCGCCGATGCCGAGGCCGACCGCGAGCGCCAGGAGGAGGGAACGGGCGAAGCGCACCATGAGCGAAATCTACCGCGTCCGCGCGCGCGGGCGCGAGCGGGGGGTGCGCTTCGCCTGCGATGTGGCGGGCTTGCGCGCCGCGCCGGTCGAGCCCTTCCCGCGCGCAGCGCGCCGGCGCTCCTTCTCCGCCGCGCGGAAGCGGTCGGGCACGAGCTTCACGAACGTGCCGTGGTACGTGTCGGTGTGCGCCGTCGTCTCGCCGGCCCCCGTCGGCGCCTCGTACGTGAGCGAGATCCGCAGCCGGCCGCCCTCGCGTGGCTCGAGCTCGTGGACGTGGCACGTCATGCCGTCCGGGACCATCCACCGGGCGACCGCGCGGGGATCGAGGAGCGCGCGGTAGATGTCCGCGCGAGCGGCCTTCACCCGCTGTGTGACACGCGTCGAGCTCACGCGAGGAGCCTCCCGGCGACCGCGCTGTGCAGGTCCATCCCGCGGCTCGTGAGCACGAGCCGCCCGGCCCGCACCACGGCGAGCCGCCGGCGCACGAGCGCGTCCACCTCGGCCGCGGCGCCGGGCGGGAGCCAGGCGACCGCGGCGCCCGCGGTCGTTCGGAGCGCGAGCATCACCCGCTCGTTCCGCTCGGCGGTCGGGTCGATCCGGTCCTCCTCGGCGGTGGGGATCCGGCCCTCCTCGACCGCCGCGAGGTACGCGCCGGCCGCGCGCAGGTTGCCGTACCGAAGGGAGCCGGGGTCGCGGCGGCGGCACCCCCAGGCCCCTGCGCCGAGCCCGAGGTAGCTCTCGCACTCCCAGTAGAGCCGGTTGTGCACCGACTCCAGGCCGGGCCGGGCGTGGTTCGAGATCTCGTACCGGCGCAGGCCGGCCCGCCGGAGCGCGGCCCGGAGCGCGCGGCCCTGGGCGGCGGACTCCTCGTCGGAGGGGAGCGGCAGCCGCCCCTCGCGCGCCAGCCGCACGAACGGGACCTCCTCGGCGAGCGCCTCCGCGTCCACCGTGAGCGCGTAGTCCGAGACGTGGACGGCGCCCGCGGCCGCGGCGCGCGCCGCGTCCGCGGCCGCGCTCTCCGGCGTGGACCGGCGGGCGGCGTGGATGAGGTCGACGCTGACGTTGCCGACGACGTGGGCCGCGTCGCGGATGGCGCGCTCCGCCTCCTCGGGCCCGTGCCGCCGGCCGAGCTTCGCGAGCACGCCGCGGTCGAACGACTGCACGCCGATCGAGACGCGGTTCACCCCCGCCGCGCGCCACGCGCGCAGCCGGTCGCGGTCGCTCGACTCGGGGTTCACCTCCAGCGTGATCTCGGGCTCGGGGTGCGCGCCCCCCGCGAACCGCGCCCGGAACGCCGCCACCACCTCGCCCACCTCGTCCGGCGCCCAGAGCGAGGGCGTCCCGCCGCCCAGGTAGATGCTCCGGAGCGCGAGCCCCTCGAACTCCGCCGCGCGGAGGCGCAGCTCGGCGAGGATCGCCCTCGCGTACCGCCCGCCGCCCGGCGGCCGCTCGGTGGTGACCGCGAAGTCGCAGTACGGGCACCGGTGCGTGCAGTAGGGGAAGTGGACGTAGACGCCGAAGGGGCGCATCGGGTTCAGGGCGTGCGCTGCACGACGAGCGCCGCCCGCTCCTTCAGCAGCGCCCGCAGGCGGCCATGGCCCTCGCCCGCGAGCGCGTCCCCCGGCGGGAGGAGCGCGGCGAACGTCCCCTTGGCGGAGAGGTGGGCGAGCGGTCCGGGTGTCGCGGCCGCGGCGGCGTCGGTGAGGTCGGCCGCGAGGACCCGGACCACGCGGGTCCGCTCCGCGGCACCCTTCCGCGCGAAGAGGAGCTCGCAGCTCGCGAAGCCCGCGTCGCCCGCAGCCGCGAGCTCGCTCGCGCCGAGGAAGCGGAGCGCGCCGCCGGGCTGGACCCGGAAGTAGCGGAGCCCGGTCGGCTCGAGCCCCTCCGCGGCGAGGGCGGCGAGGAGCGCGGGCAGGACCGCGGCCGGCTCGCCCCGCATCGAGGCGCTCTCGAGGAACGCCTTCAGCCGCGCCGGATCCCGGAGGTTCGCGGGCCGTGGATCGCCCGCCGGGCTGCGGGTCGTGAGGGTGTAGTTCCGGGCCTCGGGGAACGCGGTCAGCGCGCCGAGGAGGTCGCCGGAGAGCGGGGCGACGACCACCGGCGGCACCCGCTCCGGGCGCGAGTCCGGCAGGGCCCCTCGGATCGCCGCCCGGATCGCCCGCGCGCGCTCCGCGCGCCGAGCCTTCTCGCCGGGGGAGCAGAACGCCTTCACGGCGCCCGTGTCGAGACCTGCGGGCGCCGGACCCTGGCACGACGCGAGCGCGAAGAGCTGCCGGGCCTCCGCGGCGAAGTCCGCCGCGGGCTCCTGCGCCGGCAGCGCGCCGCCGCCCTGGGGCACCTCGCACGGCTTCACGGGGACGCAGGGGTCCTCGGCGCGGGCCGCCGGGGCGGCGAGCAGGAGGACGAGGAGCGCGGGGACGATCCGCATGCCTGGGTGAGTAGCACGCGGGGGCAGACGGCGCAGCGGGCACTCGAGGAGACCGCTCGCCCTCCGACCCCGCCGCCACGCGCAGGGCGAGCGGACGCGCATGGGCTCGGGCCCCGGAGAGGCTACGCCTCCTTCAACGACGCGATCTGCGCGGTGAGGTCCTTGTTCTTCTGCACGTACCGCGCGACCTCGCCGTTCAGGAAGTCGTTCTCGCCCCGGAGCTCCTCGACGTCGTCGTGGAGCTTCTTCAGGCCTTCCTTGAGCCGGGCCACCTCGGCGGGGTCGCCGGCGGCGGCCGGCCGCGCGGCCACGGCCCGCTCGAGCTCCTGCACGCGCTTCTTCGCGGCCATCTCGCCCCGTGCGCGGGCCTCGAGGTGCTTCTCGAGATCCACCATCGCGGCCTTGAGCCGGGCCACCTCGGCCTGGTGGCGCTTCTCGAGGTCCCCGGTCTCGGCCGAGGCGCTCTTCTGGCGGGTCTCGGCCGCGGCGGCGAGCCGCGTGACCTCGGCCTGCGCCCGGTCGAGCTCCGCCCGCGCGCGGGCGAGCTCCGCGGTGCGCGCGTTGCGCTCGGACTCGACCTCGGTGAGCCGCCGGCGCGCCGCCCCCAGGTCGGCCTCGAGGCGGGAGAGCGACCCCTGCATCCGGCCGCCCTCGATCGCCTGCTTCTCCTCGATCTTGGCCCGCTCGGCCGCCGCGGCCTGCGCCGCGCGCGAGGCGGACTCGGCGGCCTGCGTCCGCTGCTGCACCATCTCGCGCAGCAGCGCGACCTCCTTCTTGAGCCGGCCGGCCTCCTCGGCCTGCGGCTCGAGCTTCGCGAGCCGGTGGACCTCGGCCTCGAGCCGCTTCACGCGATCGCGCTCGGCCTCGCCCGCCTTGCGCATCGCCTCGATCTCGCGCGCGAGCTGGTCGCGGCTCGCGGCCGCCTCCGCCGCCCGGCGCTCGGCCTCGGCGCGCCCGGCCTCGACGCGGGCGAGCTCGCCGCGGGTGCCCTCGGCGTTCGCGCGGCCCTCGTCGAGCGCGCGGGTGAGGTCGCCGATCCGCGCCTCCGCGGCCTCGAGCTCCGCGGTCCGCGCCTGGTACGCGTGCTCGGCGGCGAGCGCCTTCTCGTCGTAGGCGCGCGTCTCGGCCCGCGCCTGCTTCACCAGCTCCTCGAGCTGCCTCCGCGCGTCGGCCGCCTTCCCGAGCTCGGCCTCGAGCGCCGCCACGCGCGCCGCGGCCTCGTCCCGCTCGCCGGCGGTGAGCGCGAGCCGGCCCTCGGCCTCCTCGAGCTGGGCCCGCACCGCGTCGGCCTCGGCGCGGAGCTCGTGCTTCTCCTCGCGGGCGCGGGCCTCGAGGTCGGCGAGCGCCTGCTCGCGCTCCGCCAGCGCGGCGGCGAGCCGGGCCCGCTCCGCCTCGATCGCCTCCCGCTCCGCCGCGACCTCCTCGATCCGCTGCTGGGCCGCCTCGATCCGCGCGTCGGCGATCGCCTTCTCCGCCTGGCGCTGCTCCTCCATGTGCGAGAGGGCGGCCTGCGCGCTCGCCTCGGCCTCGGCGCGCGCCCCCTCGAGCCGCGCGCGCTCGTCGGCGCGCTCCGCCTCGAGCGACGCCACCGTGCGGGCGTGCGCGTCGCGCGCGTCGGTGAGCTCGGCCTCGACGCGGGCGCGGGCCTCCTCGGCGGCGGCGACGCGGGCCGACCAGGTCTGATCGGCCGCCTCGTGCTGCTGCATCGTCTCGTTGAGCACGTCGGAGAGCGAGCCGCGCGTGGCCTCGCTCTCCTCCAGCTTCTTGCGGAGCTCGGCGAGCTGGGCCGCCTGCGCGGCCGCGTCCTGGCCCGCCTCCTGGAGCTTGTGCGCGAGCTCGTCGGCGCGGTCGCGCGCGGCGAGGAGCGACTCCTCGAGCCCGTCGCGCTCGCCGGCGAGCTCGGCCATCTGCCCCTTGAGCGCCGCGAGGGCGTCGCGGACCTTGCCGAAGAAGATGTCGCGCGCGCGGAGCCGCTCGCGGAAGTACTCGAGCTTCTCCTCCGGCGTGCCCTTCGGCGGCGTGGGATCGCGCGGCCACTCGGCGAGGAGCTCCGTGGGGTCCGGGCGCGCGCTGGGGATCTTGAGCTTCGCGAGCGCCTTCGGCTGCTGGGCCGCGGGCGCCCCGGGCGGCGGCGGGGGGATCGGCGGCGGCGCGGCGGGCTCGGGCGCGCCCGGCGGAGGCGC
>JAEYZK010000018.1 GCA_023428085.1 Pseudomonadota bacterium
GTTCTCCAACGTGCAGTTCAATGCCGATCATTTCGTCGTAGGCGAAGTGCCCCGGTCGCGGAGCTTTTCGCTGGCGACGGTCAAGGTCGACCTGGAGAAGATGTTCGACCCGCCTGCGAAAGGCGACCGCAACACGGTGGATCGTATTTACGGACACGGTTGGCTGCTGGCCAGTCACCTCAATCTCAAACCCGAACGCCGCGGGCAGATAACCACCTACATGAGAGCGATCGCCGACGGGAAGCCACCGATGGACGCGGCTCGGGCAGCTTTCGGGGACCTCGACAAGCTCACGGCGGAGCTCGAGGCATTTCGCAGGGGACGCGCCTTCCTCCTTAAGGTGCCCTACCGCATGTCGAGCGAACCCGAGGTCGCGATCCGACCGCTCGCCCGGGACGAAGCGGCGCGGATGTCGATCATGATCCCGGCCAAGCGAGGCGTCGACGAGTCGGAAGCGAAGCGGCTGGTGGAGAGTGCGCGCTCGCTGGTCGAGCGCTATCCAACGAGCACCGCAGTGTTACTTGCCGCTACCGAAGCGGAGTTCGACGCGCGGAACTTCGACGAGGCGGACCAGTTGGCAGAGCGTGCGTTGGCGATCGATCCCAAGTCGATCGAGGCCGCGGTATACCGTGCGCAAGTCGATTTGATGCAATCTTTCGAAGACCCGGCAAAACTTCCCGAGGCGCGCCGTGCGTTCGTGGTCGCCAACAATATGGACAGCGACTACGCATTCCCGCTGTTCGGCTACTACCTTACTTACCTGTTCGACCCCAACGTGACCGAAGTGCCGGAGACCGCGAAAGCAGCGCTTCAAGACGCTTTTCGCTATGCTCCATTCGACCAGGGCGTCCGTCGCGCCCTGATCCACATGCTGCTGACCGAAGACCGTGCAGCCGAGGCCCGTGTCGTCGGTGCAAGCTACCTGACCGGCAAGGGCGGTTACCCCTGCATGTTGCGCAAGAAGTTCGAGGCATTCGAGAAGGGCGAGAAGGACGCGCTTCTGGAGGAGGTAAGACCCGAGCATCCGGGGCTCTATCGCGATGAGGCGGCGCGCAAGGCCGAGCGCGAGGCCGCCGCCCGGATGGGCGCGGCCCTGGCCGAGGAGATCGAGGCGGCGCGGGGGCAGGTCGCGGACCTCATCGCCGCGCTCCAGGCCGCGCCGTCGCCGCGCAAGGCGGCCGAGGCGAAGCGGCAGCTGGACGAGTGGCACGCGACGGTGGCGCAGGCCGCGAGGTCGACCCAGGCGCGCGCCGAGGCCGGCGCCGAGGCCCTGCCCGGCGGCGCGGTGGTCCCCGGCGTCCGCGTGCGGATCGCCTCGCTCGGCCAGGAGGGCGAGGTCGTCGAGGTGGACGGGAAGGAGGCGCTGATCCGGGCCGGGTCGCTCAAGATCCGCCGCCCCGTCGCCGACCTCGTCCCGCTGCAGGGCCGCGCCCGCGAGGCGGCGATGGCGCGGAGCCGCGGCGAGAAGCTCGCGGCCGCGGACGCCGCGAGGGCCGACGCCGTCTTCGTCCCGGAGCGGCGGCTCGACGTGCGCGGCATGCGGGTCGAGGAGCTGCTGCGCGAGGTGGAGCGGTTCCTGGACCGGCTGTTCGCGAACGGGGAGCCCTCCGCCGTGATCCTCCACGGACACGGCACCGGCGCGCTCAAGCAGGCGCTCCGCGACCACCTGTCGGCGTCGCCGTACGTCGGCGACTTCCGGCCCGGGGACCGGCACGAGGGCGGCGACGCGGTCACCGTGGTGACGTTCCGGCACTGATGTCGGTTGTCAGTGATCAGTTTTCAGTGATCAGTGGTCAGCGACCAGCCGGTTCCTCGAGTGCGCCGCGCGGAGGACTGACAACTGACAACTGTGAACTGACAAACCGACCTCCCCCGACGGGTCGGATCTTGTTGCCGCACCGTGGCTCCGGCAAAGATCGTCTCCTCGCGAAAGGAGCCGCCATGTCGCGACTCGCCCACGCAGTCCTCGGAGCCGCCCTCTCCCTCCTGCCGCTCTCCGTGGCGGGCGCTCCGGTGAAGCTCGGCTTCATCAACTCGATGACCGGCCCCGAGGCGCCCATCGGCGAGAACCTGACGAACGGAGCGGACCTCGCGGTCGAGGACCTGAAGCAGCGCGGGATCGACGTCGTGCTCCTCAAGCAGGACGACGGCGGCAAGCAGCAGAACGCGATGAGCGCGATCGAGCAGCTCGCCACCGGTGAGGAGGTCGCCGCCGTCGTGGGTCCGTACACCTCCGCGAGCGCCAACGCCGTCGCGCCGCTCGCGCAGCAGTACGAGGTGCCGCTCGTCATCCCCGCCGCCGCGAAGGAGGAGCTCACGCGCGCCGGCCGGTCCTACATCTTCCGCCTCAACGCGCCCGCGCACGTGTACGCGGAGTCGCTGCTCGACGCCGTGCTCGCGCTGGGCAAGCCGAAGACCATCGCCTTCGTGTACGAGTCCACCGACTTCGGCACCTCGGTCTCGAACGCGGGCAAGCAGCTCGCGCAGAAGAAGGGCCTCGAGGTCGTCGCCGACGAGGCGTACCAGAAGGGCGCGCCCGACTACCGCTCGACGCTCTCCAAGATCAAGGCGCAGCGCCCCGACCTCGTCTTCATGGTCTCCTACGTCGCCGACGCCATCCTGCTCATGCGGCAGTCGCGCGAGGTGGGCCTCGCGCCGCAGGCGTTCCTCGGCGGCGGCGCCGGGTTCGACACCGCGCAGTTCGAGGCCGAGCGGAGGATCAGCGACCTCGTCTACTCGGTCACGCAGTGGACCCCGGACACCGGCTGGCCCGGCGCGGCGGAGTTCGCCGCGCGGTACCAGGCGCGGTTCAAGAAGAAGCCCACGTACCACGCGGCCTGCGCGTACGCGGCGGTGCTCGTCGCCGGCGAGGCCGCGGCGGGCGCGGGCGGCGACCCGAAGAAGACGCGGGACGCGCTCGCGCGCGGGAGCTGGACCGGCGTCCTCGGGCCGGTGCGGTTCGAGGGCTACGGCGGCTTCACGAACCAGAACCGGCACGTCATGCCGGTGATCCAGTACCAGGAGGGGAAGGCGCAGACGGTCTGGCCCGCGCAGTTCGCGAAGCGCAAGGCGGTGTATCCTTTCCCCGGGTGGAGGTGACGAGCGGCCCCGCCCCCGTGAACGAGCCCGCTCCCGCGCCCGCGCCCGAGGAGAGCTCGGGCCCGGGGGCGGCAACCCCGACCGCGCCGGCGGCCCCATGATCCTCTTCCTCCAAGCGGTCCTGAGCGGCGTCCTGGTCGGCGGCGTCTACGCCCTCATCGGCGTCGGCCTGACGCTCATCTTCGGGGTCATGCGCGTCATCAACTTCGCGCACGGCGAGCTGGTGATGCTCGGGATGTACGCGACGTGGCTGCTGTTCGTGGATCCGAGGTTCGGCTGGGACCCGTACCTGTCGATCCTGGTGGTCGCGCCCCTCCTCTTCGTCTGGGGCGCCGTCCTCCAGCTCACGGTCGTGAACCGCGTGCTCGACGCCCTCCCCCAGAACCAGATCCTGCTCACCATCGGGCTCGGGCTCGTGATGTCGAACGCGGTGATGCTCGCCGCCACCTCGGACTACAAGCTCGTCTCGACGTCCTACTCGTCCGCGAGCTTCGACCTGGGCGGCCTCTCGGTCTCGTACCCGCTGCTCCTGTCGTTCCTCGTGACGGTCGCGGTGACCGTCGCGCTCTACCTCTTCCTGCTCCGGACCGACACCGGCCAGGCGATCCGCGCCACGGCGCAGGACCGGCTCGCGGCCCAGCTCATGGGGATCGACGTCCGGCGCATGTCGGTGCTGGCGTTCGGCCTCGGGGCGGCGCTGGCCGGCGTGGCCGGCGCCCTGGTCGCGCCCACGTACTACATCTTCCCGCAGGTGGGCGCGGCCTTCACGCTCAAGGCCTTCGTCATCGTGGTGCTGGGCGGGATGGGCAGCGTCGTCGGGGCCACGCTCGCCGGCGTCCTCATCGGGGTCACCGAGTCGCTCGCCGCGGTCTACGTCGCGAGCGGGCTCAAGGAGCTCGTGGTGTACGTGCTGTTCCTGGCGCTCCTCCTGGTGAAGCCCTCCGGGCTGCTCGGCAAGACCCGGGCCTGAGCGAGCGAACATGACCCCCCTCGCGCACCCCGGCGTCCGCGCCGCCCTCCGCTGGCTCCCCGCCGCGATCGCCGTCGCCGCCCTGGCGGCCTTCCCCCTCGTGGTCACGAAGCCCTACGCCGTCAACATGGGCGTCGTCCTCTTCCTCGCCGTGCTCATGGGCTCGGCCTGGAACGTCCTCGGCGGCTACGCCGGACAGTACTCGGTCGGTCACGCCGCCTACTTCGGCGTGGGCGCGTACACCGCGGTGCTGCTGTTCGAGCGGTACCAGATCGCGCCCTGGTTCGGCCTGCCCGCGGCCATGCTCGCGGCGGTGATCGTGGGGGTCGTGATCGGGAGCATCACGTTCCGGCTGCGCGGCCCGTACTTCGTGCTCGCCTCGATCGCCGTCGCCGAGATCATCCGCCTCGCCGCCCTCCACTTCCGGTCCTTCACCAACGGCGCCGAGGGCTTCGTGATCGCGCGCGCGCCCTCGCTCCACCTCCTCGGCCTGGAGCTCTCGTTCGGGACCAAGCGGTCCTTCTACTGGCTCACGCTCGCCCTGGCCGTCGTCGCGGTCCTGGTGTCCCGGGGCGTGCTGCGGCGGCGGCTCGGGTACTGCCTGCTCGCCATCCGCGAGGACCAGGACGCGGCCCACTCGCTCGGGATCGGGCTCGCCTGGAACAAGAACCTCGCCCTCGCGATCTCCGCGGCGCTCACCGGGCTCGCCGGCGCCGTGTTCGCGGGCTACACCCGGTTCATCGACCCCGGCGCCGCCTTCGGCCTCGACGTCTCGGTCCGGATGGTGCTCGTCTGCCTCGTGGGCGGCATCGGCCGCGTCGAGGGGCCGATCATCGGCGCCGCGATCCTCATCCCGCTCGAGGAGGTGCTGCGGAACCCCGGCGGCCTCGTGACCGTGGGGCTGCTGCCGCGCGGCTCGGAGCTCGTCGCGTTCGTCGGCCAGTGGATCTCCCCGGCGCACATGCTCGTGGACGGCCTCATCATGGTCCTCGTGATCCTGTTCGCGCCCGAGGGGGTGGCCGGCCTCCTCCGCCGCGTGCGCGCGCGCCGGCGGGAGCCGGCGGCCGCGGCCCCCTCACCCGTCCCGTGACCCATGGCGCTCCTCGAGATCCACCACCTCTCGAAGTTCTTCGGCGGCCTCGCCGCGAACGCGGACGTGTCGTTCTCGGTCGCGCAGGGCGAGATCGTCGGGCTCATCGGCCCGAACGGCGCGGGGAAGACCACGCTCTTCGACTGCATCACCGGGTTCCACCGCCCCGACCGTGGCGAGATCCGGTTCCGCGGCGTGCGGCTCAACGGCAAGGCGCCCGACAAGGTCTGCAAGCTCGGCCTCGCGCGCACCTGGCAGAAGGTCAAGCCGCTGGCGCGCCTGACGGTGCTCGAGAACGTGATGGTCGGCGCGTTCGCGCGGACGCGCGCCCCGGAGGCGGCGCGGGCGGAGGCCCTCGAGCAGCTCCGCGTGGTGGGCCTCCTGCCGCGGGCTGCGCAGGCGGCGGGCGGGCTGCCCATCGGCGAGCGGAAGAGGCTCGAGGTGGCCCGCGTGCTCGCCACCCGCCCCACGCTCGTCCTCCTCGACGAGGTGATGGGCGGGCTCAACCCCACCGAGATCGACGAGGTGATCGAGCTCGTGCTCGCGCTCCGCGCCGCGGGGCTCACCTTCGTGGTGATCGAGCACGACATGCGAGCCATCATGCGGATCTCCGATCGCGTGGTCGTGCTCAACTCCGGCGAGAAGCTGGCCGAGGGCACGCCGGCGCAGGTGGTGGACGACCGCGCGGTGATCGCCGCCTACCTGGGGGAGGCCCCGCTCCCATGATGCTCCGCATCGAAGGGCTCTCCTCCGCCTACGGCGACCTGCGGGTCCTCTGGGACGTGGACCTGGAGGTGAAGGCCGGGGAGGTGGTCTCGGTCCTCGGGGCCAACGGCGCCGGCAAGTCCACGCTGCTCCGCACCGTCTCGCGCCTCGTCCGCCCCGGCGCCGGACGGATCGAGTTCGAGGGGGCCGACCTCGGGCGGCTGGCGGCGCACGAGGTGGTGGCGCTCGGGATCGTGCACGTGCCCGAGGGGCGGCGCATCTTCCCCGAGCTCACCGTGCTCGAGAACCTGCGCATGGGCTCGTTCCTGCCGCCGCTCCGGCGCGCGCGCGCCCGGAACCTCGAGAAGGCGTTCGCGCTGTTCCCGCGCCTCGCCGAGCGCCGCGGCCAGCTCGGCGGCACGCTCTCGGGCGGCGAGCAGCAGATGCTCGCGATCGCGCGGGGGCTCATGGGGAGCCCGAAGCTCCTCCTGCTCGACGAGCCGTCGCTCGGGCTCTCGCCGCTCCTCACGCGCCACATCTTCGAGGTCATCGGCGAGATCAACCGCCAGGGGACGACGGTGCTGCTCGTCGAGCAGAACGCGCACCAGTCGCTCCGGATCTCCACCCGGGCGTACGTGCTCGAGCGGGGGCGCGTCGCCCTCACCGGCACCGGCGCGGCGCTGCTCGCCGATGCCCACGTCAAGAAGGCCTACCTGGGGATGTGACCATGGCGACGAAGAAGCTGACCGTGGGCGACTGGATGACGCCGAGCCCCGTGACCGTGGAGGAGGACGCGACGGTCCTCGAGGCGATCCACCTCCTCAAGGAGAAGAACATCCGCCGCCTCCCGGTGCTGCGGGCCGGCCGGCTCGTCGGGCTCGTCACCGAGAAGATGCTCCTCGGCTACATGCCCGCGAAGGCGACCTCGCTCGATCAGTGGGAGCTGCACTACCTCCTCTCGCGCACGCCCGTGAGGGCGGCGATGAACCCGACCCCGCACACCGTCACGCCCGCGACCCCGCTCGCCGACGCGGCGCGCCTGCTCCACGACCGGAAGCTCAACGGCGTGCTCGTGCTGAACGACACGGGCGACCTCGTCGGCCTGCTCACGACGACCAACGCGCTCGAGGCGCTCATCGAGCTGGCGACGGCGGCGGGGCGAGGCGGCGGCGGGGCCGCCGGTTGAGCGCCCCCCTTCGCCTCGCGCGCCGACGAACCGTCCGCCGAGGGCACCGCGCACCGGGCCCCGCGGTCCAGGTGACCCGGAAATCCGACGCCGCGCCCCTTGCCGGATGACGGTCGCCATGCCAGTCTACGCCCCCGATTTTCCAACCCGCGGTCACCGGAAGCCGCAACAGGAGCCACAGATGGCGATCATCGACTTTGGCGGAGTGAAGGAAGAGGTCATCACCCGCGACGAGTTCCCGATGGCGAAGGCGCGCGAGGTCCTCAAGGACGAGGTCATCGCGGTCATCGGCTACGGCGTCCAGGGGCCCGCCCAGGCGCTCAACATGAAGGACAACGGCTTCAAGGTGATCATCGGCCAGTCCAAGAAGTTCCAGAAGGACTGGGACCGCGCCGTCGAGGACGGGTGGGTGCCCGGCGAGACGCTGTTCGACATGGAGGAGGCCGCGAAGAAGGGCACCATCATCCAGATGCTGGTGTCCGACGCGGCCCAGCGGGCGATCTGGCCGAAGATCAAGAAGTGCCTCTCGCCCGGCAAGGCGCTGTACTTCAGCCACGGCTTCTCGATCGTCTACAAGGACCAGACCAAGGTCGTCCCGCCCAAGAACGTGGACGTGATCATGGTCGCTCCGAAGGGCTCGGGCCTGAACGTGCGCCGCAACTTCCTCTCCGGCGCCGGCATCAACTCGAGCTTCGCCGTCGCCCAGGACTTCACCGGCCGCGCCCGGGAGCGGTGCCTCGCCGTCGGCATCGCCGTCGGCTCCGGCTACCTCTTCCCGACCACCTTCCAGCAGGAGGTCTTCAGCGACCTCACCGGCGAGCGCGGCGTGCTCATGGGCGCCCTGGCCGGCATCATGGACGCGCAGTACGAGGTGCTCCGGAAGAACGGCCACTCGCCCAGCGAGGCCTTCAACGAGACCGTCGAGGAGCTGACCCAGAGCCTCATCCGCCTCGTGGACGAGAACGGCATGGACTGGATGTACTCGAACTGCTCCGCGACGGCGCAGCGCGGCGCGCTCGACTGGCGCCCCAAGTTCAAGGAGGCCGTCCTCCCGGTCTTCAAGAACCTCTACAGCCGGGTGAAGACGGGCAAGGAGACCGCCCGCGTCCTCAAGGTCTGCGGCGCGCCCGACTACCAGCAGAAGCTCCAGAAGGAGCTCAAGGCGCTCGGCGAGTCCGAGCTGTGGCTCGCCGGCAAGGCCACCCGCGCGCTCCGCCCGAAGGAGCCCGCCAAGGCGCTCTCCGCCAGCGTGAAGGGCGTGCGCGGCCGCGGCGAGAACTGACGGACCGCCGCGTCGTCCGTGAACGAGCCCGTGCACGAGCCCGCCCAGAGGCGGGGCTCGGGCGCGGGCTCGCGCGCGTTCAGGGGTCGATGCCCGCGGCGGCGGCCGCGAACCGCTACGGCCCGAGCGTGAGCTCCCCCGCGTCGAGCGCGATCTCGTAGTAGCCGTGCTCGTCCCACGGGACCTCGGCGCCTGCCTGCGTGAGCGTGCCGCCGTCCACGCGCACGCGCAGGAACCTCCCCCGCGGGAAGTTCGCGGGCAGGTCCCAGCGCCACGTGGTCCGCCCGCCGACCGCCGCGGGCACCACCGACGCGAACCGCTTCTGCGCGCGCCAGTACGCGGCCACGTTCACGACCGCGTCGGCCCAGACGTCGCCCGCGGCCTTCACGTGGGCGACGTTCCCGAGGAGGTCGCGCACGTCCAGGAGGCCGTAGCCGCGATCGCGCGTCGGCGCGAGGCTGTGCAGCACGAGGATCGCCCACTTCCCCGCGGAGCGCGCCTCGTCCACCACGGCGTCGAGCGCCGCCCGCGTCGCGGGGATCCCGCCGTGCTCCGGCGGGCCCGGCATGTAGGCCGGGAGGTGGAACGGGTCGGTGGCGTCGCCCGACCCGATCATCCCCCGGGACACGGCGCGGTTCGCGAGGAACCGGCGCGCGGCGTGCGCGTCCCAGTTGGCGTCGCCGTACGGCGAGGCCATGGTCCAGACGCCCGGCTGGCCGGCGACGCCGGTGATGAACGCCGAGACCTCGTCGATCTCCGAGTCCGCGGTGGCCTCCGCCGGCAGCGCCCCGAAGCCGCAGGCGGTGAGGACCGGATCGTCGCCGAACGAGACGCGGCAGTGGTGGGCCGTGTGGTTGCCGAGCTCGTGGCCGTCCCCGACCACGCGGCGCCAGAACGCGGCCGCGCGCGCCGCGGTCGCGCTGCTCACGTAGAACGTCATCCGCACGCCGGTCGACTGGAGGGCGTCGTAGTGCTCGAGGTGGGAGGGCTGGGAGTCGTCGAGCGTGTACGAGAGGGCGGCGCGGAACCCCGCCCAGTCGAGCACCCGGAGCCCCCCGGGCGCGCCGGCGGGGCGCGCCGCGCCGCCGGGCCCCGGCGCGGGGAGGCCGGAGCGCACGCTCCTCGGGGGTGATGGCTGCGGCGGGGTGGCGATGGGCTCCTCCTTCCCGGGCGGCGGCGCGGGCGCGGTCGGTGCCGCGGCGCACGCCAGCGTGACGCAGAGGAACGTGGCGACCGACGAGGAGCGGACGCCAGCGCGCGTGCGGTTCATGCGCGGACGATTCCAGCCCCGGGGAGCGCCGTCAACGTCGGCGTCCGTGGGACCCCGGGATGTGCCCCCACCCAGGCGCCGAGGTGACGGAAGGAGCCGTGGTGCTCGCGATCGTCCTCCCGCTCGTGGGCGTCGTCGCCAGCCTCCCGATCCTCCGCCCTCCGGCCCTCCGCTGATCGGGTGACATGTCGTGATGTGGCAGCCAGGCGAGCATCCGTGGTCTACGATGTGCGCGGATGCCTGAGTACCTCGACAACCCGCGCCGTGTCCCGCGCGACCCGATCCGCTGCCGGGCGCAGGTGGCCGCTTCCACCGGCACGATGGAGACCGCGACCGAGGACCTCGGGGCGCGCGGGTGTCAGGTGGTGCTGCCCACGGCGCTGGAGCGCGGGGCGGTCGTCGCGCTGACGCTCTCCGCGCCGCGGGTGGGCGCGAGCCTCCGCCTCGGTGGGCGCGTCGCCTGGGTCAGCCCCCGCCCGCCCTGGCGCGTGGGCATCGCGTTCACGCCCGAGTGCCTGGGCGAGGCCGCGCGCTGGATGGAGACGCTCCGGCACACGACCCCCGAGCTGTTCGGCACCGGCCGGCGCCTCCACGAGAAGGTGGCCGTGGACGCGATGGTCTTCCTCGGGGTGCCGCCGCGCCTCGCCGACTTCGGCGACGACGAGGTCGCGGTGCTGCGGAAGGTGTGGGCGGGGGTCAAGGTCGCCGAGCTGCGGGCGTCGTTCGCGGGTCGCTGGCCCCGCATGCAGCGGAGCTTCTTCGCGCTGCTCGCGCAGGGCTACCTCACGCTCTCGCGCGCGGCCTCCGCGCACCCGGTCCGGTGGCGGGAGATCCTCGGCGAGCCGCGCCCCGTCGCCCCCCCCACGATCCTGACCGCCGCGGACCTCGAGCCGGACCCGGAGCCGATCCCGCTCTCCGACCCCGCCGAGCTCGCCGCGCCGCCCCGCATCCCCGCGGCCGTCCCGCCGCCCCTCCCGACCCGCGCCGCGCCGCCGCCGCCGCCTCGCCCGGCGAACGACGCCGCGCGCAGGACCAGCACCCCGGTGCCCGACTTCGTCGGCGCCGGCGTCGGCTGGCGCGGCGCGGCGGCCCGGCCGCGCTCGACCGAGGCGGACAACCTGTTCCAGCTCGCCCTCGTCGAGCTCCAGGGCAAGAACCACCACCAGGCGCTGAAGCTCCTGCGGAGCGCGCTCACCCTGGCGCCCGGCGATCCGGAGATCGCCGACGCCATCGCCCGCACGATGGCGTCGGGGCGCTGACCCGGGCCAGCTACCGCCCGCGCCGCCGCCCGCCGGGCTTGCCCCCGCGCTTGCCGCCGCGCGTCGGAGCGGGCTTGGGGCCCCGCCCCTTGCGCTGCGCCTTCCGGGGCTCCGGCTTGCCGGCGCGCCGCTCCGGACGCTTCCCGCGCCC
>JAEYZK010000185.1 GCA_023428085.1 Pseudomonadota bacterium
GCCGCCGGGAGCGCCGCGACGGGCGCGACGGCCGCGAGGCGCGCGACCGGGACGGCCGGGACGGGCGCGAGGGCCGCGAGGGCCGGGACCGGAACGGCGGCCGCAACGGGCACCGCGAGGAGAAGCGGAAGGACCCGAAGAACATCCAGGACCTCCTCAAGGAAGGGCAGGAGGTCATCGTCCAGGTCGCGAAGGATCCGATCGGCACGAAGGGCGCGCGGATCACGAGCCACATCTCGCTCCCCGGCCGGCACCTCGTGTTCATGCCGACGGTCGATCACATCGGCATCTCGCGCCGGATCGAGAAGGACGGCGAGCGGCGGCGGCTGCGCGAGTTCGTCGATCGCATGCGCCCCGAGGGGACCGGCTTCATCGTCCGGACCGTGGCCGAGAACGTCGAGCAGGCGAAGCTCGAGGCCGACATCCGGTTCCTGATCCAGGTCTGGAACGAGATCATCCGGACCAAGGACAAGGTCTCGGCCCCGGCGCTGCTGCACGGCGATCTCGACCTCATCCTCCGCGCCACCCGCGACCTCTTCACCGCCGACGTCCACAAGCTCGTCATCGACGACCGCGACGAGTACGAGCGCATCCTCCGGTTCGTGCACGAGCAGGCGCCGCACCTCGAGACGCAGATCGAGTACTACTCCGGCACCGAGCCGATCTTCGACGCGTACGGGATCGAGCAGGAGCTGAAGCGCGCCGCGCAGCGCAAGGTCTGGCTCAAGTCGGGCGGCTACATCATCATCGACCAGGCCGAGGCGCTCACCGCCATCGACGTCAACTCGGGCCGCTACGTCGGCAAGAAGAACCTCGAGGAGACGATCACCAAGATCAACGTCGAGGCGGCCAAGGAGATCGTCTACCAGCTCCGGCTGCGCAACATCGGCGGCATCATCATCATCGACTTCATCGACATGGACAAACCCCAGAACCGCGACAAGGTCTTCAAGGCCTTGCAGGACGCGCTGGGGCGGGACAAGGCCAAGACCAACGTCCTCAAGATCTCCGACCTCGGCCTCGTGGAGATGACGCGCAAGCGCGTCCGCGAGTCGGTGACCCGCGTCCTCAACGAGCCGTGCGGCTACTGCGACGGCCGGGGCCACGTGAAGTCGAAGATCACCATCGCGTACGAGATCCTCCGCGAGATCCGCCGGGACTCGCCGCACCACCACGAGCCGGTGCTGGTGGTGAACTGCCACCCCGAGGTGGCGCGCATCCTCCAGGGCTCCGAGCGCGAAGAGCTCCGCTACCTGATGGACCGGTTCAACAAGACCATCCAGGTGAAGCCGCAGTCGAACTACCACCAGGAGCAGTTCGACATCTACGGGCGGCAGGACCGCGTGGATCAGGGCCGCGACCGCGGCGACCGGGGTGACCGCGGCGATCGGAGTGACCGCGGCGACCGGGGTGACCGCGGTGACCGCGGTGACCGGGGTGACCGCGGTGACCGCGGCGGCCGTGGGCGGGACCGCGACCGGGGTGGCCGCGAGCGCCGGAGCGAGGAGGGCGCCTCCAGCGAGGCCGAGGCGGCGGCGGGGAGCGCGCCGGCCGCGGGGGAGAAGGACTGAGCGCGGCGGTGGAAGCCTCGCCGTCCGGGCCGCGCCGGCTCGCGGCGTGGCTCCGCCGCATCCTGAAGGTCGTCGCCCGCGCCGCCCGCGGCATCCGCGCGGAGCGGGTGCAGATGCGGGCGATGGCCCTCACCTACATCTCGCTCTTCGCGCTCGTCCCTGCGCTCGTCGTCGCGTTCTCGGTCGTGCAGGCCTTCACGGGGATGGAGCGGATCGCGGACGTCGTCCACGACTTCCTGCTCGAGAACCTCGCCGTCGGCGCCCGGGCGTCCATCGAGCCCTACCTCGACCGGTTCGTCCACAACGCGCACGTCACGCGCGCCGGGCTCGTCGGCGCGGCGCTCCTCCTCTGGTCGGCGTACTCGCTCGTCGGCAACGTCGAGGCGGCGCTCAACGACCTGTGGGAGGTCCGCGTCCGCCGCACGCTGCGGCTCCGCGCGCTCGTCTACTGGATGGCGGTGACGCTCGGGCCGCTGGTCCTCGCCGCCTCGGCCACGGTGAGCCAGGTCGCGCAGGCGTACCTCGCCTCGCGCGGCACGAAGGCGCTCGCCATGGCCGGCTCGGCGCTCCTGTCGGCGCTCTTCCTGACCGCGCTCTACCTCGTCGTGCCCAACGCCCGGGTCCGGCTCCGGCCCGCGCTGGCGGGCGGCGTGGTCGCGGGCATCGGCTGGGAGATCGCGAAGTGGGGGTTCGCCCTCGCGACGAAGGGGTCCGTGCGCCTCCACGCCATCTACGGCTCGGTCGCGGCGGTGCCGATCTTCCTCACGTGGCTGTACGTGTCCTGGTCGATCATCCTCTTCGGCGCCCGGCTCGCCTTCGTGATCCAGAACGCACCGACGGTGATGGGCGGCGGGGCCGCCGGCGGGCGGTCGGCGCGCGAGCTCACGGGCGCGAACGCGCTCGTGCTCGTCTCGGCCGCGTTCCGGGCCGGAGCGCCCGCGCCCTCGCAGGACGAGCTCGTGCGGCGCCTCCGCGCCGGCGAGGCGGGCGCCGAGGTCCTCGAGACCCTGCGCACCGCCGGCCTCCTGAAGGCCCTCGCGGGGGGCGGGATCGTGCCGGGTCGCGCCCCCGAGACGATCACGCTCCTCGACGTGCGCCTCGCCGTGCTGGGGAGGGACGCGGTGACGCCCGCCCGCAGGCTCGACCCTCTCGCGGAGCACTTCCGGCAGGCGGACGAGCACGCCGAGGAGCGCCTCCGTGCCGTCCACATCGGGCAGCTGTGCGACGACGCCGCCCAGGAGCCCACATCCGGGCAGACTTCCCCTGGCTCCAAGGGGTCACAGAACGGCGCGCCGAGCGCGTCCAGCGTCTGATCCGGAACACCGAAAAGGCCGCGCGCTGGCGCGCGGCTTGCGCATGCCCGTGGATCCCTTGCTGATTTCGGACCGTTCGGCTAGGCTCGAATGGAACCCGAGCGGTATTTCGTAGGGCGTAACCCTTCGAATTTCCGGAGCGCCGATGCTGAAGTCGGATCTCATCAACATCCTGGTCGTCAAGCGCGGGGTCACGCAGAAGCAGGCCGAGGCGACGATCGAGACGATCTTCGACTCGATGAAGGACGCGCTCTGCAAGGGAGAGAACATCGAGATCCGCGGGCTTGGCGCGTTCCACGTCAAGCACTACGACGGCTACCAGGGCCGCAACCCGAAGACCGGTGAGGTCATCCCGGTCAAGCCGAAGCGCGGCATCCTGTTCCGCACGGGCAAGGAGCTCCGCGATCGGGTGAACCGTCCGGAACTCCTCGACAAGCCGCACGACGACGAGCCCGGGCCCGCGAGCAACGAGGGCCAGGGCACTCCCCCCGTCGCCGCAGGCGTCTGACGAGCGCCGGGCGAGCCCACGCGCGCTAGGCCGCTTCCGCCGCGCCGATCCTCCCGATCGGACGCACCGGGAGCTCGGGCGGAAGCTCCTCGTACGCAAGCACCGGAATCGACGGGAAGCGCGGCGCGAGCAGCGACCGCACCGCCCGGCGCACGTCCGGCGAGACGAGGACCACCGGGGGCTGGGTCCAGCGCTCGGTCCCCAGCTCGGTCGCGAGGGCGTCGAGGAGCGCGAGCGCCCGCCGCGGCTCGAGCGCGAGCTGCTCGCCGGCGAGCGCCTCGCGGATCGCCTGCTCCGCCGCGGGATCGAGGAGCAGGACGGAGAGCGGTCCACCCGCCGCGTGCGCGTGTCCGAGCTGTCGCCGGAGCGCCCGGCGGCAGGCCTCGGCGAGGGCCGCCGCGCCGCGCTTCGGCTCGGCGAGCTGGAGCATCGCCTCGAGGATCGCGCGGAGCGGCCGGATCGAGACCCCCTCCTCGAGCAGCCGCCGGAGCACCTCGGCGACGAGCGCGACGGGGAGCTTCGCCGTCGCCTCGCGCACGAGCGCGGGCGCGAGCGGCTCGAGGCCGTCGAGCAGCAGCTGCACCTCCTGGATGCCGACGAGGTGATGGGCGCCCTGGCGGAGCGCGCCGAGGACCTCGGAGCGGAGCCGCTCCGGGAGGTCCTGCACCGGGCCGAGGGCGGCCGCCCGCGCCGCGTCGGCGGTCGCCACGGCCGCCGCCGGGCGACCCGTCGCCGGATCGCGGATCGCCCGCGCCGCGATCCCCACGAGCGCGAGGTCGTCGGGCGGCGCGAGCACGACGACCTCCTCCGGCGCGAGGCACGCCTCGTGGATCGGGACGTCGTCCACGAGCACGCGGTAGCTCCGGTCGCCGCGATCGCCGGGGCGCACGGTCACGGGCGGCAGGCGGACGCCCAGGGCGCGCCACAGCGCGGCCCGGATCGCCGGGATGCCCTCGCGCGCGAAGGCCGGACCGGCGGCGGCGAGGAGGTCGGGGCCCAGCTCGATCGTGACCGGCGCGGCCGGGTCGAACGGGTCTTCGCGGGCGCCGGGACGTTCGTCGGCCGGGCAGGGGGCGCTCCCCTGGCGGCGGGCCGACCAGGCAGCGGCGGCGAGGAGGGCCACCGCGACGACCAGGAACGGGAGCGGCGGGAGGCCGGGCGCCGCGGCGAGGGCGAGGAGGAGGACCGCGACCGCGACGAGCGCGCCCGGCTCCGCGAGGAGCTGGCGGCGGAGCTCCGTCGGGACGGCGGCGCCGTCCTCGTCCGCGGCCACCCGCGTGACGGCCACCCCGGCCGCGACCGCCACGAGGAGCGCGGCGAGCTGCGAGGAGAGGCCGTCGCCGACGGCGAGGAGGACGTACCGGCGGCCCGCCTCCGCGGCCGTCATCCCGGAGAGGAGGCCCGAGGCGAGCCCGCCCACGACGTTCACGAGCACGATCGCGACGCCGGCGATCGCGTCGCCCTTCACGAACTTGAGCGCCCCGTCCATCGCCCCGTACAGCTGGCTCTCGCGCTCCAGCGCGCGGCGCCGCCGGCGCGCCTCGGCGGCGTCGAGCAGCCCGGCCCGCAGGTCGGCGTCCACCGACATCTGCTTGCCGGGGAGCGCGTCCAGCGTGAAGCGGGCCGCGACCTCGGCCACGCGCTCGGCCCCCTTGGCCACCACGAGGAGCTGGACGAGGGTGAGGATCGCGAACACGACCGCGCCCACGACGACGTTCCCCTGGATCACCACGCGCCCGAACGCCTCGATGACCCGGCCGGCCTCGCCCCGCGAGAGGATGAGCCGCGTGGAGCCGACGTTGAGCGCCACGCGGAACAGCGTGGTGAGGAGGAGGAGGGCGGGGAAGCCGGACAGCCGGAGCGGCTCGCGCGCGAGGAGCGCCGCCGCGAGCAGGAGCGCCGAGGCGGCGAGATCGAGCACGATGAGCGCGTCGAGCGCGGCGGGGGAGAGGGGCACCACGAGCAGGACCACGAGCCCGAGGACGGACAACGCGAGCAGCGCCTCGCCCAGGCCGCGCCCGCCGATCGCGCGGGCGCCCGAGACGAGCGTCTCCACCCCGGGGACCTTGGCCATCCGCTCCCGCGCGATCCTCATGCGACCTCCCGCCGGTAGAGCCGCGCCAGGACCACCGCCGCGGCCTCGTAGAGCTCCTCGGGGAGCTCGTCGCCGACCTCGACGAGCCGGTGCAGGGCGCGCGCGAGCGCCACGTCGCGCACGATCGGGACGCCCGCCCTGCGCGCGGCGGAGCGGATGCGGGCCGCCGCGCGCCCGGCGCCCTTGGCCACGACGCGCGGCGCGTCCGGGC